>JAITLB010000050.1 GCA_031278175.1 Christensenellaceae bacterium
AATCTTGAATCGAGCAAATGTCATACAAGTTCTATGCCAGATTTGAAGCGTGCAAATAAAAACAGATCAAAGAAAAGAAAACCGATTATAATAATTATTAGCATACTTGTTTTGCTCTCTATTCTGTTTTGGGGTCAAACATCGATATTTTCTAGACTGATAGGCAAATTGAAAAAATGTGAGGATTTGGTTTGTTATGCCGTTGCATCGCGTGCATTTGAGAGCGAGATCTATGCACTAAGTTATGCAGAATCGGTTTTTGCGGCAGGTGGTGCTGGTTATGTGCTAGGTCACGATGAGCGCTTTTATGTTATTCTCGCAACATATTTTGAACAAAATGAAGCCGAAGTGGTCAAAGAAAAAAATGGTGCGACTAATATGCTTAAATTGGTAGCGACAGGGTTTAGCGATAAATTTGATAATGCTAAAGATAAAAAAGTCATAAGAGAAGTTATAAATAAAATTTGGGAAAGTGTCCGCATGGTCGCGGAGATTGCAATAAAGCTCGATTTAAAGGAGATTAGCGACATCGAAATTATATCAAAACTAGAAGAAATTAAGAATGAAATCTTGGACCTTCAAAGTAAATCAGCTAGTGCAACTAAGAATGAATTGTGCGTAGATGTTGTAGTGGAGTTAATAGAAAAATACTTAAAAGCACTAAATTCGATTATGACCTCTGGTATGACCAAGAGAGCAGCAAGTGCAAGAAGAGCATCAGCGCAATCACTAGCATTAATGAGCACTGTCATAAGTGATTAGACGGGAATGTTTGAAATCACATGTTAAAATAATTGTTAGTGTTGGCAACACAATTCACAAAAAGTAAGAATTAATATCAAATATGTAGACAATAAAGAAAGCAATAGAACTTAGGCGACATAGTGTTTTTGAATTTAGTAATTTTATTAAGCATTATATGTGCGGAATTGTGGATCGCAATAAGTTCTAATAGCACACAATAATTTAGTACATGTTAATGGTCATGTCATTTGGATCCGTCAGGACTTATGCAATACACTTACTAACTTATAGTCGCATAAATCTTAGATTCAATGCAAAACCGAGATTGAGAGGAACTCTGATGATATAATTAGCCAAAAACGATTGCGACCTTAATTTAACCTGGGGTAGAGTAATGGATATCATTGAAGTGTTAAGACGCTCAATTCTATTGAATTAATTAGTAAGACATAAGATTTAATGCAAACCCTGCACTACACAAATAGCACGTATGTAGTGTAAATGACATTGCTGAGGCGCTAAGAGTTGAGAGGGTTGCGATAATTTATACAGACTATCAGTTCCAGTTAATGGAATTAGCGAGAATTATTAAGATTAAACTGACTCGAGTTTGTTTTTGGACACGTTTAGATATCCATCTATTTTTGTACTTTAGTCTTAACCAGGGTTATATTATAATTCTCTACATATTTTTGCATGTCTTTTATCAATAACGCGAAAGAAGGTTGCGCACTATTGCAATTTTGCCGAGCTAGGTTTATAATATGTTGATGCAAATCAATGCGATATATGTTTTAGCGTTTATGTAGATTTACAAGCTGACTATTTTAATAAGTAGTTAAAGAGGCTAGCTTTTAAAATACACAATATAAGGTTAAAATTTTGCATCATATTAAAGACAAGGAGTATTTGATATTGAAGTCATATAGAAAGGAATTACATTTTGTCGTGCCCTCGAGGCGTGGTTTTGTTAACATAACCCCAAATGTTGAAACTGCTATTAGAGAGAGTGGTGTAAGAGAGGGATTATGTTTAGTGAATGCCATGAACATAACGGCTAGCGTATTTATTAACGATAATGAAAGCGGGCTACATCGTGATTTTGAGCGCTGGCTGGAAGGTCTTGCTCCTGAAAAACCATACAGTCAATATGATCATAATGGATATGAAGATAACGCTGACGCTCATCTAAAGCGCACTATTATGGGGCGTGAGGTTGTTGTTGCGATAACAGATGGTAGACTAGATTTTGGGACTTGGGAACAAATATTCTATGGTGAATTCGACGGCAAACGTGATAAACGCGTTTTAATTAAAATTATAGGCGAATAAAACCCATCGCAATGTTTGCTTAATGAGTTTTCCCTAATTAACATATAACTCTGCATTTTGTTTAATCGCTAGTATCGCTGCGCTTAGTCCGCTAATTTAGTTAATATTTGTGTAGCGAGTATTTGGGTTTTAGTAGAAATCTGCTATAAACTTATCTAGGTTACTAAATTATCTGCTACTTCAGTTTTAGATAAGCATTGGATTTTAAGTTATTAGGTGCTCAATTGCTAGGCAAAAGTGTCCCGTGTTAGCATTAGGCAATAAATGATATAGAGGTTTGCGGCAAATATGTTTATACAAATCTAGTAAGTAGTTAATAATTGTAACCCGTTTAGTGAGCGTAACTGTGTTTTCGCAAATTAAGCTAGTAAAATTTAGTCAAAGTAGTGTAGTTATAACTAGTTTTATTAAGTTAAGCAAATTAAGCGAATTTGCAAATGCACTTATAAAGCGGGTTAGATAATTGCGTGGCACAAAAATTCCTTGCTGTTTGGATGTTTTCTTAGACTAAACCCATATAAAAATTAGTTAGATAATGGTGGTTGATTAGTGGAATTTTAAGTTTTAATTTTATAGGATTAGTCTAAATTATCAGAGATTTGTTTCTATTTGTGATGTTTGCATCACTGCAAGTAAATACTTAAGATAATTCTATTGTAGCGGTCCTTCTACTGGCAAGCTTAATGCTCGGATAATTTTAGTATGCTAATAAATGTCGCCATTTTAGAATACATGAAAAACACCCTAGTTTATGAAGTTTTAGTGTATTTGAGTGTAAAAATAAGGTAAATTACTATGCCCTAATTGACTAATTTCACTATTTGTAGTATCATATAGGGGACTATAAAATCATCCCTAGTTTACGCGCGCGCGCGTGCGTCTAGTAGTGGTTCAACGGAGGTATTACCCGGACATGAATAAGCGAGGCAAACTCATATCTGGTATTTTTATTGCGATCATAGTAATGGTCGTTTCAATAGTGATTGGGACAATCTCCGTTCTTGATGCTGGTGCTAAAACTGAAGATATTTACGCTTCATTATATAATGCAGCACCTACTGACGGCACTGTTATAAAAAACACTAATTTTTGGTACACAAACGATAACACGGTTAATGGAACATATCTTGATGACTCTGCAAATTCTGGAATGCAAGTTGGGAGTAATACCCTGCAAACGAGAGGCACGGCAACTGGCGGTAATGTGTCAGGTAGTAGCAATCCTGTAGCTGGAACTTTTAGGGATTTTAGAATGTCAGGAATTACATATTATGCTGCAACCGCTACAGCATTCGAGGGTACTGCTTCAAGTGATGGTGCTGTATTAGCTTCAAATATCAGATTTAATACAACCGATAAACAATCTTATGGATTAGCTTCTGCGATCAAGGATTCTGGTTTTCAAGTTAAGTTTAATTTTGATGCTATGCTAGATAATCGTGCAGGTACAACTACGACATTTGTTGTCTATTTGAATTGGTATCCAACAGGTCCTGCTGGATCTAGAGTTGCAAACACCAGCAAAAATGTTACTATAGATTCAGGTGCTAGCAATTTAACTGGTTCAGGATATGAATTAACTGTACCTACCGCAACAGATATTGATTTAGCTAAGGCGGTCCTTGAGATTGTTATCTATATTCCTAGTAATGTTAACTTTAGAATTCTTTCACCTGCAGCGGGTGCTGAAGTTATGTTGTCAAGCACTGTAAATATTGCGACAACCTCATCGCTAGTTATATCGGGTGAAAACCGTAACACTTATACAATACAATCAACACAACAACTAAACACGGGCGGGTATGTCAAACCTGGGGACACAGTGGAATTTACCACTTACGCATACACTTCTTCTCTAAGCAACAGATATGTATTTTCTGATGTTTATCCATATGTTATGGGTTTGCAAAATTTATCAGGTACCGAAAAATTTATTGGAAAACAAAATGGTATGACCTACGATGATACAAATCCCGCATGCATAGTTTATGAAAGCAATGGAATTGAATTAACAAAGGTTACTGAAGAGTATCAGAAAGTAACAAACAACCAGGGCGAATTTGTTTCATATAAGACATCGTTTATTGTAGGTCAAAATTTGTCGATGGGCACAGTGCTCAATATCCGACCTAAAATTATTATCGGTGTAAATTTTGATGGGTCATTCGTGCAGAAGTATCAAAAAGAAACGGGACCATATACTATTTCTATAGATTCAGTTATACCCTCTATGCCAGAAATTGCGCCAAATTCGACGTTAGGAAAGGCAATCAGTCAAGAAGCATGGTATACAGCGACCAATTCACCTACATTGGAAATGTCGAGCACTTCACATACAATAGCAACTGATGAGCACACGTTTGCATTTGTTTTCCCATCTTATGTTTTATCTATTGATGCATCCTTATATGATTTCAGTTCATATATTACTCAGTTTGAAATTGATGAAGGTGCTGTCTCTATACCAGTAACTACAAATTTAGACGGTTCCAGCATACCAGGCAATGTACAACGTCTTTTTAAATATACCAGTGATCGAGGCAGTTCAATGCCCGCAAAAACAAAATCTTTAAATTTTACTGATGCTGGTGTGTTTACAGTATTTTTAGTTTCAGTAGATCTAGCTGGCAATAAAAGCACTGTAAGAACTTATGTAAATGTAATGGTAGATGCTAGCGAACATACTGTGCTTGCATCGTATCGTGTTGGGGATGGGACGATTACTCTTGGTAAAGGTGACATACGTTTCCGCTATATTATAGGTGAAAACGAACACAATGCCGATGGAAGTTTAAAGCTAACCGCTTCAACATACTTATCACAAGCTAAATATTTGACCACTAGTGGTGCTAAACGTGGCGAGTATGTAACGATAATGTTAGTTATGAATGCTACGGCATATTCATACTACAGACTAGAAAGTTATATGAACTATGCAAGTAGTCAACCAGCCGTACAACGGCCAACGATGTTATTAGAAGGTGTAGACAGATATATTTATATGCGCTTTATAATGGATGAAACTAACGTAGAGTATGGCGGTATCGCTCTTGAATGCGCCTTGCTTGAGAGAGCGCAGATTATTATAGCTCAACGTGAATTCGTATATAGCGGATCACCTCTAAATTTGAGCACTTATACACAGGTGTCATCTATAACAACGACAGGTTCAACAGGTTCTATTTTAGCTGGGATATCGACATCATTTAAATATTATAACATTTATACAGTCACAGCAAGCATTTCGGGCAATGTGACAACTATAACTTACGATGGGTCAAATTATACCGTTAATTCGCTTAGCCCAATCGTTCCGCTATCAACATATACAATGGGCGGAAAGAGTTATTACTCTGCTACAGTTAGTCAGGGTACTGGTGGAGTATATAATTTAAGGATTGTACCTTTAGACGAATCCATGTTAACAATTACCAATGCTGGCGAATATTGGTTTATTTCTGAAATAGCGACTCAAATTGGGACACCGAGATATTACGCTGTCAATGAAAATACCGTTATCATAAACAAGGCATCTCCAGCTGTTTTGGGGTTGACAGCGACACCTATAACATACGGTTCCTCTATTGATAAACTGGATTATATTAGTTATTCAACTAGTGGTGTTGCATATTCAGCCGCCAATGGAAATATCAACATTTTCTATGACTTACAAACACCCACCTTAGAAGTTAAAAGACTTTATCTTACTAGTTCAGGAGTATGGGGCGAGTACATTATAAAAACACCAACGGCAGACAGTCAAGACTATATTATGCCTGAAGCTGGCACTATAAATATAAACGTAGAGTTTTCACCATTTGATCCAAGACTAAAGCTAGATGGTACACCTTTGCTACCTGATGAAGTCGCCACTTATACCTCTAACTATACATTTTATTTAAATTTCTATAACGGTATTACATTTACAGGTGGAAATGGTTTCTATGCAGCTAATTACAGCATAACTACCTATACATTCGCATGTGTAATAAATCCAGCGCCCGCTACAATCGAAATAGACGAAGAAAGTGTTGCTAATTTAGTCTACAATGGAAATTCATTAGTTCCTGCATATAATACTGTGCCAGCTGATCTTTCATATATAGCACTATACGAGCTGCGCAATCCAAATGGTTCTTATGGTCAACAATCAGCAGCGCTACCTGTAGTAGCTGGTGAATATAGGGCAAGTTATTATGTTCAGGAGAAGAATTACCACTCAAGTACGATAATAAGCACTTTTGAAGTTAAGAAAAAAAGCGTTAGCTTAAGTGTCGAGGATCAATATTTGACCGCTTGCGAAGAACAAGGTTATACAATGGCGGTTACTGATGATGGTAAAACATATAATCGCTACTTTAGTAGTATATACGGTCGCTTAGTTTCGCCACCTATGACTGTGACTTCGGATAATCCCGATTTGCAACTAGCAGGTATAGGTTATAAATACGCGTTCAAGTTGGTGCGCGATTTAGATGGAAATCCAATAAGTTCTACGTATTCAGAAGAAATGTCGTTAGCTGATGTAAGAACAGAAATGCGAGCTGCGGGCGCATTCTTGCTGAGAATAGTTGTAGATGCAACTAATTTTACTGGCGAGTTTACTTTGATGGTATGCGTGTCCCCCGCTGATGCACTAGATGCGACAGTTGCATCTTACTTTACAATTAGTTTCCCAGCATTAAAGTCGTCTTACGCTGTATATAATATTGACAGCACTACACCTATGGTCAATCAATATGACACCACCATAGGGCATATTGAATATGGACAAACAATAGCTGAGCTACTTGAAAATAACCAGATATTCCAAAATATGCAAATTGCTTTGATTCAATTTACATACACATCTGGCTTAGCTACTGTAGAGGGGCGGTTTAGGTTATACAGCGAAGAAGAAATAACCGATTCTTATGAGGTAAGAATTGATGGTAAATACATATTGCCTGTTTTATATAATTCAAGCAATCAAATTATTCCGTATTATACATACATTGTCTGGGAAGCCGGGCATTATGAAGGTGAGGTGTTTATTCCAAACACAGGGTTTAAACCAATTACTCGTGAAATATCACTTTATGTAGCACGTGCAACCCCGACATTTGACAAGGTGTTTTTTGACCCTATAGTTTATGAGACCACTCTTGATGATCTAACTTGGTTCGGTGCACCACATGTAGCCGGTAACAATGCTGACATAACAGGTATTGTAGGATACGACTTAATTTCAACACAATATCAATTAGTTCCATCGAATGTGGGATATGCACCTGAAGTAGGTGTGACTCCTGTCACATATAGATTTGTGCCAAGCGATAGAAAAAATTATCGAGATGTTGAATTTACTGTCAACATAACTGTAACTCAAAAAACTGCTGGAATTACAATCGAGGAAAACCCGACTGCTCAATATGGAGATATTTATGTAGCGCCTATAGTTACCACAAATCCTGCCAGCAGAGTTATACAATATGAGTATTTTGACGGGGAAACACCTATAACAATAAATTCAGCTACACCAGTGGGTGTGTATAGATTAGTTGTAACAATAGTAGATAAAAATTATGTAGGCACAGCTGAAACAAACTACACAATCACAAAAGCGCAACTGGAATGGAATGTTCAACCGACACCACAACAAGGTGAACTTCGGTTCGGGATAAAAGTTGATGAAATTATTTTAACAACCAGCGGATCATTAAAGACGAGGTATGGCACATATATTCTTCCTGGAACATTTAAGTGTCTAATGGCACAAGGCATCGAATCCGGCGATTACATTCCAACAGGAACGCATGTTGTTACGGTCTCATTCACACCAGCTAGTATTGTGACTGCAGGTTTTTATGATAAGTATATAGTAAGTGAATTAACTATAAATATCGGGATATTAAAAAACGTTCCTGATGTAGCAGTAACTGGAACAACAGTTACATACGATGGTACGCAAAAATCTCCAGTTATAAGTTTTGGTAATTTAATAGATGATTATTCCATAAATTACAGCGTAGTGTATAATGATTTATCGACAGGAGCTGAGCTAGAGGGACCACCAATTAATGCTGGATCATACAATGTTACAGTCTTAATAGATGATCCTAACTATGAAAAAGTGTCCGATCCTGTAGTATTTAAAATTAACAAGGCACCTGTAGATGTTAAACTAGGGACATATGTATTTGGTTATGATGGCGCATCTCATGCTCTTACAGTAGAGTTATCAGTTAAAGACTTAGCATATTCCATTGCGTATGTAAACAATGGGGGTGTTTCAAGCAGTTCACCACAATCGGCAGCTGGCAAGTATAGAGCTGTTTTAGAGCTGAATGAATCCAACTATGCGATTAATGGAGTAGGTAACTACCCATTCTATATTATACCGCTTGTCAATTATGTTGATCTTGGATCACTTGTACAATCGTATGGTGATGTATATGGTATAGATGCTGGATTCAACTATGACAATGTTACTTCGGTTACCTACTACAAGCAAGAATCTACGGGGATCGAGTTAACTAACGTCAATAAAGCAATAGTAGACAAATATTTACTATCTTTCAAAATTCAGGTTAATGGTTTAATTTGTGATGTTATAGCTTCCATCGGAGATCAAGAAGATGTCTACTATTGTAGAACCATCATCAACGACAATGAAACCGATGCTACATTTGTATTGCATACATCTGTTGAGACAATTGAAGATTTATATCTCACAATTGAAAAAGCTGTTGTAGATATTAATGTATTACCTCTTTATACAACAGTTTACGACACGAAGCCGTACAATACAGATTCAGTGTATGCCATTGCTGAAGTTGATGTAAAATTTGTTTATTCTTACTATCAGATAATAGATGAATTGCAAGGCGAAAAACTAGATCAAGCTATTAATGCTGGTACATATCGTTTTGTAATAGAGATAGAGGATCATAATTATGCTGGCACTGTTGATACCGTCTTAGTTATTCAAAAAGCGGATGCTGATGCAAGACAAGCTCCTTCACTCGATTCTAGATATAGTTATAGCGATGATCCTAAGACTGTTAAATTTAGACCAGATGGTTCTGTTATGTTCAATGGTTCAAACATTGCTAACTCTGGCGCGTGGGAGATTACAACACAGGATTTTGACAAACTGGGGGTTGGGGCTTATGATAATATTACATTTAAGTTTACACCCTCGGATACTAGTATTAATTCCGCTTATGTAATCGGCACTGCAACTGTCAACAAAAAAGACATATCGGAATACGTAAGATACGATGATGCAGATTTACTACAACAATATAATCTAGCACAGCATAAAGTCAGAGCGTATATAGATACCGCTGTAGCTGATCTATTTAAAGCAAGTGACAAAAATCTAACTCTAATAGTCACTTACAATGGTTCGACATATCAACCCGAAAGATGTGGTTTATATTCCATAGTCATAACGGTATCTAGCACTTGCTACGAAGGTTCGATAGGAAGTGGTGCTGACAAAATAGAGATGCAAATTCAGACGGCGACCCCGTCGATTATATTGCCGACTATTGCAAGCATAAAACTAGGGCAAACATTACAAAGTTCAAGTTTGTCTGGGGGGTTGGCATATATTGGTGACACGTCACACGCAGTAGAGGGAGAGTTCTTCTTCGAGAATAGCGCATACAAACCAGATAAATTAAATTATAGAACTATATATTTAGGGTTTGCGCCTAAAGATTATAACAATTATAATCAAGTCACATTCGGTGCTAGTGTATTAGTGCTCCCAGTAGATGACAGCGAATACAACTATAGTTACGGCACAGTAAATGCCGCTGAGTTTATTTACGGTGAACCTTTATCAGCGGTAACAATAACATTGACAAGTCAGTCGTTGGTACGTGGAAGTGTTGAATGGGTAAATCCGAACTATATTGCAAAAAACGGCGAAAGTGTTCAGTATCGCTTTATCCCAGCTTCTTCGCAAACTAACGATCAAGGTATGCCATATTATGATGTTTATCCTATTGTTTATGGCAACATACAAGTTGTGGTGAATGATGCTACATTCGTGTTTGATTCCGAATCATTTGCGACAGTTTATGTTGGTGAAAGACTACAAGAGCTTAGGTTAGATATTAAGATCCGAAATGCAAAAACTGGAGCCCTAGTTACAGATTATAATTATACTCTAGATGTCGGGGATACCGGTGTGGCGCTAAATACTCTCATTGAAGAGGCGCATGCAACTGATTCTCCTAATCTTGATATTAGATTACATATAACTAAGAATTCATATACTGCAGGGAATTTCGTTCTTAAAGATATAAAGGTTAGACATTATCTTTCACAAGACCGATTTAATGCAGCGGTAAATTCAAAAATGTATGATGGTGTTGCAATAAAAGACACATCTATTATACAGATGGCAGAAGTTAATGTTGCAAACACAACTTTCGAGCCGATGCCTGGTGCGTATAAAATTACAAATATAGTTTGTGATGGCAATACTGTGGATTCAGTTTTAGCGGCTGGTGCATACACAATTAGCGCGTCCTATGACGATGGAACACATTATGGCACATTCTCGTTTACATTCGTTGTTGATAAACGGAATATATCTAATGCTATATCACCTGCAGTTTATACAAGTACTGGTACCGAAGAGGGTGTAATCTTCAAGACAGTAGAATATATATATGGTTCAAATGTGGATGCATTCGAATTAGAGTTTTCCGAGTTTGCTAATGGATCTGTTATTGAATACGATCCTGATGCAATATTGCCGTATATAACATATAATTATTATAATAACATATCTAAAGATATGCCATACGGTAGCACAGCACCTCGAAACGCTGGTATGTATTATGTAGAAGTATCAATTTCAGTTGAATGTCCCGAATATGTAGGCATGGCAGCATTTATGTATCGAATCGATCGCAAAGAAGCCAATGTGTATTTCCCAAGTGCTGGAGGTTATACATTCCAGTATGGGCAAATAATTTCCATAGTTCCAGTTATAGATGTTACAGAGACAGAGGGCTATTATATTACTTATGATGGCAATCGCGCTGTCCCAGAAAATGCTGGTGAGTATAATGTGGTCGCGCATTTAGATGGCAAGAATTTTTACGGTACATCTTCAGCTGTTAAATTAATAATTCAAAAAGCAAAACTAGTAGTTGCGCAATTCCCAACCGTGTCGGGTTTGACTTACGGGCAGAATCTTGGAAGTGCTAAAATTACTGGCGGCATAGTCATGAATCCAACAACAGGCACAATTGCTAATGGTGCTTTTGCGTTTATGGATCCAAACATTGTTGCGTTTACTGCTGGCGCAACAAATTTAGTGTATTTGAAGTACGAATATAATGACAATTATGAGATGCTTGAAAACATCCCCGTAAATGTGTCTGTTGGTAAAGCCACAACGAGCATAGACATAATCAATGCAACTGCGGTATATACTGGCGGTGAGGTATATCCACAAGTAAGAGCGGATACCGCTTATCCAGTTTCCTTTGACATGGTGTTCAGACGTAACGCGGGTGTTGTTGCGCCAATTAGTGCTGGAACTTACACCGTGACAGTAACCATTAATGATGATAATTACAGTGGTGAAATTACGGGAATAATATTTACTATAACTCCTGCACCAGTAATAGCAAATGAAAATCCCGTAGCATCTCCAGTTGTTTATGGTTCGGCACTTAGCACTAGTGTTTTAGTTGGTGGATGGGTTCGCTATTTCGATACAGGACTAGGTAGAGGTTCTTTTACATATCTTTATCCTGGATTAGTACCAGGTGAAGAACAGCGTATAGGTGCTGCCGGACCACATGACGTAGGGACATACGAAGTTTACTATATATTCACTCCAGATGACACACAAAATTATCTACCCTACACTGGAACTGTTGAAATAGTTGTAGCAAAAGCCAATATTATAATTGAAGTTATTAACAACAATTTTGAATATGGACAGTCAGTTTCAACTGGCCCGCAATTTATTACAACCCCAGGCGGTATAGAAGTAAAAAATGATGAATTTGAGACTTGGAAAGATTATCTGGAATCAAAACATCCTCAAGCGGGAGTATATAGTTTCACTGCTACAGTAAATACTGATTATTATGTCGGTGAAAAGACATACAATATACTTGTTTCTAAAAAGGCGATTGACTTTTCATTCGTCAATGAAAACGGCACTAAAGTTGACAAGTACTCGACCGTATATAGAGTCAGTTTAAACGCATCTATAGCGATATTAGTTGAGTCTGTACACGAAGATGATAAGTTGGAAACTTTGCAAACTAACGTGATATATTCGTATATTACTACAGACGGGACAAATACTATGACATTTACTCCACCATCAAAAGTTGGTGAGTATATTGTAAATGTAAGTTTATCAAACAATAATTATTATATAAGACCTAGCGAATCCAAAATTGAATATGTAATCGAGCGTGCGCCGGTCACAAGCATCGAGTTTGATACAGATACTATCAGTAATCAAGTATACGGGTCTGTCGCAATACCGATAATTAATATTCAACCTGTAGGTGTAACTTATCAGTTATTGTTTGATAACAAACCTACTTTGCCTACAACTGTCGGTGATCATAATATATTAGTTATAGTAGATGATCCGAATTATGTACCAACAACAAAGCAAAACAGATTCCGCATACTACCAAAGAAGATAACCATTGAAGATATTGTTGTAGCAAATAAAGCTTTTGATGGTACGTCTGGGTTGCAAATTTCTGGGTCACTCAAAGGTGTCTTGCAAAATGATGAAGTTTATTTAACAATGACGGCACGCGTTAAAGGCGGATATAGTGATGTTGGTAGTTATGATGTAGAGATAACTAGCTGGGAATTAAAAGGATTACATGCTGGGAATTACACAATTGCCGAATCGCCTGTTTATGCCACCAAAGTAAGTATAACGCGGTTAACCGTTGAAGATAATACGGGCAGTGGTTATATAATGTCAAATGTTGGATTTAATCCGAATGTGACACTAGTTATATCTGATGTATATTCTGCTAGCAATTCAACCTCTGTGTTCACTGCTATTTTAGGTCAACGCGCTGTAGCTAAGTCGGTTACTGTAAAAGAAAACGGAAATAATAAGGTGTTAGATGAGAAAGTGAAGTTCTATGTTTTAATACCAGAAAGTTATAGAAAATCCAGAAATCTCACATTCCAACCAGTTGGTGGTCTTGAAGGTGAAGTTATATCGTTCTTAATTGAAGGTGATTATGTCACATTCTATGCAGATCGTTCAGGAGAAGTACTAATTATCGCTCATGATTTTCCATATTGGTTAGTTATTATAGGTGGTGCTCTTCTGTTCATTGTTGCAGCGTTTGTATTTATAAGAGTTATGCCTGCTCGTAGGGCATATAAGACTACATCTCGCTTACGTCAAGCGCATGGAATGCATGCATATCAGAAGGTAACTTCCCAATCTAAGCAAATAAAAGACAAAGATAGATTGGATGAGTCAATGTATAATGATTATTTCGATTAAATTAAGAGTGCTATTATTTATTTTAATAGTAGCACTCAGTATACTTTTGTGTCTAATACCTTCGGTAACCACCAATGCAGAGGAATTAGATATATCAATTCAACAAGTATCAGAAGGTGATCATTTTTCTGCAGTTGAAGGTGTACTGTACGAGTTTTTGTGTCCGCTCCGCGTATCGCTACTGACCGTTGAACTGGATCGCGATTATGACAGTGTGCCCTTAACCGACACGATAGCACTAACTTCATACGCTACGGCTAAATTTGGAACTTATACATTTTTTGAGAATGGCGAGTATGTTATAACTGCGCTCTTGGATGGCGATGAGACAATAGTTAATTCGATTCATATAACGAGCATCGATTATAAGGCACCATATCACAATAACACTAATACAGGCAAAGATAATTTTGAGTTTGAGGGTGCATACCTTGCATGGTATCGCGCATATGTAGAAGACCAATTCTACGAGCAAAAGCAAGATGTCTCTAGCGGATTAGAGTGTGTAATTATACTTCGTGATATGCTTAGCGGCGGTGGATTAGCCGAAGTCATGCCTGAATCTAGTGATGATTTAGATGCATATAGACAAATAACGCCAGATGTAATAGAGGGTTTGGATGTTGATATAATAGCAAGAAAAGATTCAATATCTAAATTTGGCATAACGAGGAATGTGTATGTCGAATTTGACGTTGATAGGTATGGTGGTTCATACTATGTCTATGCTATAGATCGAGTAGGCAATGTCATGCTCAGTAGAATGTTTGACATATATGAGCGTTCAACATACTTCATCGAATTATCAAATGGTGAAACACTAGACTACACTGAAGCAGTGCAGATAGCATCTGAAAGGATCAACACACAAAGCGAGGAATATGCTAAACATTTAATAGATGCGCTAAGTGTCGCGTTGGATCGGCTTAAATTGAGTTTCTTTAATGGCGATGAAGATGAAATTATCGCAGCAGCGACAGCATTTGACGTAGCGCAAATAAATTTCACCAATGCAAAGCTTGAATTTAATGTAGTGATAACTGGAAGTGATTTGTTTCCAGGCGCGATCAATGTACTAGACTTCAATTCAAGTTCTATAACAGACGCAAGGAAGGGTGATACGGCACTCCTTACAATTAGCTTGTTAGAGTATAGAGAGGATAACCCAGTATTTAACAATGTGCAAAACGTTTTGCAAGTATCAAAGGCGCAACGCTTGTTTACGGTTAACACGCAAGTTACCTTAAACGGAAATGCGGTCAAGCCAGCGGTGACAATCAAATTGTATTTTGTAATTCCTGAGAGTTTCAAAACGGTAGGTGTTGCAATTGAATCTAGCGGTGCAATTGTGCCTACTGCATTTGAAAAGGGTGGCGAATGGTTAACAATTGATGTAACGCTTGCAAATTCTAAATATTTCGTTATAATATACGATGAAAGCTTTAATCAAACCAACTACGCGCTGTATATAATTATAGGTTGTAGTGTCGGTGGGGTTGCTCTAATAATTGGCAGTGTTTTACTTGTTTTGCATTTTAAGAAGGCAAGAGGTAAAAAGACTATCAGTGAGATGGAAGTTAGTGAGGCTACTAATATTAATACTGTTGTAAGAAAGCGCAATAACAGGAAAAAGCGATGAAGCTAGGGAGCGGTGATGACACATATTAAAAGCACTATAGAATATTTATTGTTTTTAGGACGAGGAAAGCGATTGTTGACCATCGGCACGTTAGCAACTCCTGTAGGTTTTGCCTTAGCGTGGTTGTTGCCTAGTGGCAATTATACAAAGTGGATTGTCAATTATAAGACGACACCTAACAATTTTTTAAGCATTTTCACGTTTGATGTAAATATCCTACATTATGGTATAGCTTCACTTGCTACAATACTTTTGGTAATTGCATCGGCGTCAATAATGGTGAGTGTGATATCACGATCATTGCGGGTTGGTGTCTTTCATTGTAGGAAGCCTTTTTCTGATTTTAATGATAGTTTATTGCCAGTTTTTGCAGGTACATCTACTTTTGTTATTATGATAGTGGTGTATAAAATTGCACTTACACTATTCTTAACATTAGCAAAAGCCATCCGCAATTATTATGTTTCATTGACGTTTTCGATGATTACACTAATCATTATGATTGTCATAGCTTCTATAGCTTTTTCGCTTATGTCATTATATATTCCAATCATGTCAATTATGGGCGTGAGATATAAAGAAGCTATGGTAATGAGTATTAGAAAAACAAATCATAGAATAGCGCCAATAGCTGTAGGTATGTGGACACCGATAATAGTTAAGACTGTTGTTGGATCATTGGTTGCGTTACTTAAGATGGCACTGATGTCATTTATAGTAGATATTGTCTTGAATACTCTCTTGTTTGCATATCTCGTGTCTTATATGATGATAACCTATTATGACATTGAGAACTTAAATAGAGAAGATTATGATAAATACAAACTAACCAGCAAGGACAGAAAACTGAAAAATGGGTAAAGAGATATGATATTTAAAAATTCATTTACGATACTGAGTCTGAACACCAATCTAGTGTTCAAAACTCTACTCTACACTATCGTTTTAACTGCGCTTTTTATCGCTGTTTTAACTAGTATAGTAACTCCGCTAATAAACGAAATATTTGTTCAAGTTGATATTATTGAGCAATTAAAAATCCCTATAGATCATTGGCTTAGAGGCGAGATTACTTCTTCAGGCGAATTATTTAGAGCTATCCGTCATGCAATCTCATTCAAACCTGATGCGACAGGCATGGTGCTCGTCAATGTAATAATATTATACGTTCTCTTGATGTTCTTCATGCACATGACGAATATCCCTATAACTAACGTACTTTTCAACAAAATGAGCCAGGGCTATAATGAGCGTTTCCACATGTCGCTTATAGCATCTTTGCCTAAGTCAATTGTATATTCATTTATTACAGCCGTTACAGGTTCTATTATAGACTTGTTGATTTTCTTTGGATGTATGTCATTGTTATCTGCACTGTATACTGTCTTTAACATATTTACACTGACAATTACTATAGCCATTATTCTTATACTAGTAGCTGGGCGAGTGACATTATTTAGTCAATGGGCACCAATAATCATATGCGAGAACAAAAAGGTATTACCTTCCCTTCTCGAGGCAATAAAAAGCATGCGCAGTGTGTTTGTGCTTGCATATCCATCAATATTACTGGCGATGATCATCTTTTTTGCTATATTCATGACGACAATAGCAGTGACATTTGCTATTGTGCCTATTATAGTCATTCCTGCATATATCGTACTATTACAATGCATAGGTCTAACAAGTTATTTTACATCAAAAAACAGGAAATATTATATTTCGGATGGTCTGCGTCTCAGTTCTCAATCTGAAATAAGTATAATAAGTGGCGAATTTGACGATGATTCGATTATCACTGAACCTAGCGAGGTAGAGCCGATAGAAAGCGGCGGCGAACTACCGAATACTATTAGTCCTAGTGAGAGTGAGACACCTGTAGGTGCCCAAGACGACAAATCGAGCGAGTTAGAAATTGCTGAAGAAAACGCCCAAGCAAATCAAGGTAGTGACGAAGAATAAGTTTGCGACCTCCGCTCTTAAAAATACTCTAGGTGCCAAGACTTCGATTATTATTTAAATATTCGACTACGTGCTTAGTCGTGGGTGTCACGCGCTTCGCGAATTATTAAGTAGCAATTGTGAGAAGAGATTGACCAAATTGCAAAAGGTATGTAAGCACACATTTCAAACACCAAAATGATATTAGAAGAATGCCCCATTTCTTTCAACTGTTAAAGCAGAAAGCGATGGGGCATTAGATCAAAAAGGATAAAAAATGCGAAAGTTTACTTGTAAGACACTCAAAAGTATTATTAATACAGTTTTCGGACCTTTTAAGTTTTAATTGCTATTATAAAGTTTCAACACTAATGGACTAGTAGTGCTTATTTTGATTTTAATTACTCAAAGCACTAAGCTATCGTTATCAATCGAGTAACCGAAAACACCAAGTAAGCGTTACGGTTACTCGAATAGCGAGGAGAAAATAAATATCTATTTAGATCGCTAGTTTGCACACTTTAGACTATAGTTATATAAGAGTCTTAGCAAATTCTGCGATTGCGGTAAATATTACACCGACACCATAAGCTCCTGCATCGGGATGATCGAGACTACGTTCACCAACATTGGCAGCACGCCCCATTCTAGCAGCAATTTTCTTGGTATTTTCCGCGCCTTGGACAGCACCTTTAGCGGCTTTGTCCATGCACACGAGCAGAGGCAGACCATCATTAGCAGCGGCTTCCATAGCGTCAGTTGCTGGTACCAGTGCGTCTATTAGTGTTTTATCGCCTACGACTGCGCCACGTCCGAATGAGCGTTCGCCAGTTTTTTGGATTGCTTCTATTGCAGAGCGCAACAAGTCAATAAGGCCACGTATATTTAATTCATTAGCACCAGCTGCTGATTTGGCTGCACCGCGGAAAGCACTTCCCCAAATAGGACCACTCGCACCGCCACAATGCTCCATAATTACCATGCCACAACTTTTCAAGAACACACCTATGTTATCTCTTTCTAGGTCATTCCATTCAACTCTGAGTTGTTTAAATCCTTTGGCTAGTGACATTCCAAAGTCACCATCGCCTGCAGCACTATCGACTTCACAAAATGGCACTTCATTTTCGATGATAACATCTGCCATTTTATCAACAATTGCAATGATATCTTTTGTTTTTAATAAATCCATAAAATTGAGGAACCTCCAGTTATGAGTTATACTTTTAGAGCAGGGGTAGCAGCTTCAGCATCTAATAATGCTTTTAGTTCAGCATCTAGTTTAAGCACTGACACAGACGCACCTGCCATATCTATTGATGTCATAAAGTTACCTACGAAGGTTTTATATATCTTGACACCTTTAGTTTCAAGTGCATTTGAAACTGCATTGTTATATAGATAGAGTTCTTGTAGTGGTGTTCCACCAAACCCATTAATAAGCAAAGCGATCTCTGCACCGGCTATGTCGATATCAGCACAGATATCGGACACATTTCTTTGTGCTAATTCGTCTGCAGAAATGAGTTTTTCTCGTGCTATTCCAGGTTCACCGTGGATGCCTACACCGTACTCGATTTCGCCATCGCCGATAGCAAATGTAGGTGTGCCTTTAGCGGGAACCGTGCAAGAAGTAAGCGCAAATCCGATAGAGCGGACGTTTGCTATTGCTTTTTCAGCTACAGCTTTGACCTCTTTTAATGTCTTGCCTTGCTCAGCTGCTGCGCCAGCTATTTTATGTACGAATACTGTGCCAGCCACACCGCGTCTACCAACGGTGTATAAACTGTCTTTAACAGCAATATCATCATTGACATATACGGATTCGACTACTGCATCGTCATCATCGCATGCCATCGCCTTAGCCCCGTCAAAATTCATGCAATCGCCGCTGTAGTTTTTTATTATAAGCAGTGTGCCTTTATTTGACTGTGTTTTCAAAATAGCATTATAGACTTGAATGGTAGATGGAGAGGCGAAGATATCACCACATACTGCTGCATCGAGCATTCCTTTCCCGACAAAGCCAGCATGTGCAGGTTCGTGACCACTGCCACCGCCACTAATTAATGTGACTTTATTCTTATCTATAACTTTCTTTTTAACAACTTTATATTTCTCAATAAAATCAAGTTCGGGATGTGCTTTTATTATACCTTTACACATCTCAATGACAAAAGTCTCAGGAGTGTTAATTATTTTCTTCATCTATGCTACTACCTCGCTGCTGCATCGCGTGCTGCGCGACCTAATTTATCGGCTGCAAGTATAGCACCAGCAACTCCGTCCTCAGTAATTGGGAAAGGCATGCTGTGTATGCTTTCTTCGGCAATACATGCTTTAGCTGCAACGGCTTTTAATCTGTCACCAATGTCTTTAACACCGAGATCATCAAGGCATACTGGCAAACCGACTGTTAGACAGAAATCAAGAACTTCGTTTATTTCTTCTAAATCAGCATTTTCAAGAACCAATTGGCATAGAGTACCAAATGCTACTTTCTCACCATGGTAATATTTATGTGTCTCTTCTAATATAGTCAATCCATCGTGAATTGCGTGTGCGGCCGCTAGACCTCCACTCTCAAATCCTAGACCTGACAGCAGTATATTAGCTTCGATGATATTCTCAAGAGATGGTGTTACAACTTTGCTTTGACAAGAAAGAAGTGCTTTATAACCATCCGAGAGCAATGTTTGATAACAAAGTTCAGCAAGAGCTAATGCGGTTTTAGTTGGTTTTGCTGGAGGAGTATATCCTTCTCTATATCCGCAAGGCAATCCTGCATTTATATTAGCAAATGAAACACTGTTAGCGCGTGCCTCAAAATATGTAGATAACGCATCCCCCATTCCTGATACAAGGAAACGAGCAGGAGCATTAGCAATAACTGTTGTATCTATTAAAACAACGCTTGGGCTTTGGAAATATGCATAATCATCGAAAGCACCCTCATCAGTATATAATACTGCGGAATGACTTGTAGGTGCATCGGTAGCAGCAATAGTTGGCACTATTATAAGTGATTTACCTTCGGCTACGCATTTAGCTGTATCAATAGCTTTACCGCCACCTAGTCCTATTGTGCAATTGCATGACTTTGCTTTTGCTAAGGCTTGAAGTTCCTTAACGACATTACGTGAACATTCACCTTTAAAAGGTGCTTCAATAAACTTAATACCATATTTTTTAGCTGTAGCGTCTAGCTTTTCTTTGACACGTTTGACATCATCAGGATGTGCTATAAGAAGTGCGTTCTTACCAAAAGTTTGAACGAAGTATCCAAGGTTTAACAATTCGTTTTCGCCTTGTACATATTTAGACGGGCAAATAAATGCTTTTCTCATCTAGAAATATATCCTCCAATAAAAATTAATGTAACGGCTAAAATTAACGCTCTATAGCTGAAAACCCAATATGATTGCTGGTATTAAAAGAATTCAGATTAGAGGAACGTTTCCCGCTTGCTATATTATATACGTTAGGCATGATTTAGTCAATAGTGACTTAGAAATTTAATATATTTGATGTATAAGTTAACAAATGAGTAAACAAATTTAAGTCTAAATTGCCTAAACTACAGCCTTTTTAAATCAAGACGGATAAAATATCAACGTGGCAACAAAAGATCTACTCTCTTTGTCTATCTTCCACCATTTTAAGTATAACTAGTCTCAAGCTATTAATTAAGGTATACAAGTTAGTAATTGCTCTATTAGTGTGCAGGTGGCGAGGCATATGTCCAAATCGATCTAGCCGATGTCTTTCTAGTGTCTAATTTAGTCGTTGCTATATTAAATTTAAACGTGTAAGTGAATACTAAATATTGTGCTCTAGCGCGAGTAATGCGCAATGATAATTGGCTGCTAAAAGGGCATTAAATGGTTATAACAGCGCACATATAGCAATTGAAAGCAATCCTTGCACATTTTTACTGCACAGGCAAATATGCCTTAATTTGGCGCGATAAGAGGCTTTTTACTATATTGATTTACGCGCTTGATTGAGCTAAGAGTCCTTAAGGGCAAGTGCTATTAAGTATATTTGCTAGCTTAGTTATATTTTTCAAACGGCTTGCAATATAGTTTAGAAATGTAGTTAATATTGAGGTCATAAATTTAAGAATACAACTTAATATTTTTTACGTGCTACAACACTTGACCACTTCAAGATGTTTTGTGTATAATGTTGAGAAAACAAATGATAATACTATCGCGTGTTTTTAGTACGTAATTTTTAGAGTGATATTCTAGTAATCGGGGTTACTTCTTGTAGGGGTTTGTATTATTAGATTTATATAGAGGACGTGCGACTAATCAACTACGTTAGCATCATTTAAAGGCGGTTATACCGAATATGGATAGCAGTTCTAGTGCTTCACAGAGCATGCGCGAGAGGAACATTGATGCCATAATCAATTATTTTGAGCGGGGTTGCAAAAGACAACAAAACGGCAAATTGGGCATTGAAATTGAGCATTTTATCATTGACAGAAACGATGGTAAATCTGTAGATTATTACGGTTCAAATGGTGTCGAGTCATTATTAGAATCGCTCGCTGAGACGTATAGCATCAAGAAATACTCTAGGGGGCATTTGATAGCATTAAGCGATGGTAACAAATGCGAGATAAGTCTTGAGCCAGCTGCGCAATTAGAAGTAAGTTTAGGCATGTACTCTAAGATAGTCGAATTCAAAACGGAATATTCAAAATTTAGAAAGGTTATTGACCCAATTTTAGAAAAGCATAATTATGCATTGATCACGACAGGATACAGACCAAACAGTCGCGTTGATGATCTCAATTTGATTCCTAAATTGCGTTACGAATTGATGGATAAGTATTTTAGAGGCTTAGGTGGGTATGGTCCTAACATGATGCGCTCAACAGCGGCTACTCAAGTTTCTATAGACTATTATTGCGAAACCGATTTCAAAAAGAAATTTAGACTAGCAAATATTTTAACACCATTATTTGCAATTCTAATGGACGGCGAAAATGTATTCGAGGGCGAACACGGCAAAACAATGGTGCGTACGCTAGTGTGGGACAGTGTTGACACAGACCGCTCGGGCTTTGCTTGTGGCGCTTTGGATAATATCAACTTCGGATTCAAGGATTATGCGGAGTATGTTTACGATCGTCCGTCAATTATGGCGCTTGATACTAGTCAAGAATTCAAATACACAGATAGCACCCCAACTAACCAAGTATACGGCGAAGTTTTGATGTCTGACCTGGACATAACGCATGTGTTGTCGATGTTTTTTCCATATGTAAGACTCAAAAATTTCATTGAAATAAGAATGGCCGACAGCATGTCGATAGAATATACGTTAGGCTTTGCAGCTTTAATCAAAGGCTTATTTTACAGTCAAAAAAATCTTACAGCGTTACTGAAAATTTACGAAGATATAAAAACTAAAGACGCGATAGATGCATTTGATGTATTGAAAGAATATGGGCTTGATGGAACAATTTACGGTAAAAATGTGTCGACTCAACTCTGCGAAATAATTTCATTAGCAAGCGATGGGTTAACTAAAGGTGAAAAGCATTATTTGAAGCCATTATACAAGCTTGCAACAAATACTAAGCGAGGGGCGCTACAAGTTGATGACTCAAAAAAGCAATTTGAAATAGGAGATAAGTTTAAGCAATATGGATATGAAAATTGCGACAGATAAGTATATTAGCATACTTGAATCTGATATTAGTGTGGTAGCTAAAGATTTTAAAGCAGCAAGTGAGTATTTAAAAACATCTTCAGCCGTGTTCACAAGAGGTCAATTGCAATTTTTAGCTGTGCCCAAATTGTTTACAAATGACGCTTACTCAGTAATAGAATCAGCAGCAAAGACGATATACAATATATTAGATAAAGTAATATGCCGCTACTTAGTAGACAAAGAGTATAGAAAGCTTTTCCCATTCTCAAAGCAACTAGAGAATTTAATATTGACACCATGTGGTTATGATGTAAAATTGCCTATAGCAAGAGTAGACATATTTTTCAATGAGGAGGATTACTCATTTAAATTCTGTGAATTCAACGCAGACGGTGCTAGCGCAATGAACGAGGATAGAGAACTAGTTAATGCATGGAAGAACTCGCATATTTGGCGCGAATACACTAGCGAGTATAATATGCAATCATTTGAGTTGTTCGCCTCATGGGTAAACACATTTTTAAAGATATATTCAAGTTATGAAGGGAGAGTTGAAAATCCTAGTGTAGCAATTGTAGATTTTTTGGATATAGGGACTAAGAGCGAATTTAGCGTGTTTAAAAAAGCGTTCGAGTGTGCTGGAGTGTCTGCTAGAATATTAGACATAAGAGAATTAAAATACAAAGATGGGCGCTTGCAAACTATAGACGGGCAACAAATTGACGCAATATATCGGCGTGCGGTCACATCCGAATGTATAGAACACTACGACCAAATACAGGATTTCATCAACGCTGTACTAGACAAAAAAGTTTGTTTGATCGGCGGTTTTAGAACTCAAATTATTCATGATAAGAACATCTTCAGGATATTGCGTATGGACCAAAGCAAGGAATTATTTACCGCGCAAGAAAATGCATTTATAGAAGAACATATTCCAATGACATTTAAATTAGAAACTAATAGTTTTCCAGTCGAAGATGTTATTGATAATAAAGATAAATGGTTGATCAAACCTGCTAACAAATATGGGTCAAAGGGAGTAGCCACAGGCGGAGATTACAACCTCGAGGAGTGGATACAAATTATAAAAGATAGATTAGACGGTGAGTATATATTGCAAGAGTATTGCACACCATATAAAAGGGAAAATCTTTTTTTCGAAAATGACACTCCCCGCTACGGTGAATATAACAACATGACAGGCATATTTTTATACGCTGGGGTTGTGGCTGGTCTATACTCAAGATTGACGACTGAGCGCGTTACAACAACGCAAAACGAGGGTAGAGTAGTTTGTTCACTGCTAGTAAATAAATAGAGCATAATTTAACCACTTCTATTTATCGCATACTGAAATTACATACTAAATAATACTAATGCCCCATGCCACATAGCATTAGGATAGTGGACTAATAAAATGCGGGTGTTAGTCTACATTTTGAAACGATAGTACAAAAAGAGCCTTGGAGTTTGAATATCTCAAAGCACCAAGGCTTTTGGTCTATTTTAGATTATTTAATAGCATTTTGTGTTTACACTTAGCGATCTGTAAATTAATTGCTTATTTTCTTTACGCGACGTTTAAGTGCTGTAAGTTGGTTTTTGAGTTCTGCTGGGAGTCTATCGCCAAATTTTTCAAAGAATTTTTCGATATCTTCGGATTCAGCTGTCCAAGTAGTTTTATCAACATCCAAAATCGTCTCCAAGTCTTTTGTTGAAAAATCCAAACCATCAAGTTCAATGTCAGCACTGTTAGGAACATATCCTATAGCAGTTTCTTTTGCATCAACTGCATTTTCGCAACGCTTCAATATCCAATCTAGAACACGCATGTTATCACCGTAGCCAGGCCATATGAAGTTTCCATTTGCATCGGTTCTAAACCAGTTGACGTTAAATATACGTGGCGCATTCTTTTTAACTTTAGCACCGATATTAAGCCAATGTTGGAAATAGTCGCCCATATGATAACCACAGAATGGAAGCATTGCCATTGGGTCATGTCTAACAACTCCAACTGCACCAGCTGCGGCTGCGGTTGTCTCTGATGCCATAATTGCACCAACAAAGACACCATGTTTCCAATTGAATGATTCATAAACTAATGGAGCGGCTTTAGCTCTACGTCCACCAAAGATTATTGCGGTAAGTGGAACACCTGTTCTGCTTTCAAATTCTGGTGAAATACAAGGACAGTTTTTGGCAGGGGCTGTAAAACGACTATTAGGATGTGCACCCTTGACTTTTACACCATTTGCATCGACGGTATTAGGTGTCCAAGGATTTCCTTTCCAGTCAATTGCCTCTGCGGGTGGGTTTTTGTCTAATCCTTCCCACCATACTGTGTTGGTTTTTGGATTGTACAATACGTTTGTGAAAATAGTATTTTTCTGTGTTGATATAAGTGCATTCGGATTTGACTTGATATTTGTGCCAGGAGCTACACCAAAGAATCCATTTTCAGGATTAACTGCGTAAAGCTTTCCGCCACGACCCTTTCTAATCCATGCTATATCGTCACCTACTGTAAATACTTTATAACCTTTTGATGTATAACAATCGGGAGGAATAAGCATAGCAAGATTAGTTTTACCACAGGCTGACGGGAATGCAGCGGCGACATATTTTGTGTCACCGTCTGGTTTTTGAATGCCGAGAATAAGCATATGTTCGGCCATCCAACCCTCTTTCCAACCTTGATAAGATGCTATGCGCAAAGCAAAGCATTTTTTACCTAACAGAACGTTTCCACCGTAACCACTGTTAAGCGAATAAATAGTATTATCCTCGGGGAATTGGCATATATAGCGGTTTGCTTCTTCAAGTTTTACCTTGCTATGTATACCTCTTACAAAAGTTCCACTTTCACCTATTTTGTCTAGAACCTTATCACTTACACGAGTCATAATAATCATATTTAAGACTACATAAATACTATCAGTTAACTCAATTCCATATTTAGCAAATGGTGATCCGATCTTGCCCATGCTAAAAGGGATAACATACATCGTTCTGCCTACCATGCAATCTTTTGCAATAGCATCCAACTTTGCATAAGCTTCTTGAGGATCCATCCAGTTATTGGTTGGTCCTGCATTTGTCTTATCTTGTGAACAAATGAATGTGCGGTTTTCTACACGGGCTACGTCGTTTATAGCTGTTCTGTGGTAGAGACATCCAGGCAACAACTTATTATTTAGTTTAAGCACTTCGCCTGTTTCTATCGCCTCTTCAGTTAGCGCGTTTTTTTGAGCTTTGCTTCCATCAATCCAAACGACTTTGTCAGGATTCATGAGTGCCTGATATTTCGCAACGAAATCTAGGATTTGTTGATTTTGCGTCATTAGACATTTACCTCTACATATTATTGGCGAATCGCATGAATGATATAGGCGACTCGGATGCTCTAATTATAGCACACTTTTGCATTGTTATAAAGCAATTTAGTGAAAAAGCTTAAATAATATATAATTACAATGCAAAGATTGCAATCAAAACGCTGTATTTAAAGGATATTTGTAAACCTTTTTAGTAAAGTCAGCTGAATAAGCTTGCTAAATTTAAGCGGGCTTGCACTTGCTAGCAAGCAATTAACTAGTATATTGCATTTATGAGTGTAGTTAAGACGCGAATATAAAGAGCACTTTGATTTTTGAAACAAAAGAGAATTCAAAACAATGCACACAAACTACCTCGAAGATTGAAGTGAGAGTAGCATTATTAAATTGAGCGTCCCTGAACTCAATATATTATGTTAAGTTGAGCGATATTTACTTGCTATAGATACGACATTTTAAAACTACACTCTGTTATGGTGCTACAAGCGCTAATTTGAGATTGTAATAAATAACCACGCTTACTTAAATATTCTAGCAGAATGATAATTAACGCGGCAATTTCGTAGTTTAAAGTGTTTGCGGGTGATTACACACTTGGTAAATACTGTTTTGTGCAAAAATCTGCAAATGTTGAAGATAGATATATTTGCATGGTAAACAATTCAATCCAGAATTAATGCACAAAACACCAATCGTCTGCAAACAAACAAGCTATGCATCTAGTTCTCGGATTTAAGTTAGACATTAAATGGAATAATTAGAGTTTAAAATATGTTTAGTGTAAATGAGACAATCACCCAAAGGTGGTAAAGCGCTGTATTTAAATTGTTGCAACGAAAATGGAAATATATCAATTAAGATTCCTCTTGGCTCTTGGAAGTACAGAACCAAGAGGAAAAACAAAAAATGGAAGTGATTAGCGGGTTTATGCTGCGACAGCTCGACGCGATTTCTTCTTTTTGTTAATTAAAAATATTACTAATATAATAATGCCAACACCGACAACGGATGATACAATTATAATTATAAGGTTCACTGGATTAAGACCAGTTGTTTTTACACGTTCCCACATAGCAACAAGCTTGGAATCATCTGAGAAATCTTTCATTATAACTAACAATGGATCAGATATATCAGGATAACGTATAGAATCTCCGAAAAATTCGTCTACGTCATAGTCATTTTCTTCGAGTATGTCCAGTGCTGTAGCACTAGCTCTAACAGCTGCTTCACTTTCGCAAGAAGTGTAACCGATTGCCATTGCGTTGCGCATTGCGATGTCGGGGCGCATCATAAAATCCATAAATTTAAGAGCAGACTCTTTATTTTGCGAATTTTTCAACATGGCCCAACCATCAAACCAAATATTGCCACCAATTTTGGGTACGTAGTAATCCAATGTATCCAGATCTTCCATGGCCCATAGCGCATCACCCGACCAAGCTAACCCAGCATATGCCTTTTCATTGACTAAGTCGGTTTTACCAAAATCAACTTCATAACTTGATATTACTTTGTGTTGTTCTTTAAAAGCTTCTTCAACTTGCGATAACAATGTATCATCTACGTAATTAATAAGCTCAGATAAAGGCATATTGTTGTAAGTATCAGAAAGCTTGCCACTCTCTTTTAGGTAAAAAACCCCAGCTAAATATGCCTCTCTCACAGAGTCTTTCATGAGTATTTTTCTATTCAGTTTAGATATTCCAGGTGTGTTCCATAATAAACCGTAACCAGCCTCATATGCAACTTCTGGATCGATCACTGAAGTATTGTAGACAATACCAACAGTACCCATCATGTATGGAATAAAATAATCGCTCATTTTTTGTTTAGCGTTGTTAACAGTCAAATCTGCAAAGTTCGCATCTACCTTAGTTGTGATAGCACTGTTTATGTTTGAATAATTAGATAATTTGCTAAAATCAATTTTCTCTAAACGATCTTGCACAATCAAACGTTGTAGCGCATAGTCGGATGGGCATATGAGATCTATTTGTGCTTGCTGATCTTGAAGACTTGAAAGCATTATTTCATTAGTATCAAACGTGGAATACACTACGTCAATATTAAATTCACTCTCGAATTCAGCGATTGCATCCATATCTATGTAATCACCCCAGTTGTAGACATATAATTTATCAACAGCGGCGAAGGCGCCAATTTGGACATTCAAAGCAGTAAGAACTCCAACTGACATTGCAACAATTATTAAAATTGCAATAAATCTTTTCATTTATGCTAATTCTCCTTATATTATTTAGCGTGAATTTTCTGCCCTTTTACTAGGCGTTTTTTTGTATCTTCTTAAATTGATAAGCAGTAGCGCACCGACTACAACAACTATTATTATAGAAAATGCAGCGAACCAATATGGTTTTAGTCCTCCAGCTGTATGTTGTGAGGAGTAAATATATGTGCTAAGGGTTTCGATGCCACTCGTTGTACCCTTATTCAATTGTGTAATTATAAAATCGTCTACAGATATCGTAAATGCCATAGCAAAACCCGATAATATTCCTGGCAGAATAATGGGTATGATGACAGAGACAATTGCACGGAGTGGTTTAGCACCTAGATCCAAAGCAGCTTCATAGATATTTGAATCCATTTGCATTAGTCTAGGCATTACCGACAAAACTACGTAGGGTGTACAAAATGATATGTGACCTAGTAAGAGACGTGTATATCCATCGGGGAATCTGAATGTTATAAAAAACAACATCAGCGCTACGGCGATGACGATTTCCGAGTTGATTACGGGTAGTTGATTTACGTTTTCGACTATCTTACGCGAACGCTTTGACATTGCGAATATTCCAATTGAGGCAAACGATCCTAGGATTGTTGCGGTGACTGATGAGATCGCAGCTATGAGTAGCGTATTTTTAAACGCTTGACCTAGTGTTGATGCATTCGATGACGTAAACAATTGAATATAAGCATTAAACGACATACCTTTAGAGAAACTAAATGATGATGTGTTAAAGAATGAAAATACTATCATCAAGAAAATTGGGGTATAGAGAAGAACTAGTGCGATAACTATATAGCTTCTCTCAAACAATTTTTTGAGTGTTGATTTTTCTACCATAAATTACGCGCTGCCTCCCCTCTGTTTGTTTTTCTCATAAAGTAATTTGATACAAGAACTAATGCCAACATGATCAATGACATAACACTACCGACACCGTATAATTGATGTTCAAATTTTGTATTAATTGAATCTCCAAATAGATGCGCACTCGTCCCACCAAGGAACTGAGTTATAGCAAACGTTGAGATTGTAGGGATGAACACCATAGTTATGCCGCTGAGTATTCCTGGCATAGATAGTGGAAGAGTTATTTTGAGAAATGTTGTTATAGAATGAGCACCCAAGTCGCTTGCGGCTTCGGAATATGATTTATCTATATTTGACAGCGTAGTATGAAGTGGTAATATCATGAACGGTATATAATTGTATACCAAGCCAAATATTAATGTGCCTATACCCAACTCGATGCCAAGTGCCTCAAACATATATCTAGTAGACAGTGTGCGTATAAGAAAATTAACCCACATCGGCAGTATGAATAAGAGCACGATTAATCGCCCCGATGACCATTTGGATAGAATGAAAGCTACTGGATAACCTATAAGCAAGCAAAGAGAAGTAGTGATGATGCCCACCAAAATTGAAAATGACAATGTTTTTAAACTTGCACCATCCCTTACAAGATCACTAAAGTTTGAGAAGGTGAACTGCCCATTAGAAATAAATGCGTTTGCAAGCAAAATGACTAGTGGGGCCACGACAAACAGTGACATAAATAGCACATATGGATATGCAAAAACACTTCTTGTAATTCTAAACCCTTTAATTTTTGTAACTAGTTTAGAACCAATATTTGTGATGTATGTTTTCATATTGTTTCCTCTAGTTTTGTTATAAGAATTTTATCGGGAGCTACTGATATACCAACACGATCGCCTTTGAGCCATTCATCTTCGGTATCAGCAAAGAAGTCATAGTAGGTATCAGTTCTAACAACGCATTGATAGTAATTCCCTTTATAAATCGTGTTAACAATTTCACCGCCTATGATTCCATCATTTTCGTCATCGTATATAATTACATCGTCAAAATCAACGCTGACCTTAACTTTTGTGCCACTTGGTAGATCACATTGACAAGGGAATTTGCCACCGCAAATTTCGACTGTGTTAGTGTCCCACATTTCGGTTACAATCTCATTAATAATGCGTGCCTTATGCATAATATGAAGATCAGATGGCTTAATATATAATCCAACTTTGTCACCAGGTCTGCAATTGACATTATCATGTATCAACATTTCATAATCCTCACCACCCGCTATAATAGCCGTGATTTGGAAATGATCGCCTTTAAACACGCACGATGATATAGTTGCTAGCAGTGCTGCGCGTGCATCATCGCTACTTAGAATCGATACATCTTCAGGGCGTACAATAACGTCAATAGGCTCATTATATTTAAAGCCCTTATCTACGCACTCAAATGAATGATCGCAAAATTTAACATTGAAATCGGTAACCATAATGCCACTGAAAATGTTGGACTCTCCAATAAAGTCAGCAACAAACGCATTTGCTGGTTCATCATATACCTTCTGCGGTGTGCCGATTTGCTGTATTATGCCATCTTTCATTACAACAATTGTATCGCTCATTGTCAGAGCTTCCTCTTGATCATGAGTGACATATAAAAAGGTAATTCCGAGCTTTTTATGCATGTTCATAAGTTCTATTTGCATATCTTTGCGCATCTTTAAATCTAGAGCGCCAAGAGGCTCGTCTAGCAATAGCACATCGGGTTCATTAACTAATGAACGAGCAATAGCCACGCGTTGTTTTTGACCGCCTGACAAACTAGAAACGTTGCGTTTTTCGTATTCTTCAAGATCTACCATTTTAAGTGCGGTTTTAACCTTGGCGGCAATCTCATCTTTGGTGAGTTTTCTCAAGTTCTCAAATTTATTGCCGTTTTTGTCGACAAAAAACGTGCCATCTGGGATGCTTTTTAATTTAAGACCAAATGCGATGTTGTTATATACGTTCAAATGCGGGAACAGTGCATAGTTTTGAAAAACGGTATTGACATTTCTGTCATATGGAGGTGACGTTGTCATGTCTTTGCCTGATATATAGATAGTACCACTTGTCGGCTTTTCAAACCCCGCAATCATTCTCAGTGTAGTTGTTTTACCACAACCCGATGGCCCCAAAAACGTGACGAACTCACCCTTTTTAATGGTAAGTGAAACGCTTGATACAACGGGTTTTTCATCGTAACTTTTAGATACATTTTTTAATTCGATTATTTTATCTGTTGTCATTTTATCCCCTATATAAAATTAAAAATTACTAGGTGTTGTTATCCATAACACACGACACCTGGCATTGCCGATGTTTACGATACGATGTTCCATGCTACCATTGATATAAAAGGCTTCACCCTTTTTTACAATATAGGTATTATGGAGCGTGACTAAATTGATTTTGCCCTCCAAAATGTAGCCGAACTCTTCGCCTTCAAATGGATATCTGGTGTCGGACAAACCACCCTCTGGGAGTGTTAAAATAATTGGTTCCATCTCGTTTTTTTGAGAATTTGGTATAAGCCATGTGTTTAAGCCATTTCCATTAGCTGATTCAAAGAAATCGGACTTAGCAAATACGATTTTTTCGCTTTTCATAACAGTGAAAAACGAAGCGAGGTCGGTACCTAACACGCTTAGTATATCACTAAGCGTCGCTATAGAAGGACTGCATATATTGTTTTCTAATTGGCTGATATAACCCTTTGTCAATTCACATCGCGCTGCGAGCTCTTCTTGGGTGAGTCCTATCGTCAAACGTAGCGATTTAATTTTTTCTCCAATTTCCATGCTGAAAGCGTGCTCCAAATTAGTAGCTTATATAATACATTGCAAACTTATTAATGTCAAACAAATTGATTAATATTTCTAAACTTGCTAAGTAATATTATGCTAAACATGTTGTTTATAAGCATATGTAATGATATATAATAAAAAATCGAAACTTACGTCAAAAATGCAAACGAATGTTCATATTTTAAAAACTGTAATTATAGCAGTTTGCGTCTATCATGTTATGTTGAAAGTTATTAATTAATATAGAGAGTTTAAGGGGTTGAATATAGCAATAGCTTTTGTGTAGATTAAATTACTCTTGATACGTGAGAATAAATTTTGATAGGCTGAAACGCGGACATTTAAAATTAGACTTTGAAATGCTGAAAAGCTGACAAGCACACACCTTAGTTTTCTAATAGTTTATGGTCATCAAGCAAACAAAAGGCATAAAATGAGCGTATTAAATACTTGACATCGCTTGCAACGCATTGCTTTCAATTAGCAAAGCGTTGCAAGTGGTAGACATTAAGGATTTGTATAGTTTTCTGTCGTGCCGTTTACATTTCTGTAGTGACCTGAATATACATAGTATTTAGCAAATAATCCTACAATACCAGAGCTATCTTTAGTATAGCAATCGCTACTAGGAATATTTTTGTTCGTTCGATGTACTTCATCCGATGATTTAATATTATTGTCATTATTTGTTAGGTTAGTAAGTGAGCGCCAATATGTTCCAGAGTATGTAACAGAACCATTTCCCGATGGCCATAGGTTTACTAATAAAGTAGTCATCGGCCAATCTGAGTATGCCGAACCGCTTCCCACGTACATGGATCCTGTATTATTATCTTGACCGTAATTACTCTGGAATGTGCCACTATCTACAACATGACCAGCGAACATTCCTAGTTTTATCTCTTGCGGAGTACCAGAAATTCCGTTTCCAGCACCACCTGCATCTACCCACAGTACGGTGTAGGTTGCTAGTTTAGAGTCGTGTACAGAGTTGTCATGTATTGTTCGATAAGTGCTTTCTGCTGCACCTGCAAGCGCACCGATTGCTGTTCGGTTAACAAGTTCTTGAGAATGGATTCTGTTAACAAGCAACACACCCTGGAACTCTGAGTTTGCAATTGTACCTGTTATGGTATTATATCCAGCTATACCACCGAGGAAAATTGTTGTGGAATCTCCTCCTGATTTCATTTCTGGCACAGGATCGCCCTCAGGCGTAGTATCTATGTTTTGAGTTGCATTAAAATATAAGGCTTGTGTGGTGACAAAATACGTAATGTAATCATGCGTACTGGAATCGTAAGCAATTGATGAATTCGGCTCTTTAACCAGCGCCTGTGTTATAATACCAGCATTGTATCCGACGATTACTCCAAATACACCACCTTCATTTAGTCCTCTTTTAGTTGTAAAGCGATTTGCATATGTCTTTGCTTCTGTAATAGTGCTACCAGGACCGTTTATACCAGCTATGCCACCCAAGATTGATCCTGAGAGTTCGTGCTGGACTTTGATGTCTGCAAAGTTGACGTTTTGTAGAGTCCCTGAGTATTTTAGCACCCCATTTGAAAAATAGGATTTGTTATAGCCGATGATTCCACCACCGCCGAATCCACGACCGCCAGTTGTATTGCCTAGTGCTGTGTCTGACTTTACCGAATAAGATCCAAAATCCGCATCGCTGTTTGTTGAGACTCTAGAATTCAATATTAACTTGCTAGTCAATGTAAGGTTAGTTAGTGTTCTACCTTCATTCAATCCTACGATACCACCGACAAATACTGCATCCTCGCACCATTCCAAATTAGCCGATGTGACGTTCACATTATTTACTGCAACACGTGAATCACCATTATCGCTGGTTATAGTAGCGCCGACAGCACCGCCGAAAGCCTTTCCGCCGTCATTACCATAACTTGAAGAAAGAGTTATTGTTGGATAAGATATTTCTAAATTCGTAAGCGAAGATCCTGAAGCGATTAGTCCTATTGCACCACCAACATATCCAGCACCTTCAACATAGAATTGTGGA
>JAITLB010000180.1 GCA_031278175.1 Christensenellaceae bacterium
ATATAATTTGCGTGAGTAATATACTAATATAGAAATCACTTATTGTCAATAGTGTAAATGAATTTAGAGCAATTTTGTTTGAATTTTTTGCAACACTTCCACAATATTGAATTTAGAATCTACTAAATACGCTGATTTTACAGCGACACCACCTAGTCAATGGATTTTTTGATTGGGGGGCATTCGTCAAACCAAGCAATTTTTAGTCAAAAACTGATGATTTTACTCCCATCTACCTGACGTGTCCATTACAGGAACGTTGTTATTTAGAATCGTTTGACACACATTAATTACGCGCTGATTAGCAGAACCTTTAAATCGCAAATCTAAACTGCGCCGCTTAATTTCGAAAGGTCCATCAACGATAATATCAGCGAGTGCAATTAATGCCTTAGCATCATTGCCGAGTGCTTCTAGTTCCTCATATTTGTAACCAGTATAAATAGCAATTTCTAGTTGAATGGTCTTTATTTTGTTTGCTAATAGAGCAAGTGGTGCGGGTTGACCAAATGGTTCTCCGCCTGTAAACGTAACACCCGTGAGGAGCGGATTGCTTTTAATCTCGTTGAATATAGATGAAACATCGCGCAGATAACCGCCACTGAAAGACAGCGAATTAGGGTTATGGCAACCTGTACATGTATGCGGGCAACCCTGTACAAATAACGCGTAACGAATGCCTGGGCCATCTGTTACAGAGTCGTTGACGATGCCTGCTAATCGTATAGTATTATTATCCATATAAAATTAAGCCTGAGATGAAACGTGTTTGACTCTTTCCTTTTCTTCTGCCCGCTTGGCATTATTAAATCGATCTAGCGTTCCGACCAGATATCCAGTAATGCGCCGTATTCTTTCAAAACCCACATGTCCTTCTTTTTCGGTGCGGCCACAACCTGGGCAAGTATCGTTTATTATACCATTATATCCACAGATGGGATCTCGATCGACAGGGTGATTAATTGACCCATATCCGATACCCGCTTCTTTCATGCAACGGATAACCTTTTCGAACGCTTCAGTGTTCTTTGCCATATCTCCGTCTAATTCGACATAAGATATGTGTCCTGCGTTGGTGAGAGCATGATAAGGTGCTTCAATTCGAATTTTATCAAAAGCTGAAATTTTGAAATAAACAGGAACATGAAAACTATTAGTATAATATTCTCTATCAGTTATGCCTGGGATAGAACCAAATTTAGCGCGATCCAATTTTACAAAGCGTCCTGATAACCCTTCTGCTGGCGTTGCGAGCAATGTAATATTAAGTTTCAATTCGCTGGATTTAACATCGCAATAATGGCGCATAAAACTTACTATCTCTAAACCCAAATTGCGTGCTTTTTTATCTTCACCATGGTGTTTTCCTAACAGTGCGGTTAGTGCTTCGGCAAGTCCAATAAATCCTATTGAAAGCGTACCCTCACGTAACACTTCGCGAATTGAACTATCAGGATGCAATTTTTCGCTACCTAGCCATATGCCTTGACCCATAAGGAACGGGAAATTTTTTACTTTCTTATTGCATTGAATCTCAAAACGATCGAGCAATTGTTGCAAAACGAGATCGAGCATCCGTTGCAGATCATCAAAGAAAGCACTCACATTGCCGCGCCTCTGTAATGCGATGCGCGGAAGATTAATTGAAGTAAAACTTAGATTGCCTCGTCCGAATGTAGTTTCTCTATCGGGGTTAGCTGTGTTTGCGATAACTCGTGTACGGCAACCCATGTATGCAACTTCTGTTTCGGGATGTCCTGGTTTGTAATAATGCAAATTGAATGGTGAATCTAAGAACGAAAAATTAGGGAACAAACGTTTAGCAGACACTTTGCAAGCTAGTTTAAATAGATCGTAGTTAGGATCACCGGGATTATAACTTACACCATCTTTTAACTTAAATATTTGAATAGGGAAAATCGGAGTCTCACCAAAACCGAGCCCTCTTTCTTCAGCAAGCAAAATATTTTTAATTACCATACGACCTTCGGGTGAAGTGTCTGTGCCGTAATTTATCGATGAGAATGGAGTTTGTGCGCCTGCACGCGAATGCATGGTGTTGAGATTATGGATAAAGGCTTCCATCGCTTGAAAGACAGCTCGATTAGTTTCTCTCTCGGTACACTCGCGCGTGAGAAGATGTATTTTATCATAACGCTCTTGTCCGAGTTCATCAAGGAAAGCATTTCGTTCGGCATCATCAAACTCAGGCGATACTGTCAGTTGCGCGAATAAACCAGTTTTCTGTTCTAAGTCTCTAAAACGCTGCTTTACGATTTCATCGGTTAGTCCTGTGTCAGATGCTATTAGAAATACACCTTTAGCAAAATTATCTCTATATAATCTCTTGAATGTCTTAGCAACACCTGGAGCCATAGAATAGTCAAAATTGGGTACACTTTGTCCACCGTGTTGATCGTTTTGGTTGCTTTGAATAGCAATACACGCAAGCGCTGCATAACTTTGAATATCATTAGGCTCTCTTAAGAAACCATGTCCTGTAGAGAATCCTGATGCGAACAACTTAACTAAATCAATTTGGCAACACGTAGTCGTGAGTGAGTAAAAATCAAAATCGTGGATGTGAATGTCGCCATCGTTATGTGCTCTGGACTGCTCGGGTGTTAAGAGATACTTCTCATAGAAATCCTTAGCACCTTCACTCCCGTATTTCAACATAGTACCCATCGCTGTATTGCCATCGATGTTAGCATTGTCGCGCTTCATGTCACTGTCATTAGCATCAGTAAATGTCAGTTCCATGTAAACCTTCATCAGGTTGGAATTCATTTCCCGACGTTTTGTTCGATCTGCACGATACAAGATATAATTCTTTGCTACCGAGTGATAGCAATTACTCATTAACACTTCTTCTACTACATCTTGAATATCTTCAACGCTAGGTTCTGTAGAAGGAAAACGTTCGTTTAATACGGATTCTGCTTGGCACGCAAGATCTCGACAGATATTATCTGCCACTGTGCGACCTGATGCTGACATCGCTTTTGATATCGCTTGTTCTATTTTGGTAATGTCGTATTCTACGCGTCTACCGTCTCTTTTAATGATATACATTTTGATTCTCCGTAACGAACTCAAAGAGCTTGATTTTTGTCCCATACCACAACATGTTGTGGTGCGTATAATATCTTAATACAAAATCTTGCGTTCGTCAAGCTTTAATTGAAAAAAAATGGCATCAGTTTTTAGCAAATTTATTACCTTTTGATAAGAGGAAAAAACAATTTTGAAATAACTGATATTTAAGCCCAAAACAAGCAAAAAGTCGTCTTAAATGATGCGGACATCTGCTTAAAAAAACGACTTTTTAAAATTGCACTAACAAAAAAACGAACGATCGTTTTTTTTTCGAGCTTTACTAAGATTTAAAGACTGATGACTGATTCTATATCCTTGCGACCCCACTTTTGCGTGCTGCGCAAGCTACAGCAGCAGCTACACTAGCACCTACACGTGGATCGAAAGCGCGTGGAAGGATATAATCAACGGTGAGTTCATCGCTTGTGACAAGATTTGCTAGAGCCGTGGCTGCCGCAAGTTTCATCTCATCGTTTATATCGCTTGCTCTGACATCGAGTGCGCCTCTAAATACACCTGGGAAAGCAAGAACATTGTTTATTTGATTTGGGAAATCGCTTCTGCCTGTACCGACAACGACAGCACCACCCTTTCTTGCCTCATCGGGCATAATTTCAGGGACAGGATTTGCCATTGGGAAAACTATTGGATTATCTGCCATAGAAGCAACCATATCGCGCGTCACAACGTTGGGAGCACTAACTCCTATAAATATATCAGCCCCGCGCATTGCATCGGCTAGCGAGCCTGTAACGCGGTCTTTATTTGAAAATGCTGCTATCTCAGCGTTTAGTGGTGATAAGTTGGGTGTTTTAGAGCTGATGATCCCCGAGCGATTACAAAGCAGTGTGTTTTTAGCACCAGCCTTTATCATAAGTTTAGCAACAGCAACACCAGCAGCGCCTGCACCGCTAAAAGCGACAGTACAGTCGCTCAATTTCTTATTAACTATTTTTAGCGCGTTTGTTACAGCAGCAAGACATACTATTGCAGTTCCATGCTGATCATCGTGGAAGATCGGGATATCCGTACATGCTTTTAATTTTCTCTCTATTTCAAAGCAACGTGGTGATGCGATATCTTCTAAATTAATTCCTCCAAAGCTACCAGCGATAAGTGAGACAACGCGTACTATCTCATCTGGATCTTTGCTTCGTATGCATATAGGAAACGCATCGACATTTCCAAACGTTTTGAAGAGTACACATTTTCCTTCCATTACTGGCATTCCTGCTTCAGGTCCGATATCACCTAGTCCAAGCACGGCACTGCCATCCGTTACAACAGCAACGAGATTAGCGCGCCTTGTCAATTCATATGATTTATCGACATCCTTTTGAATGACTAGACATGGCTCTGCGACACCTGGTGTGTAAGCTGTTGATAATTCCTCTTTGTTTGTAACGGGAGCACGAGATATTACTTCGATTTTTCCTTTCAAGTTGTAGTGCAGTTTTAAAGACTCTGCTGCGTAGTCCATACTTTAAGTTCTCCTTAATTTTTGTTTGATTTGAGTTAGTTAGGTCACTCTTATTTGTTTACTTGATCAAAGCTCATTTTTTGACGGGAGCAGATTACCTTTCTTATACGCTATTCCAATAAATATATGTCGTAGTAATACAGTGACACCAAAGCCTATAAAGCCACCGAATACAACGTCAGATAAGTAATGAGCACCCATTACAATACGACTGACGGCAACTAAAGCTACATACAATGCAGGAAACGCTGTAAACTTCCAACGATGCTTTGCTAATCCCTCATAGATGTCAGGCAACAAGATTACCCCAAAAGCTGCTGATGCTGCTACAGTATGCCCCGATGGAAAAGATTTGAATGCGTCACTATCTAGTGCTAAATGCAGTCTCATATATTCAGGAGTGCGAATTTCAAGATTTAGTATTGACATAGGTTTATACCAAGCAGTGAACCCTTCGAAATTCTTGCCGTAGGCTGCTAACAATTCAGCGTTTTTTGGTATATCGACCATCGTTCTAAACCTTTGACGATTCCAAATAATTTTCATTACTTGCACTATAATATTGCTTATAGCAAAAGAGATAACTATAAAGATAGCGAATATTAATAGCTTGCGAGCGGTTACACTGCTTATATGCGATGCCACATGTAATGTTCCCACTGTAGTTATTAATGTAAAAAACATCAGATAAACTGATTTGAAAGAAACATCTGGCGCGACAAACCCGGACCAAAGCCAATCGAGCGTGGCAGACCAACCGCCAAAAATAAATAATATTGACAACAATTTGAAAGCGAGATTCGCCCTTGATGTTTTACCAAACTTGTTTCTGAAAAAGATTGCGCCAGCAAAGGGTACTGCTATGTATGATGGCAACTGCCCTAGCTTGTCAAAAAATTGACCGAATAGTGTGTGCGGTGCGTATAGAGCCTTGTTTATTGCTAGATCATAAAATGACGCAACAAGTATCAATGCAATAAAAACTAGAGAGGATCCAGCGATACCAATCCAACCGTTTTTTGTTATTCTCTTCATATTACTATCCTCGCTTAGAATAATGTATTTAGGATGAAATTTAGTCACAATAAACTAGTTTCATCCACGAGTTCAAGATGTTATTAATAAACTAATTTATCACGCAAATAGTTAACTAGGTCATTTATATGAATGCGCTCTTGTAGCATAGAATCGCGTTCGCGAATGGTCACGGTGTTATCAGCCAAAGTATCAAAATCAGTTGTTATACAGAAAGGTGTACCAATTTCATCCTCTCGACGATAACGACGACCGATGCTTCCAGCCTCATCGTAGTCAACGCGGAATTCCTTACAAAGAGAGCGATAGAGAGCTAGCGCGGGTTCTGAAATGTTTTTTTGAAGTGGAAGAACGGCGACTTGGAATGGTGCTAGCGCGTGATGCAATTTGAGCACGAAACGTGTATCACCATTTGCTAGCACTTCCTCGGTATATGCGTTGCATAGGAATGCGAGTGTCGCTCTATCTACACCTAGAGAAGGTTCAATGCAGTAAGGGACATATTTGTTGTTCGTTAAAGGATCTATATACTCAAGCGACTTTCCTGACTTTGTCATATGCGCTTTAAGGTCAAAATCAGTGCGATCGGCTATCCCCCACAATTCTCCCCAGCCGAATGGGAAATTGAACATTATATCGACTGTGCCTTTAGAGTAGTGAGCAAGTTCAGCTTTGTCGTGTTCATGCATATTTAAATTTTCTGGTTTCATGCCGAGGGTGAGTAACCACTCTTTACAGAAATCGCGCCAATATTCATACCATTTCAAATCCTCGCCAGGTTCACAGAAAAATTCTAGTTCCATCTGCTCGAACTCACGTGTGCGGAATATGAAATTACCAGGTGTTATTTCATTTCTAAAACTCTTACCGATTTGCGCTATCCCGAAAGGAATACGCTTGCGTGAAGTGCGCGCTACATGTGTAAAATTGACAAATATCCCTTGTGCAGTTTCAGGACGCAAATATACAACATTAGCAGATTCTTCCGTGACACCGTGGAAAGTTTTGAACATCAAGTTGAATTTTCTAAGCCCAGTGAAATGCGATTTTCCGCAAGTTGGGCATTTAACATTGTTGTCGGTGACATATTTTTCTAGTTGCTCATTTGACCAGCCAGCTATTTTAATATCTGAACCAGTTTTAGCAATGTGTTGTTCAATAAGTTCATCGGCTCGATGCCTTGCGCCACAGTCTTTGCAATCCATAAGCGGATCTGAAAATCCACTAACATGTCCACTGGCTTCCCAAACGGCGGGATTCATAAGTATAGCGCAATCGACACCGACATTATATTCGCATTCCTGTACGAATTTTTTCCACCATGCTTTTTTTACATTGTTTTTTAGCTCGACACCGAGTGGCCCATAATCCCACGAATTTGCCAAGCCACCATATATATCGCTACCTGCAAATACGAAGCCTCTGCTTTTTGAAAGAGCTACTATTTTATCGAGTGTAAGTTTTGTCATATAGTTCTCCTAGTTTGTTCTGAATTTAAAAACAACTTTTTCTAGCATACACCTACAAAGATCCTCAATGCTTAATATGAATATTGCGTGCAAAATGGTGATCATTAATTCACTAAAATTTTTCTTGAGATACGATACAAAAATGTAGCATCTCTGCTAAAGATCATAGTGAAGAGTGTAAATGTATAATTAAATTTACTTAAGAATGTTTAACTTAGCAATATGTTTCATGACGCTACAATTAGAATTTAATAGAGCACGTACAAAAAACCATATGCCAATATTTCAGTAGTGATATAATACTTATTATGTCCGATAAAGTCAAGTAAACAAGCACTATTGTATATACAGTTGCGCTAAATGTGACACAAAAAGTTAAGCAAACAAATGCTATTGCAATTATGATACCTCTAAAATGGATACACCAAAAATAAAGGAGTAAAAGAGTGCATGCTATAATCTCGCGCTCTTCACTTGTATAAATTTTTCTTTGGCGATTAACGCTATTTTGAAAACTACTGTTAAACAATTCCATGCCCGCC
>JAITLB010000231.1 GCA_031278175.1 Christensenellaceae bacterium
CTTCAATGTAAAAATCGACATTTATCCCTGCAAATCAAAAGCTGATTCTTGATCGTCTCTGTACTTAGACATTTTTAATTACTTAAGAAACATACAAACTCATCACCTTAAACAGAGGATTTTCGCAACCTTACTCACTACATCGCGGTTTTGAAATAAAACATCAAGTCAGATGAATACTTAATGCTTAGTATACGGGATTGTGAACCATAATGCCATGCTCGATTCCATTCTTTTATTTTTGCAATGCGGTTGTTGTAATTGCGGACTTTAATTTTTCATGCTTTAATTTTGCTAGCGCGTGTTTTTTAGATGTTATCATTTCTGTTTCCGTCTTTATATCCTTAATATTCCGTTTTGAGACCAGATTTGAGCAACTATCCTCTAGTATCTTTAGACGCTCATATTGCTGGCGACGGAGGATCATCCTTGCAAATATTTTATGTATTCTCATTTTGCCTAGAATTTTAATTAGTCTACTCCTTCGTCATCGAAGTCTGCTATCTGATCTACCACATTTAGATTGTAGTCAGTCTTTCCATATTCACATCTGCTTAAAAGTATTTGCGGTATCTTTTGCATGGTAATGTTTTTGTGACTACTTTTACACTCAGGGGTAAAACTGGATGCACAAATTAAGAGGGCCTCATCTTCTCCAAGCTCAACTGATATACCGTCTAAATACTCCAGTGTTATTGTACCCGTAGTAGTGAAAATGAAGTTTTTTGCTTGTTTCTTGCTTTCACCACAATAACCTTGTTTCCATGGCATGTTTTTGTCAGGCCAATAGTTATAATTCTCGTGTCTGGCCATCGCTGCCGCCAGCATTTCTACGTTGTATTCCTTGCTGATTATTGGCATACCCATCTTGTCTACATTGATAAGACTAGGCGCTAGTTCATAGAAATCATAACCACCGCCGCCTTGCCACTCGACAGTCTTGCTAATTCCACCTTGTTCGCCGTCTATTACTCTATCCATTCGGACCTTGCAATGTGTGTAAGCATGTTCACCCAATTCTACACCTATCCAGCGTCGGCCCATTTTATGCGCTACAGCGGTAGTTGTCCCGCTTCCCAAGAATGAATCTAAGACTATGTCGCCTGGTTGTGTATTTGCAATTTGCAATAGAAGTTCTATTAATGATTCAGGTTTCTTTGAATTCCTAAACTCAACAACTCCTTCGTACCCTACCCTATTAAATTCAGTAGAAAAATCAAAAAATGAAGGGTATGGTTGCTCTTTAGCTGTTATTTTTGTAATTGGCTTACCTTGCAAATAGTGACCATTCTTTTTGCTTTGATTTTCTCTAGCTAAAAAGAATCTAAAACCTAAATGGTCGTCACCCATATTGGGAACTTTGTATAATGCGTTAAAACCATCAATATTTATCCTGTTTTCTAAATTTGCAACAAAGAACCTGCCACTACTATTACCCTCTCTTAGAGAACCTCGTATACTTATTTTTTTGAGGTTTAGAGCATTAGGATTTTTCTTTACGAGTTCATAGTGTCCCTGCGGGTAAAGAACACATTCTCTACCCGCTAACATGATTGGCACCCCTTCACTCAAAGTTACAATATCCCAAATGTATTCTCGCAGAATATCTTCTTCAGTTTCATTTTTACTTCTTTTTTTAATTTTAAATTCATTCGTTTTTTGATAAAAATGAATGTTTTCAACCACATCATGTATGTCTTTATCACCTTTAAGCATTCTATCCGAATGCCTAACTTTTATCGAAAATGTAGATATGAAATTACTTCTGCCAAAAATCTCATCACATAAAACTTTTAAATATGCCGACTCTTTATTATCTATGTGAACAAACAGCACTCCATCATCTCTCAAGAGATTTCGTAGCATTTCCAACCTCGGCTTCATCAGGCCGAGCCATGCGATGTGTTCGAGATTGTCATCATAATGTTCAAAGGCAGAACCTGTGTTATATGGCGGATCGATATATATGCACTTTATTTTCCCAACGAAATCTTGCTCTAGGCTTTTTAATACAAACAGATTATCTCCATGTATTAAAAGGTTTCCCGAGGATTTTTCTCCGTAACACAAATCTTCTCTCTTTATTAGTATCCCCATTTCAGGACTTATTTGTTTTTCCTTGCCGATCCAAGTCAATTCCAATTTGCTCACACCTCTTCTCCTTATATCTTAAACTCTAAGGCAATCCCACTTTGCATTCATGTAAGTTTGCTTTCTCCCGACTTGCGATCTCAATGTGTTTGAGGTTTGTTTGAAAATTGATATCGTGTTCAATAGGCATGCGATTCTTGAGCTACCCTTATGAGTTTTTGGCAATTTGCTTATATCTGCTATCTAGTTAACCATGCATAACTGCTTTTCAAAAACTATTTGAATTTTCTACAAATGTCATTGTTGCCTACCCGCACCTTTTGTTTAATGGCAACATTATAGCATTTTTTCTTCAAAAATTAGAAAGGTTTCATATAGCTCGGTTAAAATTTTTGATTTATTTTTATTGATCCGTGCCATTTGGACTATCGGAGTTTTTTATTGTTTGTGAAAATTGGATGTTTTAAAGGCATTTTACTAATTATCAAACGCTTTGATTTCGGCTTAAAATGATCTATCCAGCGTATATTAATGAATACATCTTAAATCGCGCAAAACACGCAAAGGCTTTTCTATGCAACCAGTCTATTTTATATCGTCTTTTGTTTCTGTATGTCGCAGGTTTTATTAAAAAAGCACTAAGTCAAAATAAGACTTAATGCTTAATTTATATGGAGCTGATGGCCGGACTCGAACCGGCGACC
>JAITLB010000110.1 GCA_031278175.1 Christensenellaceae bacterium
TTTTGAGTTTGGGTTTTTAACATACATTGTTATTTTAGAAACACTTGGTGACATTCTCTTTTTATGCTTTGGTTATGGGATTGTCTTTGTGATTGGATTCCTCGGGCATTAATTGCACGAAGTTTCTATGCTAACTAATTAGGTTGCGGTTTCATCCTCTGTGCTATTTAGTTGACATATAAATCTGTAAAACAATCAACAACTTATGCAAAATAGCGAGTCTGCATATGCCTGGTTGTTATACGAAAAATCAAACTTAACTAGCATAATAATGCATATGCGATGTAATTATATTAATTATTTAGCAAATAAAATGCACTTTGCTAATTAAATATATTAACTAAATTCTTAAGTGGATGGATAATATGAAAAAAATATACACGCTTATAACTGAATTCCTGTACTATAAACCACGCACGTGGCGACGGTTTAAAGTTAGCAGTGACATGAAAGTCAATGATTTAATTTTTGCTGTGATGCATTTGTTCAATTGTGAAGGTGGACACTTGTTTCATTTATCAGAAAATAAAACAAACTACTATCGCGGTAAGTACTACACACATCGCGCTTTAATTGAGGGATATGAAGAAGCCCGCATATTAGACGGTGACCAGTATACACTATTAGAATTAATTAAAGACGAAAAATGGCAAGCTACCGTGGTATACGATTATGGCGATAACTGGAATTTCCGTGTAAAGGTCGAGAGTATTGAGGAAGTTGAGATAATACCAAGAAATATTCCAAAAATCGTCAATGGAGTTGGATACGGTATAATCGAAGACTGTGGTGGACCAGCTGGACTTGACGATATGGCTAAAGATGAAGATATCGATTTAAGATCGTTTGAAATTACTTGCCGTATTGCTCCCGGTATTAAGCATTTAAGATCCCTGTATGAACGGTCTGACTAATTTAATGGTCATTATACAACAAATATATCATTAATTGAAAATCGTTGCTGCCTTTATAAATTAGTTAAACGCTCTAGTTTCAAAATCTTAACTCTCTACTAGTACTAGTTGTAGAATATATGACACGTCATAATGCTTAAGCCGTTATTAATTGGAAATACTGTTATTTTGCCCTAAGAATTAAGGATTGCCCGCATAAGCATAAGTATACTGACGATTAGTCGTATACCGATTTTGTTATTGCGCTGTTTCATCTAAGGTGTAAAAACCAATTATATTTTGCATTAAATTCAAAAAAATTTACTCTAATCTGGCGATTGTTGTGTGTAAGAAAGCGCAAAGATAGCAAACATCATGATGAATATTCTGATGCGTTTTAGGTAGTTATATTTAATTAAAGTTATGTCAAATGATGTTAGTTCTGCACTTGCTTGATTATTGCAATGCTAAATCTATCAAGCGCCTTACATCCAATTATCCGTGCTAGTCTAAATTTTAATTGTATATATTATATACCAGACTTTGAGCACAGTGCCTGAAGTGGGCAATTAGTGCATATCGGTTTCTTTCTACAATGCATTTTACTGTTCTCAACTATCAATGCATGGTAATTATTATATACTCTAGAATCAATTTCCAATTTGCTCTCAAAGTGCTTTTTCACTTCATTATAATTCAATCCAACCATTATTGGCACGCGATCACATAGTCGAATTGTATAGGCATCGACAACAAATGTAGGGAAATTAAATGCATACAACAATATTGAATCAGCAGTTTCTTGACCGTTCCCTTTTGTCAGCAATAACTCTGCTCTTAATTTACCCAGTGAGTGTTGTCCAACTTTAGACACGTCATAATCATATTTTTTGAACCATTCCGTTATTGATTTAATATAAATTGCTTTCTGATTATAAAATCCAGCTGGGCGAATAATAGATGCTAGTTCTCCAACATCTATTTCTTCTACAAACTGTGGTGCAAGTTTGTTGCCAAAATTTGCAAGTGCCTTTTCAACATTCTGCCATGCGGTGTTCTGTGTCAATATCGCGCCCACCATAATCTCATACGCGCGTAGCCGCGCATCAATGGATAAGGCGGGCCACCAATTAAGATGACCATATCTATTATATAATAAATCATATATTGACGTTATCAAGTTATCCATAACTAAATCACTATTAAACCCTAATATTAATGACAACAGCGACTAACAAGTCAATTAAAACTTGTTTTCACTCCCATTACATTTTTTTGAATAGTAATGTTAAACTACTACTCATATATAAAATACTAACAGAAAAAACATCGCCAAGCGTCTTGCAGGTTTGGCAAAGCAAATTTCAGCTCGGATGTGAATTACGCACTCGCTTTCATTTTCGTTAACTAACTAGATGTTTGTATGCCTGTTAACACTATTTACATATCTTTATATCTGATAATCCAATTAAAGCTATTACTACTATTTAAAGCTATTACTACTATCAGAAATTAAATAACTGAATGTGCGCTTGCAAGAGAACACAGGAATAAATTACAAAAATTACTCCACTTCTAGTGCTAATGCCCTTCGATGCCAAATTTAATTTGCCATTAAAATTAGGAAGTTTCAATTGCAATGGTTAAACAAATTATATGCATTTCAATATTTAATAAACTAGTTATTACATTAAATTATTTATTTAACCAACCATTCTTTGATTATTATATAATCCATGTGGAAAAGGAGTTAAACTAACACATCCTGCACTTTTATGACATCAAGAATCAAAGCTTAGGCAAATTAAAGTGCCTGTATTTATGCAAAGAACCTCTACTTAATTCTTTATAGCTTCTATTGGTGACATTTTAATAGCTTTTCTAATAGGTATTAAAGCCGAAATAACCATTGACCCTAAAGCGATAGCAGGTATCATGAGAATTGATAGATAATCAAACAGTAATATTTGCGTGTTAGTAGCATAAACTTTGTACATCACCTGATTAGAAATAAAAATACCAATTGCCACTAATACCAGTGAAATAACAGACGCTAATATCACACCAATCAATCCCTCGGTAATATATATTTTGAATATATTAGAAGCACTACCACCAACGCTACGAATAATACCAATGTTTTTGCGACTATCGGTTATGGAGGCAGCCGTGAAATTTGCAAATATGAGAATCGCTATTAAAAGTAAAAGACCACTTGCGCCAACAATTATGAATTTCACCATTCCAAATGTTCCTTCCAATTCATAAATTTTATTTGAATATACTGTATGTGCAAATATGAGTTCTTCATCATATTTTTTAATTAGCTTTGTCAGCTCAGATGCCTTCTCGGGTGTTTTAATTGTAATCCGAAATGGTGTTGTAGTCGCTAACATAATCTTTTCAAAATTTTTGGCATCTATATATGTATCACTCTCCTCATAAGTCGGAAAGTAAATAATATCAGCTTCAAAAAGCACACCTGCTATTTTAACATCTTTCAGCGTTAATATTACCGTTCCGTCTTCATCTTTGATGCTAAAACTTACTTTTTTACCTACATGAGTAGGATAATTTTTTACGGTTATTTCTCTTTCATCTTGTGCCCCATCGTAAGTAGCGTAATAGTTTTGGGTTTTATACTCGTTAAAAATATTGTTATATAAAACTAAAGATATTATAGCACTGTTATCATCTAAAGTGTAACCATCAGTTGCATCAATTACGGAATTATTAGTGAGAACATGTTTAGTCACATTAAAATCATAACCATGCGCACCAATATTATTACTTATGTTACCACTAATATGCTTGTCGTTTGCATATAATTTAATCTCGTTATACACACTGACGTAATTAGTTTGTTTGATTAAATTAGATGCATAGTTTTGGTTGCAATAAATGGTATTTAGGATTTCATCTCGATACATTTTCCAAGCTTGCGTTATCTGGTAATATAGATCATAATTTAAAACTTGCTCCTCTTCTGGTGTCGGAATGTGTTCTTTATAATTAGTCTTTAATACACCCGCAATGTCCAGGCAAATTTCTTGAGTGTTAATATCAATTATTTGCCCATCAACATACATATAATTGCCGCTATAAAGTAGTCCATCCAAATAATAGTCAGTTATATATACACTATCATTCGTGAGGTTACTCCGTTCTTCTTTAAATGTAAATCCCAATATATCAAGTAGAGAATCCCTATCTTTGACAACAGAAACTAAGTAACTATGGTATGCGTAATGATCATCATCTGGTCTCGTATAATTATGTGCGAATCTAGTCTTTAGGTGATATGTTTTGATATTTTCACTGTCATTTGCAAACTCACTCATATAATACGCGTGAGCAATGTTTAGTGATGTACCACTTCGTGAAACACTAGTGGCAGAATCAGCATACCCCTGCACAAATATAGTATATGGATCATTATTTTTTATGATAGCATTTGCTAATAATTTCTCTGCATCATAAATTGCAAACGCTCTAAATACAGCAAAAAATGTCAGCGAAATAATTGTCAGTAATAATGCAATTGCAAATCGCACAGATTTTCTTTTAATGTTCTTATATGCTAATTTCAGAGCATATCTGTTTGATAAAAGGCTTTTAGTATACGGTAATGCCTGATGTTCAGCTCCGTTCATATTAATATTAGTTGATACTTCTAGTATTTCACTTAGTTTGCCATCACTTAATTTCACTATTATATCGGCATACTCATTAGCAAAATCGATATCGTGACTCACAACAACAACTAATATATTGTTTGATAACTCTTTTAACTTGTTTAGAATCATTCTACCATTACTTTCATCCAAATTACCAGTTGGTTCATCAGCTAATATTAATTTACTGCCTTTAGCAAGTTGTCGAGCTATAGCAATTCGCTGTTTTTCTCCACCAGATAATTCTTTTATTTTGCGATTCTCATATCCTTCTAAATCCACTAATTTAAGTGCGCTTGCTATATCATTTTCGCAATCCTTATTGCCTTGCAAATTCAAAGGCAAATCTATGTTTTCATAAACAGTGAAATCTTCGAGCAAATTGAACTCTTGAAAGATCATGCCAGCATATGTATTGCGATAACTATTTAATTGCAATGAAGAAAACTTTGCTAAACTCGCTCCATCAATAAATATGTCACCCTCTTGAATGACATCTAGCCCGCCTAATAAGTTCAATAGTGTGGTCTTACCACTTCCACTTTTCCCAGTAATAAACACCATTCCAGTATTAGGTAGCGTTAACGATAAATCACTAACAGCGTTGACAACACTACCGTTTTTCGGTTTGTATTTATGTGTAATATTTTTAATATCTATCATATATACCTCTTTAATCGAATATTTAAACTTAACTAACTTCAATTGTAAATGTGTTCGATGTCACATTGTCACGTTCATAATATAGATGCAACTGAATTTTGTAACCAGGCTCCACCTTATCGGTTAATTGTACTGCGTTGCCTCGTGTGCGAAAATACGCATATTCATCAAATCTTGCAGGTTCTATCTCATCACCATTTGCTGTATATATTCGCTCAATTACACCAATATAATCAAATCCTACAATATTATCTTCTTCATACTCAGATAAAATTTCTTGATGAGTGAAACCATAAAGGGGTACTATCATTGATGGCTTTATTGGATAAGGAACATCGTTTATAGGATATGTAGATTTTATATCAATTGATAATACCTTAAAATGATCGCATTTTACGGGAACTACCAAAGAAG
>JAITLB010000145.1 GCA_031278175.1 Christensenellaceae bacterium
GCAAATGAAATCTACAATGAACTGTGTGATGGAGAACATCGATATTTCAGTGTAAAAGCCGTAAAAACGCATGAATTATTGCAAATTTAGCTCATCACAGCCAGGTTTAGTATAGCCAAAAGAAAAACGGGATAAACATTAAAGACACATTTCTAATGGTAAAGGATAATTTTATAAAGTCTGTTGTCAGCAATATTATAGTTATTGTTTTACTCACCGTAACAATGGCTTTATCAGCTGTGTTTTTATCTTTGACGCTGTATAACAGGGAGGATGCTTTGATTAATACACTAAAGGCAAATGATAGTTATGTACTACAATTAGCTAAAGTTATAGACTATCCAAGAGAGGAAGTTGATTCACACACTGGTGAAAGTTATATTAAACATGGACCTTTAGTTTTTTATGATAACGCAAACATTTTGGATATTGATAATTTGAAAAAAATTACTGGGGGCAATGCAACATATTACCCCTCTTATTTTTTTGAAAAAAACCTGCAAGATTTTACTACTCAATTCATATACACAGATCAAACCTCATTTCAATTTCATGCAAGAAGTTTTAGAGAAATGATTGTCGTAGAAGATTTCTCCACATTTAATCTTAAATTATTGTATGGTCGAAAGCCACAAGGCAATAATGATGTTTTGATTTATGATTATATGGCAAAAAGCATGCTTTACTATGAAGTGTTTACGGGAGATATGACTAATATTATCGGAAAGGAACTTGTTGATCGCGACACAGGGTTGAGTGTAAGAATTAGTGGAATAATAAAAAGTGATTATGAAAGATACGCTTATATAGATAAAGATAGAGATACATATGAGTTTGAAGAAACGTATTTGACGAGCCTACAAGTGATTTTTTGCAAGCCAGAATTTGTTGAAATTGTTACTTCAGAAAGTCGATATGACTCGTTGTTTAAGAGTTATTTTGTTGATAGCAAAAATCAAGTATTTACAGACACAAGTTTTAGAAAATCTAAATGCATTAATCTAGAGGGTTTTACATTTTTAGCTACTTCTGACAACTATATGCAGGAGCGAGGTGTGATCGTTACCAGAGCAACTGTTGCATTTTTGATGGGAATACCTATAAATGAAGTAGATGAAATTATTGCTGAGGAATTCTTGCAGAGGTTTTTTATTTCTGGTATTGACACATTCTATGATACGAGTATTGAGCGTAGTTATTTGATTGGATTTTCACATGGAATACTTGGTATTGTTGAAGAAACTTTAGAGGAACCTGTTTTGTATTACTATACACCAAATGAAGAAGATTTGTATATGAGTAACGCAATGTTTCGCCAGATTTATTTGTCATTAGGCAATGATTGGAAAGCAAATAAAGAAATTTTAAGAAATTTTGCTTTAATTACGCAAAGCGATGAATTTTATGAAAAAAATCCAGATTATTATTATGAAGGATATACGGATTATACCTATTATGGTTTATTAATTAGGGATGCTGATTTTTACTTAAATGACGTAAAAGAATTTTCTAAAACGATAGTAATTATTATGATTTCTGTAAGTGCGCTTGGGATGTTCTTTTTTGCTATTCTTACAATAAAAAAATATAGTTATAAAATAGGTGTACTTAAAACTATGGGTGTAGGTAATGCAAGCATAACGCTAATGTTTGGATTACAAATAGTTCTTATGACTGTTCTCGCTTTTGTTTTATCAATACCTTCGGGCTTTATTATTATGAGCAAAATAAATGCAACATTTGCAAGCACAATTAATTCTGATTTAGTATTTTTTGCTTTGAAACCTATAGCGTTAGTGATTATGTTTGGCATTTCGCTTTTATCGGTTGTAGTATCTGCTATGATACCATTGACAAAATTGTATTTTAGCACTCCAATAACGATAATAAGAAACAATAACAGAAAATAATATTATCCCGTTAAAAGTTGTCTACAGAAAAGACAGCTTTTTAAGAAAGTGGTTCCAATAAGTTTTATTGCTCTGCTACCACTAAAGTGGACACAAAAAAAACAAAGTAGCAAAACTTTGGAGATATTTCATATGAGAAAGAGCAAACATGAAAATGTTGAATATTAACTCCCCCGAATTGATGATGAATTGAGTGTTAATTCTAACAAACTTAATGGTGCGACTCGATGATGCGATAAACGATGGCAGCGGAAAATTGCGCGTTTACCTGAAAAGGCAAGATGAACGCAATACGTATAGCACAAACACATAGCGCGTTGGTGCTTTGTGCCTGCACAATCGCAAAGCATCGATTAACCCACGAAAAATCTGTATATTAAGAGCAAAAATCTGGAAGTTCTCGAGTTACTTGCTTTCAGGGGTTATAACAATGTTTGTTGCGCTTTTTAGTTTCACAACTATTTTATCGTCTTTTGCATCCACGCAAGTGGAAAAATATAGTGCTAGAATTAAAAAATGACTCTGCTATTTCGAGTAAATGTGAAAGTGCGAAAAGTGACATTAATTTAGATATCATTTTGAACTACACAGTCAGCGATGAGGTGCCAGTCTTTCCACGATATACTGGAAATAGCATAAGAATGATATTGGGTCTTATCGTAAGGATCATATTGAATTTCTATATTTTGGGAAGTATGTTAGAAGAGCCTAAATACTTTAAATGTTACTATAGAAACATTTATATTGCTTCGTTTTAAGTGCTGACTTAAGTAATTAACAAGAAGTATACTAAATCAATGTGCCTTTTTTCGCATTTTTGTTGCTCTAAATAACTATTTTATTGATTAAAGACACAAAATATTGTATACTTTATGTAAGTTGATTTGATTGTCTACGATGAGCATATTCCAAATGTGAAAAGAACACTGCATATCTGCCCGTCATAGTCATAATAGCACTCATATTTTTCTATATTGACTAATGCACTTTACATATCATTTCAACACAGAAAACAGTCTTGCATCGTCTCGCGTTTTCTTGTCAAGTTTATACACTCTTCAGTTAGAATAGTGAGGATTTGTATGTCTTTGATATGCTAACTTGTTGAGTCATTAAGTAATACACTCTACCGAACAAATTATATTGCAGTGTTCAACGGTTATAATAGTTTGTTTGCTCGATGTTCTGCACGTAGATAAATAAGCAACAAATTTAGAAGCATTTGTGACTATTTTTGCAAATTGATACTGGAAATTGTTGCAATATGCTTCGATGGTTATGATGCTCTATGTTTAATGGATAAAGTGAACACGTGGACAAGTGTGCGGGCCAATTAAATAGTTAACTCACGCAAATCATTAACGCTATACTCTTAGTTCTAGATTGATTAATAATATCTAAAGTGTAGAGTGGAAATGCAATTACAACTTAAGCAAAAATTAATACAGCAATCCTCGATTGCTTGATGTTTAACAAACAGTATTGTTGTCTTGTTCTTTTGTGTAAAGTCCTCAAATGCTGTGAGAATAAAGCAATTTAATCTGTTATGGTCAACTCAAAAAGACATCTTACCTGTGTTCAAATTGCAAGTTGTAGACAAATTTGCACTGCTAGTAATAGCGCTTTCCAAAAGCAAATATATGATACTCACTATTTTATCGCATTTAGCGCAAGATGCGTAATAGATTTAGTCTCGTGACATAAGATGCAGTGCGCTACGCGCGCGTCTGTGCCTTTGTGTCACTGGACACAAAATGCAACACTAATAAATCAATATAGGTGTTGACTATGTGGAACAATGTTCAAAACTACAAGTCTTATCAGTAGATCTATGTAGAAAAGGCGGTCACTATGAAAAACATTCTGAAGAGAAATATTTTAACATTGCTTTTCCTGTTTTCAGCACTTATAGCTGTAGGCGCGGCAATTTATTCAGGAATCGCGCTACACACAACTTCCGAATTTATTTCTACAAACATATCACGCAGGCTCGTTGCAACTAGCAACTCAGCAGCACTTTTCGTTTCGGTAGAAGAGTTGGCAGTATTTCAAGCGCCTGAAGACATGGATCTCCCGGAATACACACAACTCAAAGATCGCTTAATTTCATTTGCTGAAGAAAACGAAGTTGTCTATGTATACTACTATCGAATTGCAGAACGCGATGCTAACGGCAAACCCACCTTGCTACAACCTATAATCGACAACGATGAAGATCTTGCTACAACTTACACGTTGCATACACCTCCTATGCCATTAGAACCGGCACTCGAGAGCGCACTCGCTGGCACTACCACAACAACTGTACTAGGCACATACTCACCAGGTTATGATAACCTCTTATCTGCATTTACACCAATGTATGACAGTTCAGGAAATTTATATGGTCTTGCTGGTGTGGATATAACAGATGACCACGTATTTGCATTGCGAAAACAACTGACAACGCACATCGTTTTAATGTCTGTTGCTATCTTCCTTATAATCCTCTGTGGCGGATTAAGCATAGCAATACATACTTTGCGAGAAAAATCTTTAAAGTCTCATGTTTCACAGTTAGAATTAATCGAAGTTATATCCCGCAAATTTCTATCAATGGATGATAATTCTTTCATAACAAACGCTCTTCGCGAGTTATGTAAATTCATCACAGTTTCGCAGGTGATTTTGCTTTTTGATGATACAAGCAATGCACGCGACCTTTATCATGCAGAGGGTGATAAAGATTTTAAAGATGCCAAATCACTTAAAGCTATTGTTAGAGAAAACGTTCAATTTTTGAGTTCGCAGACAAACGATTCACTAGCAGTGGTTTGCTCGGATACTGCTAAGGATGCTCGCTATTTGGATATCGCAAATTCAGGTGTCAAATCATTTATCTGGGTTCCGCTACACATAGACAACAATACAAACTCAACACTCATCGTTGAAGAGCGGATTAATGCGAGAACATGGTCTGTCGATGATGTGCAATTTGTTGAATTGATTGGAAACCTACTAACAGAAGCATTACGACGCAAACAAACTAATACTAGACTATTAACAATGTCTTCAATAGTTGAAAACTCGCCACAAATAGTCTGTCATCTTGACTCGCGAGGAATGCTAAGTTACATTAATCGCGCTTCTCTTGCTCAATTCGGTTTTACACCATCTGAATTAGCAGAAAAAGGCATGCAGAAGATATTTGGGGATGATCTTACGTTACAAATATTTGCGGAGCATATACCCAAAATTCGAAGAGATGGCGATGGAGATTTCATACTCCCATATACAAGAAAAACTGGTGAAGCTAGAATGATGCGTGCCTATGCTTTCAATATCGGACAACATGCAACTAATGGTATCGGAGTAATCGCAATCGATATTACGGATAATATACGTATTGAACGTGAGCGCATAGAAGCATTAGAAGCTGCTAAGCGTTCCAGTCACGCAAAAAGCGAATTCTTAGCAAATATGAGTCACGAAATGCGCACACCAATGAACGCTATTATTGGAATGACCTCAATAGCTCAAACAGCAAAAGACATTGAACGCAAAGACTATTGTTTGGCAAAAATCAGTGACGCATCTGCTCACTTGCTCGGTGTTATTAATGACATTTTAGACATGTCTAAAATTGAAGCTAACAAATTGGAATTGTCAGCTACTGAATTTGACTTTGAAAAAACATTACAAAAAGTTGTTAATGTAGTAAACTTTAGAATAGATGAAAAACATCAGGTGTTTACCGTGCATCTCGATAAGTGGATTCCTAATTCTTTAGTTGGTGACGATCAACGATTAGCACAAGTCATAACAAATCTGCTATCCAATGCTGTAAAGTTCACATCCGAAGGCGGCAAAATCGCTTTAAATACGAAATTATTAAATGAAGAAAATGGGATTTGCGAAATCCAAATTGAAGTTAAAGATAATGGGATAGGCATTTCGGATGAACAACAAGCCCATCTGTTCCATTCATTTGCTCAAGCGGATACCGGAATTGCACGCAAATTCGGAGGCACAGGACTCGGATTAACTATATCTAAGAGAATAATAGAAATGATGGGAGGGAAGATATGGATTAAATCAAAACTCGGAGAGGGTGCCACTTTCACATTTACTATACAAGTTAAGCGCGGTGCAAATTCTTCGGCTAGTTTGTTGCGATCTGATATAAACTGGAGCAATATACGTGTTCTTGTCGTTGATGATGCGCTCGATATTTTAGAATATTTTACAGATATTGCGAAAAGACTTGGCATCTATTGCGATGTTGCGCCTAGTGGTGACGATGCTCTTAAAATGATTTCAGAAAAAGGTGTCTATGATATATACTTCATCGATTGGCGCATGCCGAATATGGATGGAATAGAGTTGTCAAGGCGCATTAAATCAACGTTCTCAGACCGCTCAATTGTCATAATGATATCCTCAATAGAGTGGGATACTATAGCAGACGAAGCTAAATCGGCAGGTGTTGATCGTTTTATTGCTAAACCAATTTTCCCATCAGCCATTGCTAACTGCATTAACGAATGCATCGGATTAAAAAATATCGTTGACGAAGAAAATGCAAAACGCTCTAGCGAAACTGATCATTTTGAAGGGCTTACTCTCTTATTAGCTGAAGATGTTGAGATCAATCGTGAAATAGTTCAAGTTCTTTTGGAACCCACGCTACTAAAAATAGACTCTGCTGTCAATGGTGCAGAAGCGGTCAAAATGTTCTTAGATCCATCTAATCACTATGATGTAATTTTAATGGATATACAAATGCCTGAGATGGATGGATATGAGGCGACCGCACTAATTAGATCTTCAAAAGTTCTTAACAGTAAAACTATACCGATCATCGCAATGACTGCTAATGTGTTCCGCGAGGATGTCGAAAAATGCATTGCCGCTGGTATGAATGCTCATGTCGGAAAACCATTAGATTTTGAGGAGGTATTATCTGTGCTTAGAAAATATCTATGTCCGAGATAAATACTTTCAAACAGTCAAATTCTTTTGCGTAACAGCGCTCTATTGTGCGCAAGGCGGGCTTTCATTTGTTTTAATGCATTTGTTCGCTTGTTCCCGCAACGCTGTGTAGCGCGCATTAAATGAGCATATAACTATGCAGTAAACATTTGACTTACATCATCTATTGCAGTGCTATAATCGTTGGCATCATATTTTAAGTGTGTCTTTAAAGTGGCGCATTGCACCGATTAAGAATTGATAATAAGTATATGAAGTCTAATAGACAATGAGACCAATATATGTGGTGCGACTTCAAACTACATCGAATTTCGATGTAGAATTCCAAAAGTAGGATCAATTTGACGTGCACTTCAATACAACTAAAATTCAACCAGAAAAAAAATTATAAAAGATAGGTAAAGATTATGAACAATAAGTTATTATTTAAACCATATGTTTTGATATCATCAGGGTTTGCTCTGGCGATCATGTTTTTTCTTGGAACAACGCTCTTCAACCCAATTGAAACGTCATTGTTCTGGGGTGTGTCCGCATTTGGCACAATAAATGTCACATTTTATTTAATTATCATCGTAGCGTATCTCCTTTATTTAATTTTGCCGACACTGACAAGTCGCATAAAGCAAATATCGGATGTATTGTTATATCTCTCGATATTAAGTGCGCTAATAACCGCTGTTTATGTAGCACCTAATAATCAAGAGAGCTGGTTTTTGTCTTTTAATTTCTTCCTTAGAAATTATGGTTATATGATAGGTGTTGTGCTAGGTTTATCTACTGCTAGCATTATCGGCAGCTTCCAAATTCTCTCTAAAATTAAAAAAGCTACACCAACTCCAAAGCAAGGTATAATATACACATCTGTAACCATTGTTGCATTTTCGCTATTTACTATAATGCTTTTTGGAACATGGCGATTCGGTTCAATATATTCCATATTAACTGCAATGCTTATTACATCCGCCATTATCGCACTAGGTGCAATATTCTTAAGATCAGGTTCACTAGCAAAAGATATTCTAACAGATGAAGTTGTGATGACATCGCCAGATAATAAACGCTGTAGCTTAGTTAATCTTAATAAGAAGAACATGCCTCAGTTTATTATTTCAGTCGTATTCTTTGTATTATTTGCAGGCGCTGGTATCTACGGTATTGTTGACAAGAGCGAGATTCTTTTCTTCCCTGGTGCACCTATTCCAGGTACAGCTCGTGGATTTCAAATAGTTGTTATATTAATTGCAACCCTCTTTGTAATAGCGCAAATAACTCTTGCAACATTTGAGCTTACAAAGGCACGCAAAGCAGAAAACAATGGTAAACGTGGCATATTGTATGCAGTGTTTCGCAATCCTGTTGTAAGGGTCTTTAAATCGTTTTTCGAGATCATTGGGTTAACAGTCGGCATCTATTATTTTTGTATAGTAATGTATTTGCCAGAAATGTTTATAAACGAAGCCGCATTTATGTTGATCGGGGTACTCATTTATCTGATTCCTGTACTCCTAATAAGTAAATTTTCAAAAAAAGACTATTCGAAATTAGTTGAACTATGCTCATACGCATTTGGAGTAGTGTTGTTTGTAATATGTATGTTCTTGCTTCTAAACGATAATGTTAACAATGGAGTACAATATATAGGTTACGTTACACCAACCGACTCATTCCCTTTCAAATTTATTCATTCTGCAGGGCACTATGCACTTATGGGAATAGCACTTGGTATTATTTTGGCATATACCATACGCACCAAGTTTTTTGCGTCAACAAAATTCAACCCGAGCAATTACCGCGCTGTTGGCTTAGCTTTTGGTATGTTTTTACTAGGACTTCTTACAGTAGGTTTTGGACACGCAATTGTACTACTTAAAGGAGCTGGAGAATGGCCACCCACATGGAATATGAAAGTATCGGATATCCCGTTTGGAACATTCTTTACAACAGTATTTGCGATAATGTTTGGATTGTCATGCGCTACAGAAATCATAGCAAGACTTACATCACTGCGAGGGAGTTCTAATTCAACAGATGCACTCTCGGATGTAAAGATCGAAAACCGACAACACGAGAAAGCAATTTCTGCAAATTTGAAAGCTTTAATTGCAAAACTAAAACCCGAAAAATTAAGTTATAAAGCCATACCTGTAGCAATTCTAATTGCTAGTATCGTCTTTATTAATTGCGTGCTAATCATCGTACCATTAAATAAAACTGCAGGTAGAGATTTGGTAGCACAAGGTGATGGCTATTATATTTGGGTCACTGACTCTTATGAAAAAGTTATGCCTACTGCTTACGTGCCAGTGAGTGGATTTAATAAAGTGGCAGCAGCTAGCATTGATGTGGCGCGCAATGAGTATGCTAGCATCCAGCTCGTTTGGAAAACAACCAGCTCAATAAAAAATCTAAATGCCACTGTCTCTAAACCGCGAATGATTGCCGACAATTCAGACGCATTGATAGATGAAATAGAACTGCGTTATGCACGAAATTTGTACGATTCAACATATCCAGAAATATTAGAACCTATAAACGGGCAGAACCTTGAATCTGGATACAATTATCCTCTTTGGCTGAGCTTTTTCACCGATACAGATCAGATCCCTGGGGCATATCAATCAACCATCAAATTTACATTTGAAGAAAAAGGTGTCTCTAAAGAAGCTCTAGTATATGTGAATATACAAGTAGCATCTTTTGCGCTGCCCGAGTCCTCACATTACTTTTATAATTTACCATGGACAGAAACTGAGTACACCTCCGCTTTCTATTCTCAACACCGTCAGTTCTTAAACGGTGCTACAATGGTTGATCCTTTAATAAATACTTCTTGGTACGATACAGAACAAAAGAAGTGGGATTATTCTAAACCTCTAAGCGAAGAGGTACAGGATCGAGTTTTTAAATATTGGGATCGCACTGTAGTAACTGGAGAAGATCTTTGGAACGCATGGGCTGATATTGCAATTGAATCATTAAAAACAGGTCGCACAGTAATTAGAATTGATTATCAAACTTTTATAGCCGATGATGAAACTGGCATAGGTAATCCCGACAACTGGGACGGAGAAAAATGGACTGGTACTGTGTGGGATGCTAGCGAGCGACAAGCGATATATGACTATTATTATTACCTTAACGCTTTCCTTTTATCAAAAAAGATCCCAGGTGGGACACTAGCAGATAAGGTGATTGTCAAATGGAAAGATGAATGGGATCAACCACAATTCTTTAAAAAATCACCGTCAGGCCGCTTACTGGATCGGGCTGAATTATATAAGCTCTATGAGCTTGAGGTTTCGCAAATGTATAATGCGCGCGCCGCCGCTGTCGCTGACGCTGGAGCAGAAAGTGGCATGCGCATGCTGGCAAACGTCAATCCGATCGCCGTAAATATGGATATATTGTTTGATTACTTCGATATTTATTGTCCTCTTTCGTATGCCATAAGCGATGAATTGGTAAACTATTGCCACGAAAATGGCAAAACCGTTTGGCTCTACACCTGCGTTCAACCGTTCCTTCCATATGCTAATCAATTTGCATATAACCAGTTATACGAAACACACATAACACAATGGCAAGTCTACGCAACACGTACAGAAGGATATTGGTTATGGAATTCTGAATATAGGTATAACTCCAATTTCTTCTATGGATTTAATGGTTATTTAGATGGAGTATTTGTTTTCTATGAGGACGGAAAAAAACCTGAAGTGTTAGAAGCAAATACATTTATGACAGGAATAAGATTCGAGACAGCAACTGAGAGTATAGAAGAAGCCGAAATGTTTATTATGTTGGAAAACATTTTGCTCGATCTCAAAAATAACAACCCAGATGCACTTGCTTTTGCAAAAGAACAACTTTCTTTGCTCAATGCAAAGATAAAAGAATGCACTAAATCCATGTCCGAATGGACGCATGACATTAAAAAGATGCGTGAAGTTGTAAAATGGACACGTGCAACGCTAGAAACTATTTATACGACCTACTATGCAAGTACCCCAGAAAAATTTGATGCTGTTGTAAATGGAAGCTGGAACACTTTCATAAATCCATTTGAAGATGCATAACCTGCAATTTCTTCAAATGGCGCATCTTTCATTTCAAATTGACTGTGCGCGTATGCGTTAACTGCTAATTGTTTTTTCGTTTCGTGCATTCTTTATTTATTTTGACATAATTAGTGTTTACACGCAAAAAGCCATGTCTATAATTAAGATATGGCTTTTTTATTTAAAAAACAACAGACCACTACTTCGTCAAACAGCGAAACAATGCGCGCACAATGCGCAAGACTGGAAGAACTTAAACGTGAGAACGAGGATCTAAGATCTAAACTAGAAACGGTTCAAGCGCGCGAGAGCATGATTGTGGACACGCTAGCTTCAGCTCGTAAAATAGCAAAAGAATATCAAGAGGAAGCAAAATTAAGATTTGCTCTTGAATGTGAGCGCCTGGAAAATTACCGATCTAGATGGCTAGGATATGTGTCTAATATTTCAACAGCTGAACAATTAGGTGAGGAAATAATACGTACAAACATTCTTTTAAAAAACTGCGCCGATGATATGAAAAGAATTATAAACGAGGATCTACCGCACTCACCACAAATAGAGTCATTTATTTCAGAAATTGAAAGGATCAGTTCAATAGCCCCTGCGCCCGCAGATAATTACATGCCAGGATCAGAACTTAAACGACTAGTAGAACAACTTGCAAATTCTAGGCATTAGAGGTCAAATTCTACTTAAATTGATACTATATGCCATTTTATTAGTAAAAGTGCATTCTATATAACAAATTAGCTGTAAATTTTAAACAAAACAGTTAAATTTATAGTAATACTATTGACTTAATTTAAAATTTGAGTAAAATATATATAAGCTTTACTCAGGAGAACTTAGCATGGCAACTGACCAACACTTTCTAAACATTTATTTTACAAAACTTCTAAATGCAATCGGTAGGGGCGCACCTGCCACCGCAAGTGATATTTTTGCGATTTGGGAAGACTTTGCACCAAGAGAAGCTACACCTGTGTTGATTAAATTGATCGATGAGCATATGATTGTCCGATATGACAATGAGATTTTTTACATACCGGTAATTTTGCCAACAGGTGAGAGAGAACCATTATCTTCTCTAAAAGCCTTAATCAGAAAATATTTGAAATCATCCGATGATGTATTCGGTTTTTTCTGTGGTCTCACACAAGCATACGTATTAGGACTAGTAGAGGAAAGACCTGAGTTATTTGAAATCAGATCAACACGTCAAACAATACGCCGTAGACTTCTAAATGTCGGTGATATCAGATGCATGATATTTCGCGCTAAGTCTGATATTACACCTACAACATTACCTATCTATCAAATTATAGAAGTCGTAAAAGTAATGCCACTACCGCTTAGCCAAGAACAAATTGATAAACTCATTGCACTGAATGAAAATAAACCATTAAACCGCGCAGACGTTTTGAGAGTGTCGCATGACTATCGACACGGTGTGTTTGATTTGCTTCTAACAGCTGGCATCCCTATAACAGAAGCATAATATATTCGCTTCTCACACGCTAATAACGCGAGTAGTTTTAATTTTCTCTTAGTTCGCAGCGCCTTTTAACAGGATCTACACTTGTATTTAGGATATACAAAATATTCTTAGTGTCAACAACACTTCCATGCTAGACTCTTTAATACGGCTATTAGTATAGTAGCACTAAATAGTTTAGCCGATTAGCATACTGCTACTGTTACCCACTGAATTTTAGCCCAAATTCCCGTTTTGTGCGCATGTGACATAAAAATACACTTCGTTTATTATTTTGTAAGAGTCCTTTATGTGTGCGTTTAAATAGTCGCTTTTCCTTTCCGATGGATTCAAATATTTGATTGTTCCATTTTTTGATTTTGCCTTTTATCAATGCTAACTCATTTAACACTCTTTCTAATGTATCTTTTGCTGGGAGTGCTACCTATCTTAACCTCTTTATTAATTCCGTCCCAGAATTAGTGCTATAAATGTGCATAGCTATTTACCTCTGAGTGTTTCAATATTATGCACTCTGGCAGTGCGGTAGCCTAGATCGCTTTTAACCATAGAAAGGGGTTTTTCTATTGCGTCTTTAGACCTATAGATCTCCAGAAGCTCTTAAGCTGTTAAATTATTTTCGCTTGAAAGTATAGCGAAAAACCTAAATTTTCAATCTCTCATTCTACGACCTCATTATTTAGCTGGTATCCTTAGTTAAAGTTAACCTTAATATAATATTTTTTGATTAACCTTTCCCGTTTTTATCAGGTTCAATATCATCCAAATGCGAATTTAGTTCTTAAAAATTTTTGTTGAATGCACCGAGTAGTTTGTATTTCTTTCGCCATTATAATCCAAATTAGCTTTTAATATTGCTGTTTGTGTGACAATGGCATTATCTGAATTTCTGTAGCTTGTTGTAATTGGATAATCTACTTGCATACCGCATGTGTTAGTTCTAGCATCGTAATTAGTCTGCAACCTCATAGCACGAGCATGCTCTTTAATCCAAACGAATAATTAAAGCAAGCGTTCAACAGTCAATTTTGTAAAAATGCGCACTTCTGCCGCATTTGCTTATTCAATTACCATCTAATATTCGCTGTATTCTCCATAATATTTTGTATAATGAACGCAAAAGAGATTAAGTAAACGCTGATTAAATGGTTGAGCAGGATAGAGAGTATACAAAGAACTACAAAAATACTGTAATGAGGGCATGAAAACAGAAACAGAGCAAGTCGCGTTTACAGATATTGAATGCGCGGAGTGAAAGCGCAGAATCAAGCGGAAACAATTTGGGGATATCATGGAAGAAATAATTCCATAGGACGAGCGGTGCACTACATCATACCGTATTGCTTTGCTTTTTTGCGTGTCCTCTTTAATGGTAGCAGAGCAACCCTTAACCGAATTGCGCTACAACCATAATGAAAAGACTAAGGATTTGACCGCCGCCTTGCGTTTTCCTCTATAAAATACATTCTGCCCGCCTCGACAACGGGCGAGTAATTGTTTGTGCAGTATGCCACGGGTATATCCTGTGCCGCAATGTCAGCCGTTTCAAGGTATGTCAGCGGGTCAGCAATGCCGATTGCTTTCAGCCCCTCAAACATCGGCACTGCATTCACATCAACAGTTGCAGCGGAAAGCACATGAGCACAATACAGTATATCGTTTGAGATGATTTGGTAATCGCTCTTAAAATATCGAGAAATACTCCCCGTCCCCGCGAAAATATCGCAGAAAATCTCGTTGTCGCCACCGCAGTTTTCCCGCACGACTTCACGTATATTCTCTAACAAATTTGTTTTGCTACCTATAAAGCGCATAACGCACATCCTATGATTTCTTGCTTTTCTATGATACTAAAAATTGTTTTTTATATCAAGAAAAAAGGTGCAACAAACAAAAATTTCTCTAAATATAAAAATCACCCGCAAGATTTTCCACAGGCGCGTGTTTTCTTGCTTGTTGTCTTTTATTTTACTTTCTGTAATCGGAAAAGTGCTGAAAAACGTCATCTCTTTCAAGTTCGCTTATGTCGTTAAGAAGAACTTCAACGTCACCGTTGCCCCATCTGCCGATTTCAGACACATCGCGTCAAATAAAGTAATTAGACTTTGAAATAAGCGTTTAGGGCTGATTGTAACGCGGCAAATGATTTGATGGTGTCGTGGATATATTTTATTATATTTGACCAACGATGTTCCATTGGGTTTTTATCGGGAGAGTACGGCGGCAACCAAAGTATTGTGCAGTTGTAGAACTGTGCTACCTCTGTCAGTAATGTAATTTTAGAATGCGCTTATCACTTCATTACACCGCTGAACTTATGCGTAATGACTTGCGAGATCTGCTAGAGAGCAAAATTAAAAGCGCACACTCTGCTTTGTACTCTACTCTGTGTGTCACAGTGTCATGTCTCAAAGAGTAGAGCACAAACTGGTGCGTTAAGCAAATATTATGCTTTATTGGGTTCTTCTACTGTTGCTAAAATGCGCAACACCGCTTCTATTGTTCTAGGTTGTGATGGAAATCCCATGTGCCCAACATATCCCTCATTATTCGGCAATGTTGGATCATCCATAATTATTATAACGTTTTCAGCATCCTCGCTTAGTCCACAGATTCCACTATATAATGGTACTATTCCATCGCCTAACGGCTGCACTTTGTTTCCATTAGCATCATATTTACCATCAGTATAGTTTATGGAAACGGTAGTGTCACGCCCTGATCCTTGAAGATAATACGTGTTTACTAACGAAGTAATGTGTTTGCCATCTTCAGTAAACATTGAATTATGAAATTCAGTCAGCGCATTAAACATTGGTTTTGGAGTTCCATCTTCTTTTAGGCCCCATGATGTATTAGTTGAATAATATATCATAGCGTCTTCATATGATTTATATGCGCCGTCAACAATTAACGATGTCTGCCCCTCTGTAAAATGTGATGTGCTATTAAACACAGCACTCGGTAATAATTCAAAAGCAGATGGGTAATTGATACCAAATTCTACTGTGAGCACTTCAGATCCAGGCAACTTTAATGTTTCCATATATTTGGTGAGCTCAATTGATCCGAAATATGGTGTTCCTAATGATATAAGTAGTGAGCACTTATTTATATTTTCTGCACTTCTTGCTAAATATTGACTAACTAGAATCCCGCCCATACTATGTACTACAAATTTAACATCAGTATACCCATTGTCGTTAATAAATTTTTCAAGTTTCTCCGCTTCAACTACATTGGAACGACGCCAATCGTATTGATAGACAATAACTTCCTGATTAGTATTCTCATAGGCACTTTCAATGCTTTGTGCTAATCCTTTAACAACCGTTGGGGTAAGTCCCAATAGAGATCCAGCTGCCCTAGCAAAATTCTCCAAATTTACACCATATTTCCATTTCTCAATATCGGTGTCAAATGTTATCGGCTTCAGTGTTGCCGAATAAATATTTGCGGGTTCGCCATCTTCTGTAAAATTCATAGCTTCATACCTAAACCCTTTTTCCATTGCCGCAATGTCATCAAGATCTTCTGCGGCCCAGCCCAGCACGTCATGCTCAGCGTCATACAATACGCTTCCTTGTAATCCAGGAATGACAATTATGACATCCTTTTCAATTCTAACTTGTTCCTCTGTGCAACCTATAAATAGTGTGGCACACATTGATACTACGATTATTGACACGATCAAAATTAATAGTGACTTCATTGGGACACCTCTTTTTGTTATATAATTTGACATGATCAGTTAGTGATCAATATCCTAAACTTCCGATCTTAGCTTTGTATTTAATTCATCGAAAACTTCTGGGTTGTTTTTAATATAGTCCATTGCTTTATCGCGTCCTTGCCCAATCTTCTCGTCTTTATAACTAAACCAAGAACCGCTTTTTGAAACAAAACCTTTCTCCACAGCAAGATCCAACACACAACCATATGTGGAAATTCCTTGTCCATACAGCATGTCAAACTCCGCTTGTCTAAATGGAGGAGCAAGTTTATTTTTGACTATCTTTACTCTTGTACGACTTCCAACGGCTGCGCTGCCATCTTTAATTACGTCTATTTTTCTCACATCAAGGCGTATGCTAGCATAAAACTTTAACGCTTTGCCGCCGGGGGTTGTCTCTGGACTACCAAACATTATCCCCACTTTTTCACGTAATTGATTTATAAATATAACGCAAGTGTTCGTCCTGTTTATAACCGCTGTCATTTTTCTTAATGCCTGTGACATCAAACGAGCTTGCAATCCAATATGTGAATCGCCCATCTCGCCCTCTATTTCAGCTCTTGGTGTTAGGGCCGCAACAGAGTCAATTACAATTATATCCATGCTCCCTGACTTGACGAGTTCTTCGGCGATATCTAAACCTTGTTCGCCGTTATCAGGTTGCGCTACATAAAGGTTGTTTATATCCACACCCAGTTTTGACGCATATATTGGATCTAACGCATGCTCTGCATCAATAAAAGCTGCTATGCCTCCAAGCTTTTGAGCTTGTGCAACAACGTGCAATGCAATTGTAGTTTTACCCGATGACTCAGGCCCGTATATCTCGATAACACGTCCTCTTGGCAAGCCACCAATTCCTAACGCTATATCTAGTGGCAGACAACCCGTCTGTATCACATCAACAGTCATTTTATCACGACTGTTTAAATTCATAATAGCTCCTTTACCAAATTGCTTTTCAATTTTAGCAAGAACTTCTGTCAAAGCTTTACGCTTTTTTTCTTCGATCGGTATATCTTTGCGATCTTCAATCTTAACCTTTTTAGTGGTTTCTTCCATTTTGGCTCCTATAATTAGTTATATTTATTTACATGCTTCAGCGCATAAAATAATGCGCAGTTTTTAGCCTTGTTTCGTATTGTGAATCTATCGCCCTTGTAAATGTTGCGATAAACATCTGTCGTTCCCCCTCCTGAAACTGCAATACATACGAGACCGACAGGTTTGCCCGTTTTGTCGCCTGTAGGACCTGCTATACCAGTAGTAGATATTCCAAGATCTACATTTGCACTGAGCAGACCCTCAGCCATCTCTGCTGCAGTATCCTCGCTTACAGCTCCCTTTACACCTAAAGTGGAAACCTTTACACCTAATCTATCAATTTTTGCATCGTTAGAGTAGGCTATGATACCTTCATATAGTACAGCTGAAGCTCCAGGCACATCTGTTATAGCCGCTGCAAGCATCCCGCCTGTACAGCTTTCTGCCACAGCAACTTTTATTTCACGCTCAGTAGCATCTCTTACAAATGTCTCAGCTAGGCTCAGCTCTCCTACACCATAAATTATATCATCTAATTCGTCAAATAACAAGTCTACAATTTGTTCATCTACTTCGTCAAAGACAATGGTATAATCCCAGTCAGCGCCTATTAACTCATATGGAATATCATATGCACTCTCTTCTAATCTTCTTTTTATCTCGCTCTCTGAGGCGCATACTTGAATTACAAACTCCATAGTGTCAACTCCTCACATGCTCACGAACTTTGCCAAATAGATGAAAAGCAGTTTTGTCTATATCTACATTATAATACTCTCCGATGTCTAATGGAATATCTGACGTAAAAAACACTTGTGTGTCTACATCGGGTGCATTCCATTCGTTTCGTCCGTAGAACATCCCTTTATTATATGCTATGCCTTCATATAAGACAGTTTGCGTTGTCCCTTTATATCGGCTATGCTTTTCAACAATTACACCACTTTGAATCTTTGACAATTCACTAGCACGTTTCCGTCTTAATGATTTTGTTAACATTCCACTCATAGAAGCAGCTGGTGTGCCTTCTTCTTGCGAATATGCAAAGAAACCAGCATAATCGATTGCACCGCTACTTATGAAGTCCTTTAATTCTCCAAACTCTTCATCCGTCTCACCAGGAAAGCCTACTATAAAAGTAGAACGTATTGCAACGTCAGGAATAATCTCTTTTATTCGCGCTATGGTGCTCTTGACGCGCTCACCATCGGTGCGTCTATTCATTCTCTTTAATATTGTATTCGACACGTGCTGTAGCGGCACATCGATGTATTTGGCTATAGTCGGTTCTGACGCTATTAATTCAAGTAGCGCATCGTCAATGAGTTCGGGATATGCATACATTAATCTTATCTTAGAAAATTTTAAGGTGATCATCTCTTTTATAAGTTCTTTCAGCGCATATCTGCCATAAATATCGATGCCGTATCGCGTAATATCTTGAGCTACTATTATCAACTCTTTAATCCCGCGATCCTTAATTTGATTAGCCTCACTTAATAGAAAGTCCATTGACTCTGATCGGTAACGTCCGCGTATCGATGGAATGGCGCAATATGAGCAAAAATTATCGCAACCCTCAGCTATTTTTATATAAGCGTAATTCTGCAGATCAGTTGCTATGCGACCCTTTTCATATGGTGTAAATTGAGTGGCTTTAACTACTCTAGATTCTCCGTTTTCAATAATGTTTACTATATCATGATAACTATTTACACCAACGAACACATCCACTTCTGGTAATGTTTTTTCTAATTCATCAGCATATCGCTGAGCTAAGCACCCTAAGACGATTAACTTTTTGTTTGTGCCTGCCTTAGATTCGGATAAATCGAGTATAGTTTCTATGCTCTCCTTTTTTGCGGATTCGATAAAAGCACATGTGTTTACTAGAATATATTCAGCATCCACAGGTTTCGAGACAAAACTATAGCCTGCCTTTGAAAGCGTATGCATAACGTTCTCTGTGTCTATTCTATTTTTTTCACATCCTAATGATGCCACATACAAAGTCTTCCCCATCTTATTCTTCATCCCCATATAATTTTAAATACTCTTCATTTGTTATCATTACCTCACATGCCTTGTTTCCACCAGGTTTTTTTAAATAACCTTTTCTTGTCATAGCTTCGATAATACGACGTGCTCTGATGTAGCTTATATTAAAATTGGTAACAACGTAGTTCGTTGACGTCTTCCCGTCTGCAATAGCAGCTTTTAATACGCGCTTGAATAAGACATCTGTCTCACCAAATGGGGTAGAATTCGAAACAGGTTCTGAGGCAACATTCTCTTGAGCTTCCGCCCCAGCGTTTCTAATGTAAGCGTCCAACTCAGGATCAAATGATGACTCGTTGTTTTCTTTTACAAATTTGCATATCGCGTCAATTTCTTCAGAATCTACATATCCGCCTTGCATGCGTGTCATTTCAACGTTCTTTTTATAGAGCATATCGCCTCGCCCTACTAATTCCTCAGCACCACCATCATCAAGTATGACGCGACTGTCTACATTCTTAATAACTTGAAACGCAACACGATGTACAACGTTTGCGGATATAAGACCACTTATTATCTTTACCGTGGGCTTTTGTGTAGCGAGTACTATATGTATGCCCGCTGCGCGTCCCTTTTGTACTAAGCGAGTTATGTTTGTTTCACCCTCTTTTCCATTCCTTAGCATTATATCTGCCATTTCATCTACAACTAACAATATACGAGGTAGTTTAGGTTCATCTTTCTTCTCGCGCTTAAGTATGGTGTTGTAATCGTCTAATTTTCTGCATCCATATTCTTCTAAGAGCGAATATCTCCGTTCCATTTCACCAATTAACCAGTCAATAGCGGCTAGCGAAGGGCCGATATCAGTAATGGGGTCGCGTATAAGCATATGTGGCAGACTCTTATAGCTTACAAACTCAACGCGTTTAGGATCTATTATTATAAACCTTACATCCTCAGGAGAGTGTTTAAATATTATGCTCATTAGCATAGCATTCATGAACACGCTTTTGCCTGTATTCGTTGCGCCTGCTACTATGAGGTGACTTGTCTCGGTTAGATTAGCAATATGCGCCTTACCATCGATATCTTTGCCTAATGCAAACGTTATTCCACCGCTCTCAGTAACAAAATCACTACTGCAAACTATTGACTTAAGCCCTACAGTTTCAGCTTTTTCGTTTTTAAATAAAAATCCTACTGCATCTTTTCCTTTAATAGGTGCCTCTATTTCTAGCAATGGCACTTTCAAACGCATCCTAAGTGACTCTACAATATTGGATGATTTGATTTTAGAGACCTGTAGAGCATTATCCAATCTCATTTCATAGCGCGTAAAGACTGGTCCACGTGTTGCTGAAATGACGCGTGCGCCTATGCCAGCTTCAAATAATTCCCTTTCTAATTGCTCTTTTCTCTCATAATAATCTGGTGGGAAAGCACAATCATCAGTCGGATACGTTTTTAATAATGTTTGTGGGGGCGCACAATAAGGACGTTTCATACTCTGTATTACTGGAACAATTAAGCCTGTTGGCACTGGTTTGGGTTTCGGCTCAACAATTGGCAATTCGACTGGATCAAAAGCTCGCGCTGTAGGATTTGAATTAGTAGTCAACGGTTCCTCATCGGGATTTAAAACCCGCTTCATCGGTTTAGAAATAGCAACCGTCGGCGGTTCTTGTTCATACTCGGCATGTATATTTGAATTTAAATTTTGATTTGCAGAACTTGAAATTGAGGATACATACGCACCATCGCGTATTTTAACATCTACGAAACGGCGAAGAGGGCGCGGCTGCAAAATTTCATCATCTTGTTTAGTCTCTTCGAAATGTGCGGTGCTTTGCTGTGTGCTACTTTGTGCATTCGTATTAGATTCTGTGTTTATGTCGTATATATATCGCTGTAAAGTGTTTTGTACTGATCTATCTACAAAATCATCATATGGGGATGCTTTAATGTTGCTAGACATATTAACATCATTTACTTTAATGTCATCGTTTATGTGGACTAGAGGCGAAGTCGGCTGCAATATTACATCGTCTACGTCATATTTGTCATCATCGACTTGCTGGTAATTATTATGCGAAATTCCGAAAACTTCTGCAATGGTTCTAGCTGGCGAAGTGACAACATTTGCATATGGGTGAGCTGCAATTTCTCTTTGCAAATCACCTATTACGGTAAATCTATTTTTTCTTGCTCTCTGCGTATCTGTTACACCAAAAACTTCATCAATGCTGCGATTGGTTTTAAATCGCGCAGGATCCAAGAAAACATGTCCTCCCTCAAAATACTCAGCTGGCGTTTTAGGTTCACCCTCTATGGCTCTGCTACGCACTAATTCTGACCGATCTATCTCGTCAGAGAAAAAGCGTTGGCCGCGTGCATCTTCATCGTTTTTTCTAATGCGTTTCTCACTAACAAGTCTACCGACTATAATCGGATATATGACTAGCAATGCAACTAATGCGGTCAAAATAAAGAGTGTTATTAATATACCTGTATATGATGATCCTAAAATAACCTTTAAGGGATACGTAATTATCGAAATAAGCGTTCCACCTACGGTGTAATTCTTTTGAGTCGTTGCTAATATATAGTCTTGCGAGTTTTCAATAATATCTTTTTCAAACATAACGTGCAGTGTGCAAATTGCAAAAACAAGCAATAATGCACACATACATACATCGCGCTTTCTCAGTAGAGGCTTACGATCCAGTGCCATCAATACACCAAGTACTAACATTGTCGGTATATATACATATATAGCTAGACCGAAAAAACTCGTCAAACCCATTCTCAGGCGCGGCAATATCAATAACAACGCTAGCGCAACAGACGTTGTACAAATAGTTATTCCCGCAATTTTTTTTGTTGAATAGTATTTCTTATTGCCACTTGTAGGCATTAGTCAGCCTCTTTATATGTTTGATCTTGATTGTTAGACGTGTTGGTTTTATCAGGATTTGCGAGTTCATATCCTTTCTTATCCGACACCCCATATTGTCTATTAAAATTCTCTTTATTTTTGTTAATGTAGCGTTGATATGTTTCTTTTGAATCCATACCCACTTTCATGCACGCACTTGTCAAAAAATGCAATATATCAATCAATTCCTCTTTAATGTTTTCATAATTAAGTTCCTTAGGATTTTTCCACCACTTGAAATTTGTTTCGGACAAGAGCTCAGCCAATTCTGACATCAGTGCTAGTGTTCCTTTTTGCATCCACTCATCAACAGATATTGCATGCAAATTGCGCCGCTCAACAACCAAATCATCAAACTGCTTCTGTAAATTAAATATGGTGTCTAACTTATCTTCATACATGAAATTATCCCTCATTCGTGGTAGCAGTGTCAAGCCCTTTTTAATAAGTCTAATAAATCGACATCGGTTTCAGGCCCAACGTACGCAACCGATACGCTGTTAAAGTCAAAAATCTTAGTTATTAGAGTGTTTACCTTCTCTAATGTTTGAGTATTAATTTCGTCACAAGAGCGTTTCAAATTGAAGTTCCTACCTTCGCTCAATACACTTTCTGCCGATGCACGCATTAAAGATTGTGTATTCTCCGCACCTAAAACCAAGCCAGTCTTAATTTGCTCTTTGCCTTTCGATAATTCTAATTGACTAATGCCTTTTTCTATCGCTTCTTTTATAAGCTCCTTTATTGCCACTATCGCATTGACAACATTTTCAGGACTCGTTGCAAAGAAAATTACAAATATTCCCGTCTTAGAATAGGCATAATTTGACGAATGCACATCGTATACATACCCCAACTCCTCTCTAATCTTTTGAAATAAGCGTGAGGACATTCCGCCACCAAATGCATTATTAAATATGGCGGCACTTTTTAAATCTTTATCATTTTGCTTGAAACCAGGGAAAACGAGCGCAACATTGGCTTGCTCTATTGGTTTAATCCTTTTTAGATAACGACTATACGTATTGCATGCAAATTGTTTGTTTTTCTTATTTTCCCGCTCTTTAAGTTTGCTTTCAAAATATTTTTCTATTAAAGCAATGGTGTCATTTTCATCAAAATTGCCTGTAATTGATACTACGACATTAGATGGAGTGTAGCGAGTGTTTATATAACTACGCAAATCCTCAGCAGTAAACGCTGTTACACATTCCTTTGGTCCTAATACCGGCAATCCTAATGCTTTATCACCAAAATATGCTGTGAATAATAGTTCGTGATTTACGGATGTAGGATCATCTTCACACATGTTTATCTCTTCTAATACTACTTTCTTTTCTTTTTCAAGATTTTCATCAGTGAATGTAGAATTGAAAAACATATCAGCTAAAATATCTACACACCGCTCGAGATGCTCACTTAGTGAGAGCGTATAATACGCAGTGGCTTCACGCGATGTGAATGCGTTGACAAACGCACCCATGGATTCCATTTCTTCGGCTATGTCTAAGGCAGAACGTGTTGTGGTACCTTTAAAAAACATGTGCTCTAAAAAGTGTGAAATACCGTTTTGTGTAACATCTTCAAACGCACTACCTGTACCTATATATATGCCTACTGCTACGCTACGCGTGTTTTTTTTCTTGTTAAGCACTAACCTAAGCCCGCATTCAAATTTAACCAGTTTTCCCATTAACTTAAAATTATCCTTTGCTAACATGTGGTAGCTAAATTTTTTATATCACTTGTTATGCGTCAATATTATAAACTAAAAATGTCCGTTTTTTCAAGTAAACGCAAGCATAATTATTGATATATGCTTGCTTAATCTATAATTACTCTTGATGCACCACAATTGAATATTAAATATTGCATTTTGGGAATTGATACATTTTGCGCACTCGACAAGTCTACTAACATATATTTTTAAATGTTTGATCTACTAAAAGTGATTTTACAATGCAATTTAGCTGTTTTATATAAATCGAATTTCATATTTATATATTCATTGCTTTTTAGCTAATGGATATATTTTAGAAAACAACTCTTGTACTGTTTTTGTCAATTCTAAGATCCTTATTGAACTTACATATAAGCAGTCAAGTGTCATGTTATAATTAGCTCAAAATCAATTATACTACATCATGCCTTTTCTTGCGCACCTGCTTGCTTTTACGCTCACGCACGCATGACACTAAATAAAGTTATGTATTTGCTTTGCGTTCGCTATAAAAGCGCTCATATGCCTTGTGTTGACATTCTTTGCTTAATTCAGATAACTTCTATTGCCGTGTTAATCTCATTTTATATCTAAGAGATTGCAACACATAACAATACTAACATGGGCAGTATTTGTGCCACTAATAATCACCAACCCATATATTAGCAAGTCTCTACATCAAGCAATATTAAAACAAGCGTTCTAAATTAAAAGCCGCCGCATACCTTACAATAGGTGAATAGATCTAAACTTGCTTTAATTATGTTAATAGTGTTTGTACTAATTTCTATAACATTTGTTGTTATAGGTTTAGTCTATTCTCAGATGCTTTATGTTGAGAAACTAACTCATGTGGTAGGACCAGGCGATTTCAAACTCAAAATTGCGCATCTGAGTGATCTTCATCACCCTTATGGTAACAAACATACAGACACTATATTAACATCAATTACAGAATTTGCGCCTGACTATATCTTTCTCACTGGGGACATAATAGATGAAGCATCAACACTTAGCGACATTGAGTCAGTATCATTATTAATACATAAACTCGCAAAAATAGCATTTGTGTTTGCCATTTCGGGTAATCATGAAGCAAGCAACCCCAACATGCGAAAATACATAACTTCTATAGAAAAAGCGGGTGCTACTTATTTAGAAAATATCATGGTTATATCTCATATAAGACAAAAGCGCTTTATTATAGCAGGACTTCTTGATAATGCACCTTATGAGAGTATATCTTTGACTCACATAGACGATACACCAATTATATTACTATCACATAGACCATCATCTTTCAATAAGTTTGCGTCTGCTACACCTGCACCCACAATCGTGTTTGCTGGTCACGCGCACGGTGGGGTTGTGCGTCTGTTTGGGCATGGTTTATACACACCTGATCAAGGATTCATGCCTCAATACACACGCGGTATATATCAAAATAACGGTTCGGCCATTATAGTATCT
>JAITLB010000189.1 GCA_031278175.1 Christensenellaceae bacterium
TTGTTGAAGTGGAATGTCACATTTGCAGGTCGAGTATATGACCATTTACTCTTGCGAAATTTGTCAGCAGAGGATGTCGGAACGAATATCGGAACAGAGCGAAAATTATATGGCGCTAAGTAAGTTTTATTGGTGTTCAAAATGACCTTCTCTAAGCATAGGAAAAGTTTGTCATGATTGGAAACATACAGACCACCAGGCAAGAATAATTTCCGCGCTTTTGATTCTGACATATTAGAGCGAGTTCTTATGAAACCAGGATATCCTAATTCGTCCACTGTTAATCCATTTATTTGTGCTGGAATAATTAATTCCTCTTGTTCCAATCCTTTTGCTGTCAATCCGCAAATCTGAACTCTTATATCATCACTGGTGGCAAATGTAATACATTCAAACAGTTCAGTTTCAAAATATGTTTCATCGTCTTTGTATTCCATTTTCGGGCCGCATCCCAAAGCAGGGATTATAAATAATGACAGAAAAACAAGTACCGCTAGAATTTTTGCTGTTTTCGTGAGGACAGGCATCATTTTAGATATTTTAATATTAACACGCATTTTTGAAGTTGCCTCCATTTCCAAGTTTTGAGTCAAAGCGTTTTCAATACTAAAGATTAATGATGCCAAAGACACTTTTACTCCGTAATATTTGCTAAGCTACACATGTCAAGAATATTTGAAATTGCTCTTCGTTTTGTAAGAGATGCAACCATTTACGGTTATCTCCCTTAATTTATTTGAACACTAAAAACTTATATTTCAACTTGATTTTCGCATCGGTTTAAGTACTTACTATATTATAATCAAACAATGCCTAAAATGCAATAGTGACATAAATTATTTAATCAAATATTAGAGTGAGCATGAATTAGGCACTCTATATGCCAGGTAATGCTAGTTAACTCATAAATTTAGTTCGGAGACTTTAAGAAATGGTTGGTATCCTAAATTCCCGCAGAGTATGCACGAGCTGATACAAACGTCCGTTTTTAAGGTTGTGAACATTGTTATTAATTCCGACCGAATCTAACATATTATCATATATGGCAAAGATCTAAGTTTTTTTTCGTTAGAAGCTTTTTAAAATTGTATATTATGCGCATCAAATAAATGTAGTGTTTGCGTATGAACCATATTACTATTAATTATAAGAGATTAGATTTATTTGATAATGACAATAATATTCACGGTTTTTAAAAATTCACATCGTTATTAGCAAGCGCATAGCTGCTAGAATTTAGGATGCAAGAAGTATTTAGAATCATTTAACTACTACTTTCAGATTTTGAAATAAGCAGTAGAACAATCGTATAGATTAATGCATAGTTGTAATAATTAGTATGAGAAACCACAAAATTAAATGCTTTATGCATATCGAGAAAGTGCATCACCATGTAGAAATAACTTTCAAAAAGTAAGCGACTGTTTAATGTAGGGACTATTAAGACTAAAAATATTACATTCAGATAATTAGCTAGAGCAATTTATTGAGAACTTTGTTCGTTAGCGGCTTTGATAATGGTTAACAAAAAGCGACACAGTGTATTATTTTTAAAATTCATATATACTTTTTGACTATTTTCAAAGCGAAGTGGTATAATTTAATAGAAATCCAGCATGTAGAAGGTATCTACAAAACCATGAATAATATTCCTAAAATAATTTGCTGTGTTGAAGAGGCGATATTAGGTCCAACCTGTTACGCAATAGGGGCGATGCGAAATGTCGAGTATGTTAACAAGATTCACTATATTGAAGATAAAAACATATATTTTAACACCTGCCGACCTACAGATAGCGATAATGTAAAGTTGCCTTTATTTATTTACTTGCACGGCGGTGGTTGGGTTTCGGGCAGTCCGAACTACAGAAAAGGCATAATTTCAAATATAGCAAGCAAAGGATATTTTGTTGTGGCAATAAATTATGGACTTGCACCTAAATACAAGTTCGATGCCGTAATAGACAACATCTATATGGCAATCGAATATGTTATGAGTCGTTCAGAATTGTTAGGCATTGATGTATCTAGAATATACGTAGGCGGTGAGTCCGCAGGTGCGCATCTTGCATGTGTATTAGGCTCAATTACTACAAATCAAGAGTATGCGAATATGTTTAATAAGTTGCCAGATATAGCAAGCAAAATTAAAATTTCTGGTCTGTTCTTGATATGTGGAATATATGACATGGACACTGCAGAAAAGTCTGGATATTCGGGTATGCCTAGTTTTATTCAAGCGACAACAGGTCTTAAATCAAAAGACAGGAAAAAATTGTCTAGTTCGGTAATATTTTCACCGATTAAATTTGTAACCGCAAATTTTCCACAAACCTTTATAGTGACGGCTCAAGGTGACAAATTGAAAGGCGAGGGAAATCGGTTAGCAAGCAAATTGGAAGAGCTGGGTGTTGTGCATAAATTATGGCATGGTATAGGTTTTACTGCAATACATGCGTTCCCCGTTGGACAGTTTTTGCCACAAACAAAGTCGGTTCTAGGAGATGCTTTCGATTTCTTCTCGGGGTGTTGAGGCGAACAACTAATTACAGTTGGGTGTAACCAGGGTTCATCTTTTTTGTGCGACATTAAATCAAAACTGCAACCAAGACTAAACAACTATTTTTAACAAAATACAGCATGACAATCCCAATAATCCTCACTATGTGCTTAAAGTAGTATTAAAACTGGGGTTGTTTGGCTGGTGTGATAGTGTTAAAACATGTTAAGCAGTAGTTAGCAATCTAAATACATGTAAAATTGTGCTTTGCTATTGAAAATAGCGCAATGAAGTAGTATAATTATAGTACCTTCATGCCCACCCAGGGTCATATTGTTTGTAACAAGTTGACAGTAACAATTGTGACACAATCAGATCTTTTTTTTAAACTTGTTTCTGTCAACACATAAATTACTTCTCAAATAAGTTTTTTATAAATCTCTGTAGTACTATTTTGCGTTTAATTCCTGGGTGGGTTTTTTATTTGATAGTACCCCATGTGCTAGATCTTCTATTTTGTCATTTTTGTTTATTAGAGAAGCTTTTAAACTCAATAGCGAAAGTGGCATCATGACCAATGGAAAGGACTAATACAGCACTACTATTACAAGGACAGAACTTGCAAACGTGGCAGACCAGCATACACGCTTTTGAAAATGCTTAAGAATGCACCAAATTTCCGACACTTGCTTGAGATGAACTGGTTATAGGATAAAATGCCCGATCCGCTTAAGGGATTAATAATGGAAAATGCAATTATTGTATAAAAATGCACTTTAATTTGATGCGCGCAATAAACAATTTTAAAAGGCAACTCCCGAAAGAAAAAATTCATACATTTTCCAATATATGATAAAACATATGTTTTATTACTGTCTGCATCGGTCTTTATTCACGATGCCACGTCCTCCGTTCCAATCGGCAAATGATCCGCGTTCAGTAGTTCACCTAGGTTAGAAATCAAACCTCGTGCGTCAAGATCCAACACGATAACATCTATATCTTTGTGCTTAAGGACAAA
>JAITLB010000228.1 GCA_031278175.1 Christensenellaceae bacterium
GAGAAGTGTAAAAAGGAATTATATACTTAATTTAATTTACCAATTAACTCTGCTTTTGCCCTCTATTATAACTATACCTTATTTGTCACGGGTATTACAACCTAGCGGGACGGGTCAATTTGCATATACCCTATCACTAACTACTTATTTTATTACATTTGCTACATTCGGATTTACTTATTACGCGCAACGTGGTATCGCTAATCTAGCGCATGATAAACCTGCGCAGACAAAATTCTTCAGTGAAATATTGGTTTTTAGAGGTGTACTAGTTCTATTTTGCTTTGCGCTAGATTGCATACTAATTTTATCTGGTGTTTTTGCTGCTAATGCAACTTTGATGTGGATTTCATCAATCAGGATAATTGCTGTCGCATTAGACATATCCTTTCTTTTTTTTGGTAACGAAAATTTTGGTGTTTATGTAATTAGAAACGTCATTTTTAAGTCAATCACATTGACTTTAGTCTTTCTACTAATTAAAAAACCTGCAGATGTGTGGATTTATGCTTTAATAACGGCGCTAGAGATTGCCATTGGTCATGGATTAATTTGGCCATATCTAGTCAAGCAATTAAAGCGATTCGCTGGTAAGCTTGAAATTAAAAAACATATTATTCCATGCCTAAAGCTTTTCATCCCAGCTGCAGCTGGTGCTATATATTTAGCCTTTAATAAGACTATTTTGGGCGTGTTAACTAACGAAAATGCCGTTGGATATTATGCGCAAGTAGAAAAAATTGTATTGGTGTGCACCTCATTAATAGGTGTTCTAAATCCCGTTTTGTTGCCGCGAATGGTAAAGGCATTTGCAAATAAGAACATTACTCTAGTTCATGAGCAACTAGCTAAAGCATTAAAATTAATCTTCTTTTTAGCTACTCCAATGATGTTTGGTCTTATCGCTGTTGCGCAAATTGCTGTACCACTTATATTGGGCGCAGCTTACACACCAGGCATTCCTATACTGATGATTCTACCAATTTCGATATTCACAATCGGAACTAGTGGTGTAATAGGGATACAATATTTAGTATCTTCAGGTCGTGATAATAAGTTTGTCATGAGTACTGTTATAGGTGCTATAGTCAGTCTGATATCGACAATTGTTCTGACCTATTTCTTTAGCTTCACAGGAACTGCAATAGCCAGTGTATTAGGAGAATTATTCGTCACACTGTCACAAATGTTCTTTGTTCGCAAAGAAATTAAGTTCGTCTGGATTATTAAACATTCGTTTAAATATTTAATAATTGGGGCAGTGATGTTTGTCGCTGTATTCAGCATGACGTTTGTACTCAATGTTAACATTTTAAGTCTTGCTGTTTTAGTTTTAGTTGGCGCATCCATATATCTCGCTGGTCTGATAATAACGCGTGATGGTGTTTTAAAAGAAATCGCATTCTCTTTAATATCAAAATTAAAAAGTGTATTTGTCTCTATGAAATTTAAACATTAAATTTTTATTGAAATGACGCTGTGTGATGTCACCTCATAGTGATATAAATAACGCTTAATGTGGCAACATCACTTTGCGCTACACCGCTAAAGGAGGCAGTGATATAAATATAATTGTAGACTCTTTGGAGTGTATTGTTTATCAAGATAAGAAAGCACGATATTTGTTATAAAACTTGCATCCTACTCTTACTACTGAACTTATGTCAAGCAGTGAGAGTGGGAGAGATTTAATAGTTAGAAATTCCACAATTTACAAATGGAAGGAGTACTGCTAGTCAGATATTGAGTGTATGCATTGTTTAACAAAAATTGAGGATATTTTCATACACCACTATATACTTGTTAGTGCATGTACGTATTTCTTTAAATATCCACTAAGCATTGGTTGCTCTCTAAGTGGCATATTTGCTTTTCTTTTTTTCAATTCAGCATCTGTAATTTTCAAATTAATTGAACACTCGGGGATATTAATTTCAATATAATCACCATCTATAATATATGCAATCGGCCCACCTAATGCCGCTTCAGGCGAAACATGTCCTATAGCAGCACCACGCGTTGCCCCTGAAAATCTACCATCCGTTATCAGCGCTACATATTTATCTAGCCCTACACCAGCAAGTGCTGAGGTTGGCGCTAACATTTCGCGCATTCCAGGCCCGCCAATTGGGCCTTCATACCTAATTACAACTACATCACCTTTGGTTATGCGTCCCGATACAATTGCGTCATATGCCTCGCTTTCAGAATTAAACACACATGCCTTGCCAGTGAATTTTAACATACCGCTATCCACAGCACTACGCTTTACAACACAGCCTTCGGGTGCAATATTACCAAACAGTGCTGCTAAACCACCATCAAATGAATACGGCTGATTTATGTTTCTAATTACTGTATTATCAGTGCAGTGAATTTGTTCAAGATTTTTGCCGATACTTTGACCTGTTACAGTCATCGCTCCGAGGTCTAATTTGTTCTTGATCTCACTCATTATTGCATATACCCCGCCTGCGCGATGCAAATCTTGCATATGATGCTTGCCAGCAGGGGCTAATTTGCATAATGTTGGTGTTTTACTGCTAATTTCATTTATCCACTCTAAATTAAAACTGATGTTGCATTCCTTTGCTATTGCAGCTAAATGCAAAGCCGTATTAGTAGAACAACCTAGTGCCATATCAACAGTAAGCGCGTTAAAAATTGATCGCTCATTTATAATTTGTCGAGCGGTTATATTCTCTCTGAAAAGGTGCATGATTGTCTCACCCGCGTCCTTTGCTAATCTCCGTCTTTCTGAATATACAGCTGGTATTGTTCCATTTCCCGGAAGCGCAATCCCGATAGCCTCGCACAAGCAATTCATTGAGTTAGCTGTAAACATACCTGCGCAAGAACCACAAGACGGACATGCTAATGATTCAATCTCGCTTAAGCTTTTATCGGTTGCTTTACCTGCCATTTGCGCCCCAGCGCATTCAAAAACAGAATTTAAATCATAGTAAATACCGTCATAATCAATTGATAGCATCGGGCCACCCGATATGAATATTGATGGCAAGTCTAATCTTACAGCTGCCATCAACATTCCAGGTGTAACTTTATCACAATTGGGTATAAATACTAGCGCATCTAAGCAATGAGCTAGCGCCATACATTCAATAGAGTCAGCGATAACTTCACGAGAAGCTAAAGAATATTTCATCCCCTCATGACCCATTGCAATACCATCACATACTGCAATAGTGTTGAATTCTAAAGGTACGCCACCTGCCGCTGCAACACCTTGCTTTACAGCTAAAGCAATTTTATCAAGATCAATATGTCCTGGTACAATATCATTATGCGAATTTACTATACCAACAAATGGTTTCCTTATATCACTATCAGTAAGACCTGATGCCTTCAGCAATGCTCTATGTGGTGCCGTTTTAGCCCCGTCTTTTAATATATCACTCTTCATAAATTGTCCTCATGTTGCTTTTACCGCCGCTACTCTATATGCCTAACTAACTCTTACGTGTTTCCATACTTATCATTCTGGAAACACAAAACTGCTATTTCTCTTTTGTTGTTCGCATTTGCTTCCTTAATTTTGCGCCGACAGACTCTACTTGGGTCTTGGAAGCTTCCTCTCTCATAGCAGTAAACTCTTTTCTACCATTTTTATTTTCATCTATCCATTTTTTAGCAAAAGTTCCATTCTGTATTTCTTGTAAAATTTGTTTCATGGCATCTTTTGACTCTTTCGTTATAACTCTATCACCTGAAGTGTAATCACCATATTCAGCTGTATCGCTAATGGAATAACGCATAAATGAAAAACCACCTTTAGCTACTAGATCAATTATCAATTTCATTTCATGGACGCATTCAAAGTAAGCACTTTCTGGTTGATAACCAGCAGCAACCAGTGTGTCAAATCCAGCCTTCATAAGTGCAGTTACTCCGCCACATAAGACAGCTTGTTCACCAAAAAGATCAGTTTCAGTTTCTTCTTTGAATGTAGTTTGTAATATTCCTGCTCGTGCGCCACCGATGCCTGCAGCATAAGCTAAAGCTGTCTTAAGAGCGTGTCCTGATATGTCTTGGTAGACTGCAACTAAATCAGGGACACCTAAGCCCTCTTGAAACTGAGAACGCACAGTGTGGCCTGGTCCTTTAGGTGCGATCATTATAACATCTATATCGCTTGGTGGAACTATTTGCTGATAGTGAATATTAAAGCCATGCGCAAAAGCTAATGTCTTTCCACTCTTTAGGAATGGTTTAATTTCGCTTTGATAGAGCATTGCCTGTTTTTCATCATTAACTAAAATCATAATAACGTCAGCTCGCTTTGTCGCCTCTGCTACCGAGTAAACGGAAAACCCTGCGGCACGTGCTCGTTCTGCTGATGGCGCACCATCATACAATCCTATAATTACATCAACACCACTATCTTTAAGATTAAGTGCGTGCGCATGTCCTTGACTGCCATAACCAATTATAGCTACTATTTTTGCTTGTAATTTACTCAAATCACAATCTTTTTCGTAAAACAATGTTGCCATATAATACCTCGAAATTATTAATATTTTTTATTCGCATCTACAGCGATGCACTCTATTTCAATTAAAGCGTCTTTTGGGAGTGCCGCAACTTGGACTGTGCTACGGGCTGGATAAGGCGCTCTAAAATATTTATCATAAATGCCATTCATTTTTGCAAAATGTGACATGTCTTTTAAGAATACTGTCGTCTTGACAATAGACTCTAAACTTAGAGACTGCGCTTCAAGTACAAATTTTATATTCTCTAATACTTGTCGTGTCTGCTCTTCAATTCCATCGGGCATGCAACCATTTTCTGCATTCAAAGGAAGTTGCCCTGATAAAAAAATCATATCACCATATTTGATAGCCTGTGAATATGGACCTATCGCAGATGGCGCTTTTACTGCTGATATGGCAGTTTTCATATAAAAGTCTCCTTTTCTTGATTTTAATATGCTTCACTCAATCAGTCATATCTGCATTAGTAAGAAGAGAAGCGGATCCTCTATCTAATGCGGTTAAACCTGTACGACTCATCTCTATAATACCAAATTTACTAACATAATTTATAAATGCATCTAGTTTGTCATATTCACCCGTTATTTCAATAACAACCGATTCAGTCGCCATATCAACAACTCTACCTCTAAAAACATTTATAGCTTCTAATAAAGCTCTGTCATCGGTGTCATGATGTATCTTGACTAACATCAGCTCACGTGCAACGCATTTATGCGAGTTAGCAACAGACACAGCAACAACATCAACTAGTTTCTTCAGCTGTTGAACTATTTGTTCAAGCAATTCAATTTCGCAATCCACAACAATTGTCATGCGTGATATTTCTGGGTTTTCTGTCCTACCAACACTCAAATTGTCTATATTGTATCCACGCTTAGAAAACAATCCCGAGATTCTCATCAAAACGCCATGTTTATTTGTAACTAAAGCAAATATTGCGTGCTTACCAAATTCCATTAATATCTCCTCATCTAATAATTATATCGTTAATCGTACCATTTGGTGGTATCATCGGGAAAACATTCTCGTCCGAATCAATAACACAATGAATCAAACTGGGACGATCTAAAATCGTTTTAGCCTTCTCAAGTGCATCTACTAGTTCGTTTTGATTGTTTGCATTGAACCCACACGCGCCAAATGACTCTGCCAACATTTTATAGTTCGTCTTTCTGTTTAATGTAGTCTGCGAATAGCGTCTCCCGTAGAACATTGTTTGCCATTGTCTGACCATACCTAATGCATTGTTATCTAGTAAAATAATCGTTATCGGCAACTTGTATGATACTGCTGTAGTTAGCTCGTTCATATTCATATGGAAACTACCATCGCTGGTAAATAATACTACTCGCCTCCCGCCTGATGCAATAGATGCGCCAATTGCGGCCCCCATACCGTATCCCATTGTACCCAAACCGCCACTTGTCACAAATGAACGTGCCTGCTTGAATCTATAATACTGCGCAGCCCACATCTGATGCTGCCCAACATCAGTGGCCACAGGGGTGTCGCCTAATATTTCTTGCACACACTCCACTATCTGCTTAGGCGCAAATTTTTGATACCCCTCCCACAATGCATTTTCGTTGCACTTTTTCAGCGTGGCTATACGATTTAGCCATGCATCATTTTTTGTTTGTGAGATTTTATCTAATAGCGATGAAATAACGGATTTGATGTCACCAACGATATATTCATCCGCTTTGATGTTTTTGTTTATCTCTGCTCTGTCAATATCAATTTGCAACAATTTGCAACCGTTTATGAATTTTTCCTTGTTG
>JAITLB010000251.1 GCA_031278175.1 Christensenellaceae bacterium
ACAACATCCTGTAGATTTATATGTGAATATGACATCCTGTTCCATGCTTGAGCGTAAAATATGCTGGACTTAAAATACGACATTATAATTTCAAGAGACGAACAATTACCAGGACATATTGAATGTAGGGATATTATCCTAGATGATTAGTATATAGCAAGGAATTAACTCATAGCGGGTGTGATTAAAAATGAATCAATTAAATTGATGATGACATAACATTGTGTAAAATTAAAATCAGTAACCATTTAATTATGCTTATGAATCCTAAAACCACTTTAGCGTTAATTACTGTCATAATTAATAAAGTGACAAAGTGCATTTTTTCAAATTAGACAGGAATGCAGGTTCAGTGTTTAAAATGTAATTGTATTTTTCTTGATAGAAATACAGGATGCCATATATAAATAAACGATTTATTGACTACAAGTATTGATTGAGAGCGGCATCTTTAAAATTATCATACTTACGTAATAGATAAAAAAATGGTCGAGCGAAAATATATCGAAGAATATAAGATATCTAATTAATCTCTAATTATCGGATGCAATTGAAATACAATATCAGGAATTACTCGGTTGTGTTATAGCCTGAGATAATCATGCTATTTCAAACGCAAACTTGTGTGATAAAATGGTTGGATGTGCTTAAACATCTATTAACTTTGAAGAAGAGCATGTTAATACTCATTGTATCAAAATCTCATTTATATTTGCTAACTATTTATTTAAATGATTTAAGTATTGTTGCATATAGTTTTATTTTCAATTGGTAATACAAGTTCTCCATTTGATATAGTGGTACGTCCACCGTCCTCCCATCTTATAATATGATTTGTTTCATATTCGTCAAAACTTCTATCTGAAGGTGTACCATCTCGAAATTTTTCATCTTCGAACAATTTTTCTTTCTGCGATGGTGTAAAAAGCCTGCGACTATCTTTTGGAAGATAGATACCTAAAATATTACCATAATATGTGTCTAAGCTATCTTCATTGAGTTTGAATACACCATTTTTCTTATTAAGTAACAGTTTAGGAATATCGGGTTCTAATTTCTCTGCACGTTCCTTATTATTTATCACTAATTCATATAATACAGTCATATCGTATGGGTATTTGCCAAAAAGAAATAAAGTTTTATCTATATAATAACTTAGGTTGCGCCAAAATTCCGCAAAATCTATAATGGCATTTTCTCGTAGCATTCCATTAGGATCTAAAAGGTTATGAATTTTCAATAATCTCATTATGTTATTTCCGCGTTCATAACTTCCGAATACTTTGCAAAATGCTGAATTAGTTTCACCAATGTATTTTAATTCAGTCAACCAGCTTTTGTTGTATAATGCATACAATTCTTCAAAAGGATGAACTTTCTCGGCAGTGTTTGTCAATTTGAACGATTTAACTTTTTCATCAAATGTGCCACTTTGAATGGCTATTGCTATATTTGTATCTAATATTTTCTCTTGCATTTGCGGACTAAGTGATGTCCAAACTTCTTTTGTCGTCAATTCAAACATATTAATTATAAAGCGTCTTATTGCTGTTATGCGCTGTTTTCCGTCAATGACATCGTAAGTATTACCTACAATCCACATTTTCAATTCGCCGAGCGAATTATTACGCAATAAACTTTCAATAACATTCTGTTGCTGTGTCTGACTATAAACAAAATCTCTTTGTATATCAACTTTGAGGTTGTATTTTATTTCGTCTAAAAGTGCTTTTATTTTAATTAATGCATGTTGTGTTTCCATTATATTTTCGCTCCATTAACGCGTTTAATTATAAATGATAAAAATGGTGTTTTCCCGTCAGGTGTATCAACTTTTATAACCTGATTATTTTTATCGGCCATTGTGTTATTTCCGCCATATATAATTTCAAATTGATCGGGATTATGCTTAATGATATATGACATAGGAACACGCATTAATCCTGTATAGTCTATTGGAATTTCAGCGCATTCCTCAACCCATAAAATATCTGTTTGCGTTTTAGAGTATTTGTATTCATGATGTTTCATATAATGAGTCAAATATATAGTTGTAAAGCATTCTTTATACCGCAAGTTAGTAAACCAACATATGTTTCCAAAACCCTTTTCGGATCCATCCGGCAGGTTAAATTTTTTGGGTTGATTATGGCCGCACCACATTTTACGATTGAGTATATGCAGTAGAAAGTGCGTTCTATATGGCGCTGATGTCATTGGTGCGATGAATAGATACTTTAATTTATGACGATCTAACAACTCGACATATTCCCTAATACATGAAAACGGTGGGTTTGTAACTACGATCCCATCTGGATATTTGCTTGCAAACTGTGGAATTGATTTCTGGAATTGTATGCCTTCATTTGTCTGGGGGTTATAACTATAATGTTCGAAACTATTTATTTCATACAAGTTCATAGCGTTTTTAAAAAACTTAGTGAATTGACTATTCTCATCATCACACGGACAGAGTATATTTGCATTTTTCAAAAACTCCTTGTAATAAAAAAGTTCTGTAGCGATGTCAATATATTGGGTATAGTGTTCATCACTATTCAAATCGCCTTCAGATAATGACTTGTTAGTTCTATTTAGTGCTGTATTAGATTTCCTCACTATAATTACTCCTTCTTTACACATGCATATTTATTATGCTGTGTAGTGCAATGTAATGCTTATCAAATTTTATTCAACCTTAGAACCATTTTAGTATACTAGCAATATATTTGATCTGTAGTACAACTCAAAATTCAAATTCAAAGTTCGGAATTCTCATCACGTAATCGAGTCTTGTTAAAGCGTCAATAAACACCATGATTTAGAATTAGATGTTTTGCATGAATGGTTTGCTCACCAATTTCAAGCATGATTTACGGTGCAGTTATTTGCATTTATTGAAAACCTGCACTAGTTAATACCGAATTCTTGAAACTAGCATATCTATTGCAATTCAAGCAAAGACAATGAATATATAGCTTGAATCATTTGCGCCCCACATAGTACACTTTAAATAACTTAATTGCTGTAAAACGCAACGAGATTAACAATTCGATTTCATGCTTAATACATTATGTAAAAAGCGATAAAAATGATTTAATATAGAGACACCAGAATCTTTAGTGCATAAAACGTGTCTGCATTATAAGATTACTCTAATTTTGGCATATTTAGTGCTTAAATATACCAGGCTAAAAATGGTGAAGAACATCAAACATTTTTATCGAATAATTGAATTAAATCGCATACTTTACTAATGGTAAGTGTTAAATAAGCATGTATATTTTAACTTATTTTGAGAAATTAATCAACGCTTTTGAGCAGAGATTTTTGATAGAAACTCCTTTAATAATAAATAATCTATCGGGTTAATTAATCTGTAGTGGGCGGCTAAAGCATTGATAACTAATTACAAGCCTTTAGGGAATAATTACAGCGCAATGTTAAATCGAATATAATAACAATAGCTTTAGTTGTCGAAGAGTGATTAGAGAATAATTATGTACTCTTACTATAAGGACATATACAGATGCGATATATCTTTGCAAATTCATGTAAGATTGTCTAGTGCTAACCTTTGATGCGAGGATTATCATAAAAGAATGTAACCTAAATTCCCGTTTATGCGCATATCACAAAAAAACCTCTATTATTCCATTTTGAAAGGTGCCTTTATAAGTGGTATTTTGAGTGCGTTTAAATAGTCGCTTTGCTTATTCGTTGGATTCAAATATTTTATTGTTCCATTTTTTACTGATTTTGCCTTTTATCAATGCTAACTTGATCTATAATTGGTACTATCTGGAACTACTGAAAAAATGAGAACCAGAATTATTATTACAATACAGATTTTTAAAGCAAATTTACTATTACACAATATCATGATTACAACCTCTAATTAAAATCTATTTCTGATCCCCACTCAACTTCGCAATTACCATTCCAACCGTATTTCCAGCCAACAGGGTTTGTTTCGTACGATGTTTTAATAACCACATCAATTAAACCCGCAAACACATCAGCCTCTATTATTTTTACATAATCAGGGATTAGGATTGTGTTGGTCATGAACTCATCCAAACTAAATTCGCGATTAGTTTTTCTCAACTCTACTATAGGTAAATTCGCCTTGTTTCCCCCGCCAACACAGTAAGGGACCAATATTTCTTTCGTTGTCGACACAGCATTGCAATACAGGAAATCTAAAAATACAAGACTCTTCAAATTGGGAAAGTCAACAACATCATTTTCAGGAACATTAATATGAAATTGATGTTGAACTGTAAGTTTTACTGTTGCATTTCCAACGACTTTGTATTCTTTACCGTAACCAAGTCCAGAATCATAATAGCCCATTCCTTGAACCCTTTTCCCGTCTATATATTCTGGAATAACTAATTCCTCAACATTGGGTACTTCGATAATATA
>JAITLB010000002.1 GCA_031278175.1 Christensenellaceae bacterium
TAGATCTATTCATGAATTCAGCATGATTTGATTTGTGCAATTTGCTTTCTTGTTCATGATAATTTACGGCATGGATATTGTTTGTATTAAGCGCCTCGGTTAAATTCTTTGCAGTTTTGGTTGTTGCAACATAAACAATAGCAGGAATTAATTCAGGACGCTGTAACAATTTTAGGAGTTCTGCAAATTTTATTTCGTTGGAATCAACTTTGTGAACTTGATATTTAAACTTTTTTCTTTGTGCTGTACTTATAAACTTCTCAAGTTCGAGATCAAGCTCTTTTTCAAAATATGCTGTGATATCGCCTACAACATCGGGTCTTGCAGTAGTCGTAAAACAGGACACTGGAATGTATTTTAATCCCCTTTTTTCTTTATATTTTTTAATAAAATTAGTTATGTTTGAATAATCGACTTGCGGATCACGGTCCAATGATGTTAGACGACATACATCGTCAATTACGAACCTCCCAATTTTCCTGTTTAATAATAATAATTCCTTTTCAAAAAGAATATTTGACTTATTGCAGAAAGATTCTTCTGCAAGATATACAATTGAGGCATTTCCATTTTTGATGCGATCAATAACATTTATTTGATCATTATAATTAAGACTCGGGTATAATGCTACCGCAGCAGTGATATCATATCCTTCAAGTCTGTCAATTTGATGCTGTATTAGAGACAGAGATGGAGATATGACCACTGTCAGTTTATTTGTGGTTTCAGCTTGAATAAGTGCTGGTAATTGGAAAGTGATTGAATTATCATCACTTGGTTGAAAAATTGCAAGTATTGATTTTCCGTTCATTGTTGCGTTTATTGCATCTTCTTGTAATGGTTTTCCATCATATTCCTTAAATTGAGTGTATGCGAAAAGTCGTTTAAGCTCTTTTAGTGCTACAAATTTATTTTTGCAATATAAACATTCACGCTCAGAGTCACAGTGTTTATTTCTTAAACTAGAGATAACATCATGCACACCAGAATGATTTATTGTCACCCATGATGGGACAAAGATGTATTTATCTGTCGCGTTTATTATTGCCAGCGAATATGCAAGCTCGACTGGAGTATCAGATATCAATTTTTTAATATCTGCACTTTCACAAATTATATCTTTGAAATAGCTTTTTATAGTTTTTTCACAATCTATAGTTTCACTGAATTTTATTGAATATTTAATTGCTGGATGTAGAAAAAAAGACTTGAAATTGTATTGTTCATGTAGTAATGCATGAAAAATGTCCTTAAGAGATTGATTTAATTCTATAAAAGCATCAACTATTTTATCAAACAATTCACGTGCTAACTTCGAATCCAGATGCGGGTTGTTTTTTGTCTGTGCATCTGATTTATATGTTTTAATGAGCTTATAATACATTCTAGCAGGAGATACCAAGGGCCACAAATATAGTGTATCAATTTGCTCTATTTTAGATAAGTCATATTCGGGCATATAGTGTAAAATATATTTTTTATCGTGCTTTAAAATATTATGACCACACAAAAACTTTGCATTTTTGATAAAGAGTGTAAAAATACATTTATCAGATGTGCATATGTATTCATTACTATCGTTAATAGCACCAAACTTAATTATATTACCAAACTTTTGTTTTTCTTTAGGTTTTGTTTCAAGATCAAAAAATATAATTTTTTTCAATACGCTTCTCCATTGTGATTTATTAACTTGTTTTACTATTTAATTGTAAGTATTATCTTAAGATGCGATTATGCCACGCATCCGTTAATTATATTGTACCCCGTTTTAATAGTCTAATGTAATTTGACACTCTATAAAGTGCATTTATATATATTAATGCAAAAAGTGACATAGAGAGCATTTAACTAGTAGCGAGTTTCCACTTGTATTTAATAACAGTGTCAACATTAAACGTGGTAGTTTGTAATGATGCGCGTATTATACTACATTTAGTCAGTTATATCAATATTAAATTCATTTTAATTTGTAATTTAAATATAAATGCTTATTACGACCATGCAATGTCAGCGTTTAGAATATCAATTCTATCTCGTAACTCAATTTAAAATACAGAAGAGTATAAAACATTTAAATCAGCATTTGTTTGCGGCATGGCATTAAGTATGAATAATTTTACCATGAGATGTGAGTTATGGTGATTTAAATAACTGATTGTTTTGCTAGTTCATCAGCAATGTCATTATATTTATTGTTAGAATGTCCACTCACTTTAACAAATTCCAATTCTATTTTATCTATTATTGTGTCAATATATGCCTTATAATCCCTGCTAACAGAACAATTAGTTTTCCATTTGCCTAATGCCCATTCACTGAGCCCAATTAGATCATGGAAAATCGCAATTTTAGTATAACCATTATCAATGGCCCATTTAATAACACCACATCCAGCAATGATTTCGCCTGCAATGTTTTTATGTTTGCTGTATTTGGCAATAGTACCTTTGAATATGAATTTTAAGCATTCAGGTTTGCTGTTATTAATAGTATTAGTTTCATCCTGGCTTTTAGTCGGTGGCACGAAAATGACAGCGCCGCCACCATATAGATCATTTGCAATGTTATAACTACCATCGGTGAAAGCAACGGGTATGCCTTGTTTAACGCGTGGGAGGATATCGTTTTCCATAACTAAATCTTCACCCGACAAATAAGCATTAGCTTCAATTTTAGAGTTAAAACTTCTAAACACGGGATCGGCATAAGATTCAGTTGCAGCCCTACACTCATCCCATGTTAAAAATATTCCAGTCTTGTGACCTTTCTTAACGGCATAATATTTTTGTTTAGCCATTATAAATGCTCCTGATTATCTGCAAATTACACACAGTAATTTGTTGTATAGTGGGGAATTGCATTGTGCCTTCATACATAGATTTCTGCAGTCTAGAATTAAATAGCAAAAGTTAATCTAGGTGATAGACAATATGCCTGCAAATTGACATAAGGCAATAACATCACTATCTTAACTTGAGTATACTATTCATAATGGATAATAAACTGTTAATCATTAATGCTTAGAACTGTTTCAAGTTTAATATCTTACAACAAGCGCACAAGGTAATTGAGTAAGCAAGCATTAAGGCGCATGTGTTCTCATTCTAGCAATATAGATCTTGATGTTGGTAAGTATATATAATACAACAGGCAAAATTAGAGCAGAACACATCGCTTAATTGCTACCTATATTGCGTTACATAAGTGATCAAAATCCTGACGCGCTTAATAGAATGCCATTTTAAGCTTGTATACAACACAATCCAAAGAAACACATTACTAGGCTGTAGCATTTTTGCATTAGTGCATGACGCAATTAGAATGTAAGGAAATTGCTATACTATGCGATTAAATTTTATATAAACCCAGTAGATTTATGTTATTTCATTTGTTGCATATATTCGAGCCTCCTGAGTGATTCAAGGGTGCTCTAACCTCATTTAATATAATAACATAATCAAGATAGAATAACAAGTTAAAAATAGCATTTACTCTAATCATTTTGAAATATTAAATTGTCTAAAGTGCAATAACATATAGCATATATGCTTGTAGTTATAACAATTAATCACATGATTAATTGCAATTAAAGGCAAATGCCCTTAATCGAGCAGAGCTTAAAACTTTAATCTCGACCTTGCTGTAATTCAATTTGAAATCCTGACAGTCGCGCAAGTGAATAACAGTTAGTAAACACTAAATTAATTAGCAAATTTTGCTTAAGGTGATATAATGATTTAGACAAGTGGAGAAATAATGCTAATGAGTGGTAGAGTTAAATTAAGTGGTAGATTAAAATACATTTAATACTTATTACTATTGATGAGAATCACTTGGGTTCAATTGTTAAATTTACGCTTCAACTGTGAAAACGCATCAAACTGTCGTTTAATGTGTAATAAATGAGAAAAAATGGTTGTTTTTATTGATTGAAACGTGGAAATAGTGTATAATTAGCATGGGTTTGTTGGGATATTACTGTATATACGAGTAAGTCGCTTAAAGACATGCAATACAGTCGTCAAAATGTAATGTTGTGAAGAATTTTGAGTAAGTTTCATAAATTATTCGCAAGTGGAAATAAATTTGCACAGCAATGTAATGCAAGTTTAGGCATGTGACTAAAAGTATTTATTCAAGAATAACTAGCATGAACAACCATATTTTGCATCCGAAATGCCTTTCAAGTTATAGCAATGCATTATACTTGAGAGGATCGTAGTGTGCTGATTATGAATTTTTCTACCGCCAAACAAATTCAACAGTTTAACTAGAGACAATTTATATTAATTGTCCCACCTGCATCTTTAATAGTTGAAAATTGAAATCGGTTTACCACGTGTAAAATTGAGTTTAATGCACAACCAAGCCTTATTAATGAAATTCGAATCTGTTACAATTTTTGTGATGAGTTTTGATTTAATTTCAGTAAAGTCCGAGGTTTAGCGTGTGTAACCCTGCGTTATTTACGTAGAGTGTACTATGCAAATTTGGATGGTGCGCTGGGCATTTAGATTTCACTAAAACATGCTGTCTGTTATTTAGAATTGGATGCATTACTGTTAAAAGTACAGGTAATTATATATCTTTAACATAGATATGCAAATAATCTATGTTAGAACGAATGGAGTATCACATGAAAAAGGGTTATATATTTGGACTTTTGGCTATAGTTTTTATAGCTTTGGTGTGCGTGTTAAGTGCATGCGACACTACTGATAATTATCTCATTTCCGTTGAGAAAGGAGCTGCTACTAGGGTTGAGTATTACAAAGGTGAGGAATTTGATTTCAATGATGTATATGTTAACTTGAAGTATAAAGAGGGAACTGTAGAAACCACAACTGGTGATTGCAACTTATATTTCATAGCCAACGAAAAAAGGTTTATTCTGACTGTAGATGGTTTTGACAGTTCGTCAGAAACTGATAGTCAAGCAGTAGCAATTAAGATAACTAGCAATACATTGAGTGGTGAGTTAATACTTGAATATCATATTAAAATTCTTCCTGCAGCAGTAGTGGAGACAAAATTAGAAATCAACGCTGCTACGAGAAAAACGCTATATCAAGTTGGCGATGAATTTGATCCCACAGGCATAAATGTAAAAACAATCTACACTGATAAAACCGAAACCATAATTCCTATCGAGAAAAGCATGGTATCGGGCTTCGATACGTCAAAACCCATCAGTCGCAAACACATGCTTATACAGTATACTTCCTTTGGTAGCTCAACTTTAGATTATGCTGTTTCAGCAGGGGAAGGATACACAAGTGGTGCATTTGCATTTATGAATGACTCATCAAAGACTTTGAATGCTAGGTTTTATTTTCCAACTAATTTTTCGAGGGGTTCGGGCACATCATTAAGCATGCAAACATTTACCGGACCAGATGGAGCGAATTTCAATATATCTCGAGTTGGGAAAGACCAATTAAACTATCAAAATTATGAAGATATTAATGAAGAGAATGGCAAGCAAATATTTGATTCTAATTTTGTTATTCCTGCAGCCGCTCAAGGGATGACAATAGAAGATGTTACATTTAAGAAGGAGACAATTAATAATTTAAAAACTATTTCTTTTGTCTATAATTTTAAATTTCAATTAATAGGAGTCAACGTAATTGAAAAGCAACAGAGTTTTTTTGTGCTTAGAGATGACAGTTTACTTCTGTTTGTCTTTACTTATCCTCCTAATTTTTCCGATGCGACTGAAGATGAGCTTGCAAAGATAGAAACAGATTTTAGTATGATTATGAATACGCTGTCCGTTGAGTAATTGTATCTAGAATATTCAGCAGAGATAATTTTATTACTCGCCTGCGGCATATTGTCGCAGGCGAGAGAGCTTGACTAAGGTGCACTTAATTTGATAATAGTGCAACTCAATGTTTTACATAGACACCACCGCAGTGTTAGTTAACCATTTAATCAGACGCATTTAGCACATTGTCCGTTGCAGACCTTGCCTTATGCTAGTCATATTTGACTTCCCACGCAATGTGGCTTAGCGTAGTTTAGAATTGAGTTTTCCACTCATAAATATTTTTGCTACTTAAATCTACTCTTATACAATATGTATGTCTATTAGTTGTTTTAAGCATCAAATATTTGAAGTGTGGACATATCATAGATAAGGGACGACTTGCATTTTTCGCAATAGTCATTTGAATCGACAAATGGAACACCACAAAATTGCGATCTTTTATTTAAGTCTCATTTAACGATCTTTATTAAATCAAACTTTAGATAACGCAAAAAACATTTTGCTAGCTTAGAACTTTGTTAGTTGTTGTTAATCTGTGTATTAATATAATCACCCTCATCATTGCTATATGACTAATCACTTTGACACTAAATACAATATTAGATTTGTGCTTAATATCTCTATATAAATAAACTTTAATATCAAATGGGTTTCTGTAAAGAGTTGACTGTTCGATTTTTAGGCAAACATTAAATTTATATGCGCAAATGTTTTAGTATGAGGGATGAGACATAAAATCATTTAACTTATGTTAAGGGGCTCACTGACTAGTGAACTGTGACCACAACACGACATTTCGGCTCTATGTTGCACAGGTGGTCAAATAGGATATATAATCTTATCAAGCTATGTAAGCAGAGACGCACGATTGTAGCGCACATAAAACAAAGTTCTATTCTCATTAGATATTATGCCACTTAATAAATGCTTTAGATCCAACAAGATTATAGTATAATTGCCTGTCACATATAACAGTAAATGCCTATCTTCAATCAATAGAAACTTAATGTTTTCTAATCGGTGGGCATAACAATACAAAGCCCAATTGCTATTTACTTAAAATTACTGAAACAAAACTCAATTGGTGATAAAAGCATAGTAAGTTATAACTGCAGTGTTTAAAATGGTTAATCCATATTCCAACAACATATAATGAGTGTGTTATATGCTTAAAAATTAGCGTTAAATCTAGACGTTAAAAAGGCATCAAAATTATGACATTGTTTGGTGAAACTATTTATGGATTAACGAGCTAGCGGTAACTATCCATTTTAATTAGCATATTTAATCAGTTATTAGTTCGATAATATTCAACCTCGTAATATTATCATTAAATTTCAATAAAACAAGTAAATATGTAGACGTAACCAACTTAATATGATAATATAGATATAGGTGTATTCATGAAGGATTATCAAAAGACATTTAAGCGAGTCTTTGTAACTGGAGACGTTCACGCAGATAGATATGACTTAGAGATAAGAGTATCTCGCATACCCAGAGTCTCTAAAGACGACCTGCTCATTATCTTGGGGGATAGTGGTTTCTTTTATAATGTATTTCATAACGATATAGAAACTGATTACCTGTTGCAAGATTTTGCGAATTCTTTGCCGATTACAATACTTTGCATACAAGGCAATCACGAACTGCCATTTAAAAGATTAAAATTAGAGCGCATTAAAGTATTGGGTGCAAGTGGATACACAAGTCATGGAATCTATTTCGTTGAAAATGGTGAAACCATGGTTATTAACGATAAAAAATGTCTTGTAGTTGGTGGAGCGTATTCTGTTGACAAACCGACACGCATTTATTGTAATTGGGCATGGTGGAAGGACGAGGAGTTATCAGATGAAGAATTACAAAAAATAGAAGCGGGGGTATGTAACGAGAGTTTTGATTATGTTTTCACACATACGTGTCCGTATAGCAAATTGCCACGTGAAGCCTTTTTACCTGGAGTCAATCAAAGCGAAGTATCTAATCGCACTGAATTGGCACTCGAGCGTATAAAGAATTCAATAGAGTATAAAGAATGGTATTGTGGGCATTTTCATATTGAGAAAAAAGATGGCGATGTATTTTTTCTCTTTCATAAAGTAAAGCAAATAATATAATTAAGCGCATTTCTCTAAATTTAGTATAGAGAATGAACCACTACATATTTGTAAATTAACTAGTAGTAAATGTGCTATATCTAATATAAAAGTTTTAATTTTGTTGTCGGATGATTAAATGTCTAATGCCTTGTGTTAAATTGCAAAACAAATCTCAAGAACTTTTACAGTTAAAAGTGAATGCAGTTTGTAATTTATTTGTAATTTGCGCATATATAATGAATTTTCATAATATGTACCAATTTTATAGAATATTGAGTAAACAAATTGCATTAGCTACGATTTGTCCGCTGTTCCAAGCTAGCAACATAGGCATTTTAAACGTAATTTAGCATGCAAAACATTTCACTATTAAATTTAGTAAAATTAATGTATATTTCATATATAATCATTAATTAGCAACAAGAAACAAATACAAATTTAACAAAGTAAATTTATAATACAATATAGAAAAAACACTCTTATATTTGAAATCCAGAGTGCCTATCTCAAATAATACTAATTATAAGGATGCCGTAGCATTATGAAAAAGAAATTTTTAACTGGCTTTGTTGCTTGTCTGCTTGTCTTAAGCATAGCATTAATAGCATTTGCATGTAACACTGATGACGGTGATGTAGAAGAGACTGTTACAATACCAGCGGGATTAAATGAAGAGGATGTTTTAACACCTAATTCTGTTGTAACTGTTGCAGCCCCGACTGCTGAAATTCCCGATGTAGATGAAGCAGATTTGCTCGGGACAGCTGACACGGATGAAGTTAATGCTGTAATTCAGTTGTCAAGTGCAGAAACAAGCGTAACAGGCACAAATGCAAGCGATGTTAAAATTAAAACCGATGAAACGTATGGTGTAATAGTTGAAATAACAAAAAGTGGTACATATGTGTTGCAAGGGACTTTAAATGGTGGATTCGTATCTGTATCAAAAAAAGAATTAACGGTAACTCTAGTCCTTAATGGAGTTAATATATATTGTGCTAATTACTCAGCAATTGTATGCTTGAAAAAATCCGATGTTACAATTGAGCTAGCTGATGAGTCAACTAATTATTTAACTGACGGTGGTGTAGATGTAGATGAGGAGGGCAAATATCCATTAGGATATGATGATGAAGAGCAACCAAACGCAACGCTACTCATCCGCAAAGATTTGACCATTCAAGGGTCTGGTTCTCTTATAGTCAATGGAAATGGCAATAATGCAATCGGATCTAGAGCAAATCTTAAAATCAACGGTGGCATAATTTCTGCTAGTGCTGTAAACAATGCGATTAAAGGCAATGATACAATAACAATTAATGCTGGTACAATTTCATTGTATTCCGCAAGCGATGGCATGAAAACAGACGATGAAATAACAGCAGAAGATATAGCAGCTAATGAACTATTAGGTAGCATAGTAATAAACGGTGGGACTTTCAACATCACTACAGTTAATGATGCTATTCAAGCTGCTACATATATTCAAATTAATGCGGGCACTTTCAATATTAAAACTGGTGGTGGAAGTTCGGTAACTCCAACAGACGACAGTTCAAAAGGTATCAAAGCTGAGACCGATCTCACTATTAAAGATGGAAATTTCCAAATCAATTCTAGTGATGATAGTTTGCATTCAAACGGTTCAATTACAATCGATGGTGGCACATTTGCATTAGCAACTGGTGACGATGGTATACATGCTGACACATCACTCACCATAAATAGCGGTGAAATTGATATAAGCACATGCTATGAGGGAATTGAGGGATTGACCGTCACTATAAATGATGGCACTATTAAAATTATAGCAAAAGATGATGGAATTAATGGTGCAGGCGGATCTGATAGCTCAGGTTTCTTCAATAGCCCAGCATCATTAAAAGCACTCGTCATAATCAACGGTGGAGTAATAACAATTTTCCCAGCGCGAAGCGGCACGGGTGATGGAATAGATGCAAACGGTAGTATTAATATAACAGGTGGTAGCATTTACATAACTAGACCATCGGGCACTCTGCGCGACTATGAAGCACTTGATTGTGATTTGACACTTACAATGTCGGGTGGTGAAGTAATAATAGATGGCACACTTTATGATAAAGATAGTATAGGTAGCAGAGGGAATATGCCCAATGGCGGTATTAACTTTGGTGGCAGGAATACACCTCGGCGCTAGACATAGAATTTAATTCTCTCAATGTTTTAAGTAAATCATGGTAGTTTATTTGCGATGGCATTTGATTAACTTGAATTGATCAAATTGTTTTAATTTGAAATTTTAGTTTTGCTATGCTCTGCTTTCTGATTGCTACGTACAATCAGAAAGCAGGGCGAGGCTTAAGAGTCTACATGGGTTTTACTACATTCGCCACAGGGATGCAGTTAAATTAAATTTTCGAGTGATTTAATATTATTACTAAAATTGTTGTCACCCCCAGTTTCATTTCAAAGTTTGAAGTGTTATAGCACTTAACCTTAAATATTAATTTAATGAAATCTATGCATTTTAATTGCTTAGTTGGGTACCAACATACTTAAATTTGGGATATTAAGAGCTATTTGCGATGTAGTGCAAAACTAATTATTTATACTATGTCGGAACAAATATGGGCGACTGGATAATATATTTTAACGTAGCGTTAATATAAATTGAAACATTATTATGCTCAAACTAAATTTCACTAGTTAGCTTTAGTTGTAAAGTAATACCAATTAGCGATTTTAATTTCTAAATTACATTTTTTTTAAATCTTGTATATCTAAAACCATGTAGTAGTCATGCTATTATATAACTAGCATACACTGTGTCTTTTTCACTGATTAACTATTTGCATATTTAATCACTCATGCTATGATTTAAAGTTATTTTACTAGCGTATTATTATGTACAATTTTCCATATGGATCATCGAATCCGACTTTCAAGCGATCATTAAAATGTGATTATTAACAACGCTATCATTAATAATAGACACAATAGTTTGTATATTTTATTTTAAGTCTTTTAATCTTCTAAATGTAGCGCAAAGTGTATTAAATTACAGGGCTGTTAAACAAAGTTAATGCATATAGAAATCAAGTTATAGAGATTAATTATTAAAATTTACTACATCTCAAAGACTACATTTAAACCTAACAGCGTGTATTGAAGACTGAGACCAATTGTTTGAGTATATTATAGAGTATGAGCGGATCTAATATATTTACTGTCATTATACTAAATGACAAC
>JAITLB010000061.1 GCA_031278175.1 Christensenellaceae bacterium
CGACACTCTCACAAATATTATAATATTGGAAGGTGTCACCACACTGCCCAATAAAGCGTTTTATAATATGTCACAAATAGAAAGTGTAACACTGCCAGAAAGTTTAGAAATAATAGGGGATGAAGCGTTCTTTAGATGCTCAAGCTTAAAAAAAATAGTTTTACCTAAAAGTTTAAAAAAGATATACAACGATGCTTTTTCAGAATGCTCCAATATGATATCAGTAAGTTTTCCTGAGAATTTAGAATTAATTGAGACGAGTGTATTCAGTGAATGCATATCAATAGAGGCGATAGAACTTCCCAACACTATTAGGTATTTAGGACGAGACACTTTTTATGGTTGTCGGAAACTGAAAATCGTAAATATTCCAACTTCGCTGGATTATATTCCAGCTGGAACGTTCTGGGGTTGTTACTCGCTAGAAACTATAATAGTTCCTAAAAACATTCGAACAATAGGTGATCGTTCATTCGTTGATTGTTATAATTTAAAAAAAGTGACATTATCTAACGGTCTTGAAATTATCGAACCATTTGCATTTTATTCAACAGCAATTGAAGAATTGGAATTACCATCAACAATAACAACTATTGAGGGGCAAGTATTTCAATCGTCAAATCTTAAAAAATTGACAATATTAGCAGAAACACCTCCAGCAATAAGCGATACAACATTTTACCTTGTCCCTAAATCACTTATAATTTACGTGCCTGAGTCGGCTTATTCAAAATATATAGAAGATCCTCTATGGGGAGTACAAAACATACAAATAATCACAAATACTCCGATAGAACCATAAAATATTTGTGAGCAAAAGGGCAGACTGTTTTATATGCAATAATACGCTATAATATTCAGGTACTAGTCCAATGCTTTGTCAATATTAATCCTCTAATAACCCAAAACAAATTATTAGTCCAAAATCTTCATGTGAGATGTTGAGTAGGAATGAAAACTTCAGCACTACTAGAATACACAACTTTGAAACACTCAGAGGTAAATTGCTATGCATATTTATAGCACTAATTCTCGGGCAGAATTAAGAAAGAGGTTAAGAAAGGTAGCACTAGTAGCAAAAGCCACATTAAAGTGTGTTAAATGAGTTAGCATTATAAAAGGCAAAATCAAAAAAATGGAACAATCAAATATTCGAATCCAGCGGAAAGGCAAAGCGACTATTTAAACGCACTCAAAATGCCACTCATAAAGGACTCTTACAAAATGGAGTATTCGAGGTGTGTCTTTATGTTACATGCGCACAAAATGGGAATTTAATGTTTGTTCTCGAAATATTAAGCACACTTTTCATCATCTTTCTATATCGTTAATATATTCCACACTTACCAATTTAAAGGATAGTAATCACTTAAATTAGGAATTAAAAAATTAATGTTTTAGCAAATAAAATATGGCATTTTAAATGCAATTTAGACACCCTAAATACTAACAAATTTTACAAAAATTAATGTGCAGAACTTTATTAAGATTCACTCTAAACTGACATAGCATGCATGCAATGCTCTATATTTCTCTTAAAATTCCAGCTTTCGCAATGCGTAAAATGTGGATAACTACGTGTGATTGTGGATAACTGTGGATAGCATTGTGGATAACTCACCCTCACAACTCAAATTTCCGTTTTTAATGATATTTTTGGGATCCTTCTAAGTGCTATTTTGGTTGAATGTTTTTAGTCTCGAATGTTGCATTATTCACTAACAATTTCATCTGCTTATATAATGGGTTTAATGTGTAATTTTTGCATTACGCGTATTTAGGTAATTTGTGTTTTTATAATAAGAAGATGAAACTACACAACTACCTTTTGCTTACATATATGGCAAAAGCAAATACGCATTATCGCATTTGATATTGGATAGCTTTAAAAAATAATTTGGGATTTGCGTTAAAAATTTTACTCTAAGCAGTGACAATTTAAGAGTCTGCTTTATCTCTAGTGCAAGAATTCAACAGCCACAGCACTCTCTAGCAACATCTTGCCAGGTAGCATCGCAAAATGACCATTATTATATGAAGTTACTGCTGATACCTTTTTAATTACATCTGCATAGTCAGTTAAAAAGTCTATGTTGAAATCGGTGTTAAGTTTGCCTACATCAATTCCAGTAGTCAATCTAAGACCTAACATTATCGCTTCAAATATCTCTTCTTGCTTAGTAAGAGGTATAGCATCATAAAACGTTCGTGGAAATCGCGGAGTTTGAAACTCCAAATATTTAACTAGATCGGGTGGATTAAAAAAACGTTTATTATTTATATACGAATGTGCAGCTGGTCCTAAACCTATGTACTCATGCCTCAACCAATATTTCATATTATGTCTGCTTTGCATATTAACACTTTTAGCAAAGTTGCTAATTTCATAGCAGGAAAAGCCAAATTTCATTAGTTCATCGCGGGCGCATTCATATTGGTCAGCCATTTCATCATCACTCATTATTGTTGTAATTCCATCGCGCACTTTTAAACCTAACGGCGAATCATCGGATAACTTTAGTATATACGCTGATATGTGAGTGACAATTGGTGCTATTAAAGAAATCGATGTTGAAATATCGGATAATTTTTGATTGGGTAGACCTAACATTATATCCGCACTAACATTCTTATAATACGTACTAGCTTGCTCTAATACTTGTAGTGCAAGTGTAGATGTATGTATGCGCCCTATACTTTTCAATATATCATTATTTAGTGACTGTACACCAACACTTAACCTATTAACACCAGCATCTGCATATGCCTTCAAATTAACAGCTGATTCTGGATTGACTTCTAGAGTAAACTCTAAATCATCACTGAATCTGCCCAAAGCGAGGATTGATTCAATAAGTTTATTCAGTGTTTTGTTTGACAACACACTCGGAGTGCCACCACCTATATAAATTGTATCAAATTCTATATCATCAAACTCAAGTAACACACTCTTAAATTCTGAAATCACAGCATCGACATATAATTTAGCGAGATCTTCATTGTAGGTGGCAGAGTAAAAATCACAATAAGAGCATTTACTGCGGCAAAATGGCACATGAATATATAAACCAAATGGCAATTTGTTCTTAATCATCTAATTTTAATATCGACATAAATGCATCGGATGGTATTGCAACGCTTCCCATCTGTCGCATGCGCTTTTTGCCTTCTTTTTGTTTTTCAAGGAGTTTACGTTTTCTTGTAATATCACCACCATAACATTTTGCTAAAACGTCTTTGCGGAGTGCCTTTACGGTTTCACGCGCTATTATCTTGGATCCTATTGTCGCTTGGATTGGAATTTCAAACAGTTGCCTAGGTATTACGTTTT
>JAITLB010000063.1 GCA_031278175.1 Christensenellaceae bacterium
CCTGTTAATTTTAATTTTTATTGTCTGTTATATTTGCATATAACTAACCACTTTGCTAAGCGACAGTAGATAACTCATGTATGCTACAAAAACTAAGTCATTTGCTTGTCATCTTGCAATGATAGATTTTCATGTTCTTTATGCTAGAAGTGCTAGTTAAGCAAAATCTAAGCAAATATAAATTTTAGAACTCGCGCACTGCGCTTTTATTTTATTGTCTAAAACCTGTAAGTCGCTACGCTAATACCTATACAAGTGGCTTAAAATCTTGCGTTTTGAATGCTGCGAGTAAAGCCAAATTTTAGAGGGATATCAATGACTACAAGCGCTATCAATTTAATAATCCTAATCCTTGCACAACACTCAAGTCAAAATCCATTTAGACGACCCTTTCCAATGCGCCAAATAATCTTTTGATAGTCTTGTAAGAGTTTGGATAGATTCATGTAAATTGAATCATCACTGTCTTTAGTTGGTTAATGTAACAACCAACTGCGATTTTAGCATTGCCATTAGTGTTGTCCGTTGATTAAATATAACACCATGCTAAATTTTAGCAATCAAACCATTTGCAGATATTAAATGTGAGGCTTGCTCACCTAATACTTTTAGAGAGAAACTTAGTCTACAAGTATTACATCGCATGTAAGCACAGTGAATCACCAATTTTAGCGTTTAGGATCATTAGGTTGGGGTCCAATATTTTCTTCGTAGACAACACCGTCATTTAATACAACAAACATTTTTGCACCGACTGCTATTGCGTAGTTTCTTGCATCAGTTTGAAGATCAAACAAAGCCGTAAGAGTTTTGTATCCCTTTTTAGCATAGACCTTAAGTTGTTGTTCTAAGTTCGCATCGTCAAATTTTGAGAAGAGGACGGCGATATTTTCTTGTGGTGTCTCGGCAGATGTTTTCTCTAGAATAATGCGGGAGGCTAAATCTGTGTTGATTGCAAATCCAACCGCTGGCACATTGAGATTATAATCAGAGTATAGTGTGTCGTATCTACCTCCTGATAATATTGCAACACCTTGACCTTTTATATATCCTCTAAACACAGCACCAGTATAATATTCATATTCGTTCAATACGGCAAGATCGGCTAAGACATTATCCTTTGATGAAGCAGTTGCGGCAACGTTACATAAAGATTTCAAGTCACTTAGAACCGCACGCGTTGTATCACTTTTAAAAATGAATCCAGCATAATCTAACACGCTTGGTGCGCCAAATAATCTAGGGATCTCGCGAAGTACATTCCCAGCATTGCCTATGATACCTGACAATCTATCTATTTCAGGATAATTCTTTAATGCGATAGCAGATCTAACTTCACGGCGTATATCTTCGTCTTCGATTGCATTAAGCAGTGGACGCAACAAACCCATATGACCTATTTCGATATAAAAGTCATCACCAAAGAGTGCTTTCATGCTTTTTACAGCTAGAGTAATAACTTCAACGTCAGCTTTTATTGACGCTGAATCTATCAACTCAACACCTGTTTGAAGATATTCATCCGACTTCTTGCAAAATTTTATACTTCGTCTAAAGACATGCTGATTATAATAAATGCGTAGTGGCGATTGCTTTTTATATAGACGCGATGCAAACAGTCTTGCTACAGGTTTAGTTGAATCAGGACGCAAGGAAAGCAATCTCCCGTTGTTGTCAGTGAGTGTATATAGCGTATCCTGCGAGATTTTGCCGATCCCATGAGAAAACGCATCAAAGAATTCTATGGTTGGTGTTCGAATCTCACCATAGCCATAGGACTTGAAGAGTCGTCGTAGGGTTTCCACAACTTGATAATTGGCATCACATTCTACGAATACGCTATCGCCAGTGCCATCTGGCGTTATTCTATCATATTTTTTCATTTATGTGTCCTATAAACGAATATTGCTTAAGTTCTTGAGTCGTGTACGAGTACGACTTGTCATATTTTATTTATAGTATCTTTACTATAAACAAGAAAACGAGAACCACTGCATGGATTTGTTTTTGTTTTAGTGTGAACGCGTGGAATCATCAGTGGTTAAAAACCGTCAAAAACACGTATATTCACGTATCTTAATCTGCATTAATACATATACAGCTGGCTTTTTTCGATTATACATCGATTAAGTTACTAACCTTTAGATATATTAAGCATTAAGTGTAGCACATTAATATTATTACCTAAGCTTGATCCTAGTCAATTGAAATAACAACAGATTGATATGACAATCTAAACAAAAGGCATTTATATGATTTAAAATGATTAAATAAATTATATTTTAAGTCAAATATCTCGACGCAAAATTATTTATCAATTAAAATCTGATATGCTTTGGTGTTAAGCAATAATAGAAAGTCATAATGTATTTGATTCGATTAACTGACATCGAAATTACAGCATCAAGACAAGCACACGGTGAGCACAAACAAGATACAATAGTTGCAATTGCACAAAATCGCAAAATTTACATCTAATGTATAGTTTAATGATAGTAATTACTAAAATAATCCCAATATGTCACTAGACCTATCTATTAAACTAATCAACAATCATTAAGGCATTAAAGTAAATCAAATTTTTGGTGTGCAATCTAATCGCTTAATAATGATATAGTATAATGTGTGTTACGTCAAGAAATTCAACATATTTAGGCATTTTAAATTGAGTGTAAAAATGCAATTGGGAGATATACGCATTTTACTAAAGAGGTTAAGCATTAAAATTGCGTTGGCGCATTCAAGTTCGTGTATGGTGCCGCAATCGTTTTGTGCGCAAATTAGAAAGTCTGTTGGTATAATGCAAGTGCATATTTGCTATAAAAGTGTGGTTATGTTCCAAAAAAATTTGCAATTGGATCTAGTTTTGTAGAATCGGAGCATGCATATAACAGGTGTTGCATTGAGCATAAGAGTTTATAATATACTGAACTGCTTTTAGTGTAATAATAAAGCATAAAGTTTATGACATCTATCAGCATTTAGCGTTTATTAAGGTTTAAACATAGTTTTTTAAGCTAAGCGAGGATCCGTGTTGAGTGAGTCGAATGATTTGACAAGTATAAATGCATTTTGAAATGCAGGTCGATATAGAGTTAAGGATTTGGAGGATACAATGCAAAGTTTTCTGACGGGCAAAAGTAGAATAGAAACAATTCTCAATCGGATTGTGTTTAATAATACTTACTACAATATTTGTGCTAAGCTCGGGTTTGTGTCAATTAGTTAGTTTAGTATATGCAAGTAGTAAAGAGTAGAATAATTCAACACTCTAAATACCATATCATAAGTGTTAGAGGTTACCACTGCCTATGTAGTAAATAGTAACGCGGTAGCGTCATACCCTTTAGGTGGGGGACTTGCAAGTATATTGGCCCAAATAAATTCAACCAGTGGCGAGATTCGTGATTGAGGATCGAAAAACGTAAATGGACTACAAGTAGACCTATGTGGTATAATTGCAGGTGGTGGTTAGTGAGTCATTTGCCGATTGTGCGCTAATGAAGTTTAACAAGGAATTTAGTATAAGTGCTGATAGAGACTAAACGCAGATAATTGGTGCACTTACTATTTATCTACAGAGTAGCTCAGTCCGTTGATCGTTTTTTGCGCATATTGGTGTAATTAATAGCGGATCACTAATCATGTCAAAGTCATATGATGGTATTAATGAGCAGACTAAATATCAAAGCTGTTTATATAGCAAGGTGACGCTGGGGGGCGCACTAAAAGACATAGTATTAATATTTACTCCTGCTAGTTTTAACTCAGTAGTCTCTTATATCTTGCAACCGCAAATTATATAGACAAAGGACATTTTCAAATATTAAAGTGAGCGGTAGCATGCTAACTTAGTTAACCTAAAAACGCACCACACTAAAGAAAGACCTATATAAAATACAACTGTCTTAAGGCGCTTGTCGGGAGTTTTTCGGGCAAGGGCTTAATGTTATTCAATATTTATAATGCGAGAAAGACTTACGGCACTTATCTCTATAGCATAAATGCAGTATAATAAAATTAGATTTAATGTGACTCGCGCTTATTAAAAGTAATTAT
>JAITLB010000111.1 GCA_031278175.1 Christensenellaceae bacterium
TAATATGGTTTGCCCATAAATAGCTCCATTTTTATGAGGTGCGCACAATGCACAATAAAAAACTATAATTTATCAATTTGAATAGCATCTTTTGAAAATAATATTTTGTAAATTTTTAATAAAGTGTAAAAAAGTAGATGCATTTGGAATTAGTAATAATGTTCACTGCACTAAAAATTTGACGCAGTTACCAGCCTGCGCATATGTAGCGGGAATTTAGGTACTAATACATCGCTCTTAGCACACTAAAGTGCGAGACTTACAATATAATAGCCTAACTCCCCCGCATCACAAATACACTATTTAATTTTCCTCTTTATAAACCACTCACTTAATATTTTCTGTAGAGATTGCAAGAAGTTGATGCTTTTAATTTCGCATACTGCTATTAAATCAGTCTCATTAATTTTTTCACCTGTGTCATCTAAAACTATTATTTTACCAACGCTTTGACCAGCAAATATTGGTGCTTTTATAACGTCTGGTAAATCAAAATCTAAACTATAGCGAATAGTATCGCCCTTTTTTACAATATATTCAATGCTACTTTTCGCTCTCAATTCAATTGACTCTTCATCCCCACCTGCCACTTCAATATTGTTTGATATTATATCGTTTTCGTTTACTATTATTTCTCGTTTATAATTTCCAAATGCATAATTAAACAATGCACATGTGGTATCAAATCGCGTTTTGCTTTCGGGAGAACCAATTACTGTTACAATTACGCGCATGTTCACTCTAACGGCTGATGCTGACACACAAAATGCAGCTGCATCGGTGTACCCCGTTTTACCTGAATCGCATCCTTTATATCTTCTAACGAGTTTGTTAGTATTTACCATTTCCGTTATACGCCCATCTGGATGCTTATACTCCTCCAAAAATATCCCACCGTAATTGTAATACTCACTGTGCTTTAACAATTCTCTCATCATAATAGTTACATCTCTTGCTGTGCTATATTGACCCTCACCAGGTAAGCCAGTAGCGTTGATGAAGACAGTATTAAGCATACCAAGCTCAACAGCTCTTGCATTCATAACATCAACAAATCCATCATGCGTCCCTGCTATCACCTCAGCTAGTGCCACTGAAGCATCGTTTGCGCTACAAATTGCCACACCTTTTATAAGATCTCTAATAGTATATTCATCGCCTTCCTTTATGAACATTTGAGACCCGCCCATACTTGAAGCATGCGCACTAATGACAGTTTTATCCTCTAGAGACAACTTTCCGTTTTCTATGTTTTCAAATGTCAACAGCAGTGTCATAATCTTTACCATGCTCGCTATCGGTGCCTTTTCATCAGCGTTTTTCTCGTATAATGTTTTCCCTACATGAAAATCAATTACATAGACACTCTTAGCATCGCCTTCTATTTCATTCTTTTTTTCATGGGCATATGCTTGTGCGGTAATAGTGCCTGTGATAAATACAAATATTGTCAATAAGGTGCTAACTAAAATTAGTTTTCTCATAACAGCCTCCACTTGTATTTTTTGCATTTTAGCAAATTTTATGCATAGATTGTTGAAAAAATAGCAACTAATACTGTCCATAGCGTTAGATTAAATATTAAAGTTCGCAGCAAATGCATTTTGCAATATGGCAATAATAAGTGCTTGTCACATCTTAGAGTGCATTTCCTGTTTTGTCTAGCCCGATACGATCTAGCATCATAAACAGAAGCTAAAATATACGAAAACAGTGCAAAATTGACGATGAATATTGGGATAATAAATAAAATTAAATTAAGAATACCCGTCAGTGGATTGTTGTGTATAGCATTAAATGTCGCGCGCCATATAGAGCAACTTCCAACAAATATACTACCATATCCTACTATTGAAAAAAGTTGTAGATTGATACCTGCTACGAATATAACTAGTGAATATATAAAAGTAAATGACACTAAGCACAATATGCCCGTAAACGGATTAAAATCGTCAATTGAAATGCGATATAAAAAGCTTGTGTTTCGACTATCGACAGAGCATGGCATAGACAATGCAATTATAATTCCGATACACGCACAACATATGCAAATCAGGTAATGTGTACGATTGTGCTTAATATTTCTCTTTATGTCACGAGTCCCACCTCTCGTTAAAAAAACTAGCTCACGCCAAAAATCACGCATCTTATTCCTTTTCAACATATTATATTAAACATGTAGCAGGAATATGTTTAGATTCTCCGTGTGACGCATATTAAGCACATGCATCACACGGGAATAAAGCAAGGAGATAACTTTGTTAGATAATTAAACTAGTTTTTTGCCTAGTTCCCCTGCTTGGGCAGATCCATCTTCTGATAGTTGCACTATCAAGGTTTCGACAACATTTGCACCCGCTGCTTCGGCTGATGCACTCCATCTACGCATCCATTCACCATCGCCCCAATCGTATGAACCGAAAAGTGCTACAGTTTTCCCAGCGAGTTTAGATTCAAGTTCTAAATAGAATGGTTCAAATTCGCCCTCTTCAAGAACTTCATCACCCATCGCAGGACAGCCCAAAACTATTTTATTGTATGCAGCAACTGCATCAGCGTTTGTATCCGCTACATTAAATACGTCTACACAACCACCTGCATCCTTGATGCCCGATGCAATGGATTCAGCCAATTGTTCTGTATTTCCAGTTCCAGTCCAATATACTATGACAATGTCTTTACACATATAAGAATACCTCCGCAATATTAATTTTCATTTCGTCTTTTTCAGAATACATTCATATTGCATTTGATCAAATGCTAGTTAGCATCTGCTAACTATATTATATTTTCATTTAATATTCTTGTCAAATAGTTTGCATTAAATAATTAAATATTGCCGTCTAAATTTAGAGAATATAGACAATAAATGACGATAGATATATAATTTCACTAAATAGCAAAATATATGTAATAACAAACGGCAATAAATATGCTATCATTAAAATAAGAATGTTTGTAGCAGGTATACAATATGGTGCAGAAAATTTACAAGGTCACTGGAATGTCATGCGCAGCCTGTGCATCGCGCGTAGCTACCGTTTGTTCAAAATTAAATGGTGTTGAGACAGCCTCAGTCAATTTTGCAACTGAAAAAATTAATATTAAATTCGATGACACAATTATCACTGCCGATAGTATTCGCGAAGCTGTGACATCTGCTGGTTACGGTTTAATACTTGACCGCGAAGCAATAAATGAGAATGCAGGATTAGCAGAAAAACGCTTAATCAAAATCATGTGGGTGAAATTCATAATTTCAGCTACTTTTGCGATACCACTCCTAATTCTATCCATGGGAACAATGATAGGAATGGAGATTAAATATTTTACTCACAACCATTTTGCCTTTGCTCTTACTCAATTACTTTTGACAATTCCAATAATCGGTGCAGGATACAAATTCTATATTAACGGTGTCAAATCAATCATTAAACGTAGCCCAAATATGGATTCATTAATAGCAATGGGCACCTCGGCGGCTATAATCTATAGTATATATTCCTTCGCGCTAATAATTAAAGGCGACCACATGGCCGTGCATAATCTATACTTTGAAACTGCAGGTGTCATAATAACTTTAATTTTACTCGGGAAAACTCTAGAGACAATATCTAGAGGCAAAACATCCGAAGCAATTAAAAAACTCATTGGTCTTGCTCCAAAAACAGCTTCAATTCTTAATAATGGTGTTGAGTGTGAAGTTCCAATTGAAGATGTAATTATAGGCAATACTATACTGGTGCGCCCTGGCGAAAGAATTCCCGTTGACGGTATTATTTTAGAAGGCACTACCACCGTAGATGAAGCTATGCTGACAGGTGAAAGCATGCCCGTAGACAAATCAATTGGCGATCGCGTCTATGCTGCATCTATAAACAAGAATGGCTTTATAAAATTTGAAGCTACTAAAGTAGGCGATGACACAGCACTCGCAAATATAATTAAGCTCGTAGAAGACGCTCAAGCGACAAAAGCACCTATAGCCAAAATCGCGGACAAAGTCTCTGGTATATTTGTTCCAGTAGTTTTTGGCATTGCAATTATTTCATTTGTTGCATGGTTAATTGCTGGTAAGAATTTAACTTTTTCCCTTTCTATATTGATTTCTGTATTGGTTATTGCATGTCCATGCGCACTAGGTTTAGCTACACCCACTGCTATTATGGTAAGCACAGGTGTAGGCGCTAAAAATGGCATTTTAATAAAGGGTGGCGAAGCACTTGAAATGGCACATAAAATTCAAACTATTGTATTTGATAAAACTGGCACTATAACCGAGGGTAAGCCGGCGGTCATAGATATAGTGCCTGTTGATGGTATCAGCGAGGAGTATCTATTGAAGATCGCGGCATCAGCTGAAAGAGGTTCGGAACATCCATTAGGAGAAGCTGTAATTGCTTCAGCAAATGAACGCAATATTGACCTATTTGAAATATCTGATTTTAGCTCCCACACTGGGATGGGAA
>JAITLB010000004.1 GCA_031278175.1 Christensenellaceae bacterium
TAACATAAATATCTCTACCTGTTATTCTATCACATATTAACCATTCATATTTGCCTGTATCGTAATAAAGACTAACTCGCTTAAAAAATTGAGGATGAGTGGCATTTGATGGCAATTCATATTCTCCTAAGTATCTCATAAAGCAATTCGCATAGTCAGAAGTTGATATAAAACCGCGATTATCAAGTTTCTCCAAATCGAACTCAACACCTATATTTTTTTTTAATGTTTCCATGTGTCTCTCTCCTAATTTACGTTGATAATAGTAATCGCCTGTTAGCGCAGTATTTATCTCTTTTTCAGACAATTCTGGAATTTGAGTATAATACATCAAATACGCATCGCCAATTGGGTAATATTCGAACCAATGTAGCAATCCATATCCATGATCTGTTTTTAATGCATAAAGCGAAGTCTTCATTTAATTAATCCTATTAATTTTAAAAATTCATCCACAAATTCACTGCCAGCTTCAAGAAGTTCATCTAAAGCTGGATTGTTTTTGCAATAGTTAATCTTAGTCTTATAAAGATACATTTTCATTTAATTATTCCTGCAAATTTGAAATATTCATTTAATCGATCGTGTTGTTCAATATGCTCAGCTTTATTTTCATTGCTTCGATTTTGAAATATTTAATTTAACTTATATATCGCGTATGATTTTAACAGGACTTTGTCTATTCATCTTCATTAAAGGTATTATTGATGATATCAACATTGCAATAAAGCTCATTAACGGAATATAAAGCATGCTTAACGGATAAAATCTTAATACTGTTATGCCTTTTAAAATGCCTACGCCATATACATTATTAAAGACAAATCTCATGGTTTCATATAGCGCCATCGATGATACTGAGGTTAAAAGAGCAAAAAGCACCCCTTCAATGAAGAATATTTTAAATACGCTCATTGATGAACCACCAATGGCTCGTATTATCCCTATATCCTTTTTCTTATCAATTATTGTTACAGAAATAAAATTCATAAATAAAATCAATGAGATGATAAACAATATGTCACCAAATATAATGAAGAGCAGTTGGAATTTATAAAAATTTAATCCCAATTCGTAGATGTTCAAAGTATATGGAGATGATGCAACAACATCATATTTCCTAAATAATGTGAGGATGTTTGCAATATCTTGTTCTTCAATAGATGTGCCCAGTAAAATATTACTGCACTCTAACCCTACTACTGCATTTGATAAACTCGTAAAAGCATTTTCATCCAAATACACTTCACTAGTATAATTCGAGACTCCTTTAATTAATAGACCAGCTAATTTGTACTCTTTTACATCGATTACTCTTCCGGTTATACTATCTATAATCTCAAATTGCAGGGTTTCGCCTACATGTGTAGGGTAGTTTTTAACTGAAAAAACATGACTATCTTTATATGTTATGTAGTCAACATTCAACTTATCTTCTTTAAATATGTTATTATATTCTTTCAATGATAATACGATTTCATTCTGATTTAATGAAATATAATAATCATTATAAATCGCATAATCACTCGTAAGTACAACATTTTGACCGTTGCTATCGCCTATTATTTTCCCAGACTTTGATACTCTAGATGCTAAAATGTTTTGTCCATTAAGACAGAACGAAATAGACTCTGGAACTACAATTTCATTTTTCGAAATTGCAAGATTTTTTAAATATGCTTTTGTCACATACAATGCATTATAAACTGCTCTTTGATACTCTTTCCTCTCTGAGTAGCTCATCTCATCATCGAACGCTATCTCGCCATATATGCTACTATAGTTTGGGTATGTAAATCTTTCATAATCGGTTTTAATTATACCTGATATAGTTAATTTATTTTCTAAATTGCTATTTAACACTACTGTTTTTCCAATGAGGTCGGCAATTTCAAAAGAATCAGGTATTTCATACACCTGCCCGTTTTCGATATAATAATAATTCGAGTCTTCAGTTCCAGCTAATATCCCTAATGCAAAAAAATCGGTAATATATGCGGATGTATCACTAAGAGGTAAATAACCTGGATACATCTCGTATCCTAATACAGATGTAATGTCACTTGCATCAGTTATTTCAGCTAAATTGTTAGAATAATATTTACCACCTCCAATTTTAAACCTGCTATCCATAGCAATCTCTTTAATGTGTCTTTCACTCGCATGTGTTTCAAAATCGTACAACGCTGCATGTGGAATAATGTTGCCTCTATCATTTAAAATAAGGTCTGTCCATCCATCATATTCTGTTATTTCACCTTTGATTATATTTGCAAATTTAACATCATTTGTCTTGTAAGCATTAGCTAAACTTTGCTCAGGATTATATGTAATATGACTTAAAAACAGGCAAATCATCGTAATTGATAGTGCTAATAATATTATAGCAATACTAAATCTGACTTTACGGTTATTTGCATTCTTCAAAGCAAGTTTAGTCGCTAACTTGTTAGACAATACAGTTTTATTGAATGCTGTTACATTTTTTTTGAATTCTGTTATATTGGTAGCAGATGAGGCATCTAGTGTGCTTTGCTGTTGATCTAATATTTTCCCATCAGCTATGTTTATAATAAAGTCAGCATACATATTAGCAGACTCAATGTCATGTGATACGACTATCACTAAAATGTTTTTTGATAAGTCTTTTAATAAATTGAATATATTTATAGCATTATCAGTGTCAAGATTGCCAGTGGGTTCGTCGGCTAATATTAGCTTAGCACCTTTTGCCAGTTGTCTTGCTATAGCTACTCTTTGTTTTTCACCACCTGACAATTCGCCTGGGTAGCGTTTCTCATAACCACTAAGACCAACACGCTCAAGACTATTAGAAATATTAGTTGCTATATCATTATTAGAAACGTCAGCAAGACTAAGTTGTATATATATGTTGTCATAAATATTTAACTCGTCAATAAGATTAAATTCTTGGAATATCACACCAGAATATCGACTTCTGTAACCATCATAATTAACAGATGCAAAATTCTTTATAGACATTCCATCGACAATAATGTCACCCTCCTGAATTTTATCTATTCCACCTAATAAATTCAAAAGTGTAGACTTCCCGCTACCGCTTTTACCTCTTATGAAATACATACCTGTATCCGCAAAATTATACGACACATCTTGCAATGCCTTAACAGTTTGTATGTCTTTTGCGCAATATGAATGTGAAATATTTTTAATTTCTATCATTTGCAGTCCTCCTTAATGTTATCTAGTATTAATGCATTTTTAAGTACAATACCTTAATCTCAATTTAACACATAGCACTTAACTAGCGAAATGCACTTAGATTTGTCATAATGCCATATATTTAAATTACAGCAAGACATACAAAAAATTCAAAAATAATGACCAGCTAATTCACCTTTCTTAGTGAAATGTGTGTCAAAATCTGAAAAATAACTTTGTACATTTTTATAACAAATAACAGTGCAATCATTTATCGCAAAATACGATAGTTTTTCTGTTTCGTCAAATTTACAATTTTAGTACATCCACAACAGTATTTTTAGAGCATCCCTATTTAATCAAGCAAATCTTAAGCATATACTTAACACTATGACTTGGTAGCATAAGTAACTATATTGACTTCCATTAAATCACCTATACTAATTAAAGTATAAAATTGCCCCATTTTGCAGCAGATAACTGAAATTATGCTATATTTAATATAAAATATTATACGATATTTAAGCGTAAATGCAAAACAAAACATGAGTCAAATATATTTTGAAATAGCGCAACTTTTATGTCAACAACTAATGCAAAATTAAACCTCAAATGATTAATAATTAGTTAAAATTGCCTTTGATTGAAATTGCAAAGTCATTAAAAAATAAGTTATCTAGTGTTTTAATAGTACATATTGCTTGCATTAATATTTAATTTGTAAGATCACTAGAGCTTAACTATAAGATTAAAAAAAAAAACTTGAAAACCCCTAAGTGAAAATGATATAATTAGGGAGCAATATATTCAATATTTTTCCTATAAGTTGCAGACTAGCACTTTCCAACAGTAGCGTGTCTGCAACTTTTTTATATAATTTTATATTTCAGAATTGAAATTGGATTTAACATCATATTTATTGTACATAATTCGATATTTAATTGCTATATACGTTTAAAATGCAAAAATTTTTTTATTGTCAATCAATATGATCAATATGGAAACTTAGATTGAGTAACATTCTAAATACTCATTACCTCGTAGTGTAAATTTTGTTATGAACTATCATTTTCATTTTTAAATCTATTTCCATTGCCTGTAAAAAATTCACATTAAAATATATCTGTTGTGCGTAGTTAAAGAGCAAATTGCAAATCTTAAATAAAATCTGCAATTAATCAAACATAAAAAGCAATAGACGTTATTTTCAATATATCCCTTAAGACAAAAATTTGCAAATACTGGCAAAAAAGTGTCGAAAATGCAGGAAAATATATTTATAGTATTCTTATTTGAGATTATTTAATAAGTTTTATAGTAATTCAGGTGGTTGTTTTAGATGATTCTTATGTAAATTGCACGCACATATGCTAAAGCTGGTGCAAATATACATTTAAGCAAATAAAGAGTGAATATGCTTAAATGCGCCACAAAAGCACTCTATAACAATCAAAATTATACAGATGACCGTTATAATTGTTAGTTTCTAATTGATTACTAGTAAATTTAGTTAGTGACTTGCAATTTTGCATATAAATGTATCCAAAACCATAAAAGCACCGCACAGGCGATGCTTTTAACAGATAATATTGTCGAAAACGTCTATTATTTCTTATTATACTTCTTTTTAGCTTCATTTATTAAAGCTTCTATATCAATTTTACCACTTGGATCATATCCAGATTCCTTTCTCGCTAATTCTTCAGCTTCTTTTTTCTCTCTGTACGCAAAAATCCGACCTAATGTCTCTTCAATTGCAATTTTACCATGCTGATAAGTAAGAGCACCTTGTAAATATGCTGTATATGGTCTTCTAATAGGTGCATCAGCACTTAATTCTAATGAACCTCCTTGAATAAATGATCCTCCTGCCATAATTACATTGTCCACATACCCTGGCATTGCCCATGGAAACGGTGTGACAAAACTATCAACTACAGATGAGTATTGTATAGCACGTATAAATTCTATTAATTCTTTATCAGAATCGAATTTAATCGCTCTAATTAGATCATGTGGCATGACATTTGGAAGTGGACTTACTGCAAAACCTAGAGAGGTATATGCATATGCCGCAACGACTCCTGTTTTGAGTGCATTTTCTACAATAGCTGGTGCCATAAAAAATCCTTGGAAGAACGGCAAATATGACGTATTATAGGATCCTATTTCAAGTCCTATGGATGGTGCAGTGACCCTATTGCATACATTATCAATCAATTTCTCTTTTCCAGCGATATAACCACCAGTCGGAGCTAATCCACCGCCTGGATTTTTAATGAGTGAGCCCACCATTATGTCTGCACCGACAGCACAAGGTTCAGACATTTCAACGAATTCTCCATAACAATTATCTACAAATACAATTGAATTTGGCGAAATTGATTTGATGAATTCAGTTGCAACCTTAATTTCATCAACCGATAGCGCGTCTCTGAAAGTATAACCTTTTGATCTAGTAATGAATATTAAATCGGTAGAGTTAGTGCTTAAATATGTAGTAACAGCTTGATAATCAATCTTATCATTTAACATAGGTATAGAATCGTAATTGATTCCAAAATCTTTCAGTGAACCGATATCTTCGCCAGTTATAACGCGATGCAGTGTGTCGTAAGGGTCACCTGTTATAGATAATATACGATTACCAGGTCTAAGCAACCCAAATAATGCGATAGTTAGTGCGTGTGTACCACTCGCAATTAATGGAGAGACTATTGCCTTTTCTGATCCAAATGATTCGGCAAAGATCCTACAGAGTGTTTCTCTGCCTACATCGTCATAACCATATCCAGTGGTATGATTGAAATGTCGCGCCGATACTTTGTTTTCTCGGAAAGAATTCATTACTTTCCTTTGATTGAACATCGATATCTCTTCAAATTTAGAAAACATCTCTTTTGCTTCATTCTCGGCGTTTTTTATTATATTGCACGGAATTTCTTTCATTTATGCTCCTTATAGTATTCTAAATACATTTATAGTATTCTATTTTATATTGTAATTTGATATTTCTTGCACAATTTTATCGATTGTTAGGTCATTTTGATCCTCCACATCAATAAACTTAGCAATTTCATATTTATTATTGAACCACGTGTCTTGCCTTTTAGCATAAGAGCGCGTGTTTTTCTTTATTAAGTCCTTAACATCATCTAATGAACTCTTTCCATTGAAATACCCTTGCCATTCTTTGTATCCTATCCCATGCATCGATTGCATATCGAATTCTACACCAGAACTAATAAGAGATTCGACTTCTCCTTGTAATCCTCTTTGAAACATATACTCCACGCGACTACTTATTCTATCGTTCCGTTTAGCGCGATTACTTGAGCTTAAAATATATAGTAATATATCATCGCGTATATACTTATCCGTTGGATCCTGTTTCGAATATGGTATTCCTGTTGTTTTAACAATCTCTAGAGCGCGCATTACACGTCTTGTGTTGTTTTTATGTATTTTATTAGCTGAATCTGGGTCAAGCCTTTCTAATTCCGAATATAGTGCATCAATTCCATTGTTATTGTATTGTTGCTCTATATCCATCCTTATATCGCTACTTTTATTTGTACCAAATCCAAAACTCATTTCAAACATTAATGAACTTATATAATAACCAGTGCCACCAACAACAATAGGAGTTTTGTTTTGAGACTCAATGTCAATTATTGCTTTTTCTGCTACGTTTCGGTAATCAACTACGGTAAAGTTTTCCTTAGGTGATATCATATCCACGCAATATTGCCTAACCCCTAGTATTTCGTCTGTCTCTTTTGCTGTTCCAATATCCATACCTTTATATATTTGCATTGAATCAGCTGAAACAATTGAAGTATTTAGTTGTTTTGCTAGTATCGTTGCTAGTGCAGTTTTTCCACTCGCAGTAGCCCCAGCAATAAATATAATCAAACTCGTCTCCTAAAGAGCTTTTCTAGTTCAGCTTTAGTATATGTAATATAAGTAGGTCTGCCATGCGGACACGTTAGAGGAATGCCTTTAATAAGAAATGTTTCTACAATCTGTTCGATTTGTGGCTTTGATAATACACAACCACCTTTTATTGCTGCCTTACATGCAGTAAGCATTAATGAATCTCTTATTATAGAACTATTTGAAATGTTCTTTGCTAAATACTGACTTGCCACGTCACACATGAAATTTTCCAATCTAATAGTTCCAATAGAATTAGGAACGGCATTAACTTTTATACTATCACCACCAAATTCTTCAATATCAAAACCTATTTCATTTAATTCTGGAATTAATTCAACTAGTCTTGATATTTCCATACGATCACCATGATGTAAATATGGAACCAACAATGGTTGTGACAAATTGCTCCGCTTGTCAACATTCATTTTTAGTTCGTTATATAATAGACGCTCATGTACGGCATGTTGGTCAATAATATACATTTTCTCATTAACTTCAATTATTAGATATGTACTAAAAATTTGACCTATTACTGTATAGTTTTTTGTATTTGAATCAAATTCAACGCACGATTGCCCAGAATGCGTATAATTTTCTGAATTGTTGTTTTCAAACAAAGGTTGTCCCGAATGAATGATAGGATCATAATAATCCATATTTTCTTGTCCCGAGTGTATGTCATCCTTAATTTGAACAACTGTATTTTCGTTAATCTCTGAAATCGCTTTCGTGTCTGCATCACGGACAATCTCTAAATCTAATTTTTGATCTAATGTTTGTTCATTAGTCTCTAAATTTGATTTTTTATTTGCTAGATCTTCTCTAATCTCTAAATTTAATTTAGGATTTATTACTTCGAAATCTGGTATGCGCTCACCCATTCGATGTTTCGATGGTGGTGAACTATATTTAATTAGTACATTTCGATTGTTTGTAGCATTTGTAGCACATTCACTTGACCTTTGTGCCCAGCTAGCATTTAATCCATTTGCATTACCTAAAACACCATCTGGCAGGCTAGAGCCCAAATGAATGTTTGTAACACCTGTTTCGAAATAGTCTAGTGTATCAAATACCGAACGATATACTGATGCGTATACTCTCCGCGCGTTTGCAAATCTAACTTCCTTTTTGTTGGGATGAACATTTATATCGACTTCATCAAATGGCATTACTATGTTCAACACAAATATAGGAAAATTATGTTTCATTATGCGCTCACCATATGCGTTTAATACTGTAGCGGACATAGATTGATCAGTTATAACTCTACCATTGATTATTATTGTCTGATTTGTTCTATTCCCCTTAACGAATTCTGGTTTGCCTATATACCCAGTAACTTTCATGTAACTGTCATTAGTATCAATTATAGTTAAAAATTTAGCAAATGCCTCTTCTCCATATACTGATATAATTGCACTCTCTAATCCAGTGCCACTAGAAGCATACATTAATTTGTTATCGGCATAATATTTAAATGCAACATTTGGGTTTGATAGTATCAACTGAGATATCAATGCCGTCACGGCTGCTGTTTCGTATTGTGGTTTTTTAAGAAATTTATATCGAGCTGGTGTATTATGAAAGAGGTTTGATACTCTAACGATTGTACCTTGATTTGCAGCACAATCGGATTTAATAATCTTACCCGCTATTGAAGTCAATCGCGTCCCGTATTCGTCATCTACGAATTTAGAGACAATTTCATAATCACTTATAGCCGATATGCTGGCAAGTGCCTCACCTCTAAACCCTAGTGTTGAAATTGATGATAGATCTTCAGCTGTTTCTAATTTGCCAGTTGCATGAGGAAGAATAGTTTTATGAATTTCTTCTTTAGGTATACCGAATCCATTGTCAGTTATTTCTATAAATTTAATGCCACCATTCTCAATTTTAACTGTCACAGATGTAGCACCAGCGTCAATAGAATTTTCAACTACCTCTTTTACTACTGAGGTGGGATTTTCAACTACTTCGCCAGCTGAAATTAAGTTGTAGACTGAACTATCTAGTATGTTTATTTTCATTTAATCCTCTCAGTCACTTTAGTTAGTAGTATTTTTTGTCTGCCTGTATTTAGGTGTGCGCTTGACCTTTTCTTTCAATTCCGATAAAAAAGTAATAGCTTGTAGCGGTGTGAATGAATTAATGTCAATTTCATTAATAGAACTGATAATTTCCTTTGTGACTATATCCTCTTCAAAAAATCCCAATTGTTTCTCTACAACACCTGTAGCAGAGTCTTGAATTTTCTCTTTAAGTTTTCCTGTCACTATTAGTGAATCATCTAGAGCGTTCATTATGATTTTAGCTCTCTCAATGATTTTAGAATCAACGCCAGCAAGCGATGCGACTTCAACACCAAAACTGCTACTTGTTAATCCTGGTGCTATTTTATATAAGAAAACTATGTGCCCATCACTCTCTTTAATCAAAATGTGCAAGTTTTTGATTGATGGCGATGTTCCTTCGAGTTCACCTAATTCGTGGTAATGTGTTGCGAATAATGTCCTTGCTTTTATGTTCACTGTTATGTGCTCAATAATAGCCAATGCGATTGATAAACCATCGGCAAATGAAGTACCACGACCAATCTCATCAAGAATTAATAGACTATCTTTAGTTGCGTTGTTTAATATATTTGCTACTTCAGTCATCTCCATCATAAATGTACTTTGACCATAAGCAAGATTATCACCAGCACCAATTCTTGTAAATATTCTATCTGTCAGTGGTATCTCTGCATTTCGGGCTGGAACAAATGAACCCATGTGCGCCATCAAAACTATGATCGCTACTTGACGCATATATGTGCTTTTGCCTGCCATGTTAGGACCAGTCACAATAGTCGTTCTAGATTTGTCGTCTATTAATACATCGTTTGCTACAAAAGGCACGCCTTTAGACAGTGACTCCACGACAGGGTGCCTTCCATCTGTGATCTTAAGATGTCGCACTTTCGCGGAAATTACTGGCTTGACGTAACCGTTTTCTACAGCGGCAATTGCTAGAGAGCATAATACATCGATTTCAGATATTAAACGCGCATCGCTTAGTATTATATCAATTTTATCGGCTAATCTATTCTTGATCTCGATATATAGCGTTTCTTCTAATTTCAGTGCCTTTTCTTCAGCTCCTAAAATCAAGTACTCCATGCTCTTAAGCTCTGGTGTTAAAAATCTTTCACCACTTGTCAGTGTTTGCCGTCTCTCATATCTATCAGGAACATTGTGCCTTTGCGACATTAGAACGTCTAAATAATATCCAAATACACGATTATATCCAATCTTGAGATTCTTAATTCCAGTAAGTTCTCTCTCCTTAGCTTCATACTTAGCAAGTTGCGTTTTGCCATTTAATTGAGCATCGCGAAATTCATCGAGTGCGGTGTTATATCCACCTCTAATCACTCCACCATCTTTTATTGTTGTAGGTGGATTATCATTGAGTGAAGTTTTTAACAATTCTACTATATCTAACAGTGGATCAAGTTCATCATATATATCAATTAAATATTTAGACTTAAAACACCCCAATAATTTTCTTAATGGTTCTATTATCTCAATAGAAAAGCGAATAGACTCGCATTCACGCGGTGTAATGCCATTATATGATATTTTAGTGCATAATCGCTCTACATCTCGAACATTCGATAAAATTTCTGATAACTTCGTTCGTAAATCGGAATTTTTAGTTAGTTCTTCAATAGCGTCAAGTCTATAATTAATATGCTTAGGATCAAGTAGCGGCTCGGTAATCCATTTCTTTAACCGACGAACCCCCATATTAGTTTTAGTATAATCTAAAACACCTAACAAACTCCCCTTAACTTTTTTGTCAATTAGAGTTTCAACTAATTCAAGATTTCTTAGAGTGTTGAAATCTAAAAACATTCTAGAGTTGGATCTGATAATTTTGGGTGTGCGTATATGTGACAGTGATTTCTTTTGCGTTTCTTCTACGTATTTTAATAATCCACCTAAAGCTGATATTATCATCGGATTATCGTCAAGACCTAGAGCAGATATGTTGTGAATTTTATAAAAGCGTGTTATTATCCGCTCAGCACTATCAATATCGTAGGCATAGTCGTAATACTCTACAGGTCTTACCATATTTGATGCTTTTACTGATTCAAATTCGGAAATAATTCGTGTAACTACTGAATGAGCTATAATTTCACTAGGCCGAATAGCTAATAGATTATCTTCTAACTTTAAATATGTGTCACCTAATATTTCTGCAACGTTTAGTTCGCCCGTTGATATATCAAGCCATGCTAGCCCGACATCATTTTTTAGACTATATACCGACATCAAGTAATTGTTACTAGAAGCATCTAACATTGAATCTTCAGTAATTGTACCAGGCGTTATTACACGTATAATATCTCTTTTAAGTATGCCTTTTTGATCTTCGGGATTGGTAAGTTGCTCACAAATTGCAACCTTGTGACCTAACTTTATTAATTTGTTAATATATCCATCGACAGCGTGATACGGTACACCACACATAGGCGCACGCTCCGATAATCCACAATCTCTACCTGTGAGCGTAATATCTAAGAGTTTCGACACTTCTTTTGCATCATCAAAAAACATCTCATAGAAATCGCCCAACCGGTACAACAAAAAGGCATCGGGATTGCGTCGCTTTGTTTCAATGTAATGTGTCATCATTGGAGATAGTCTATTTGATTCAGTTCTTAAAATATCAGCAGTCAATATGTCCTCCTAGTGCCGAAGCCTTACATTTATCTATGTGTACATTAACAAATTCGCCGAGGAGTTCCTTAGCACCGATAAAGTTAACAACTCTACCAGTTTCTGTTTTCCCTGTCAAAATTTCACCACTAACTCCATCTACAAGAACTTCATAAGTGTTGCCTAAATAACTGTCACTAATCTCTTTAACTATTTGATTCTGTACCTCAATGAGTTTCATAATCCTCTCGCGTTTAAGACTTGCTGGTAGTTGCACCATTTGAGCCGCTGGTGTCCCTTTGCGTGGTGAATAGACAAATGTAAACGCATTAGAAAATCGTACTCTTTGTACTAGATCAAGTGTATCATTAAAATCGTCATCCGTTTCACCAGGAAAGCCGACCATAATATCAGTTGTTATAGCACAAGAAACAAGTCTCGATCGTATCTTTTGGATTGTGTCAAAATACGATTCTCTAGTATAGCGTCTGTTCATCGCTTTTAATATTGAATTGCTTCCAGCTTGAACTGGAAGATGTATACATTTGCATATATTATGTTTTGCAAAAATCACATCAATTATTTCCGAAGAAAAATCTTTAGGATGTGAAGTCATAAATCTCAATCTAAATTTGTATGGTAACTCAGCTATGGTGCTCAACAATCTAGCAAAGTTCCATCCTGAATGCGAGTAACTATTTACATTTTGACCCAATAATGTTATCTCTTTATATCCATCAGCTAATAATGCACTAGCTTCATTTAATATAGAATCTGGATCACGACTGCGTTCTCCACCTCTTACGTAAGGCACAATACAATACGTGCAATGATTATCACAACCATACATTATATTAATCCACGCATTCGGATACGAATTGCGAAGTGGTGGTTGTGTCTCATGTAATGCTAGAGTTGGTGAAACATTTTCATATATCTTAAGACGCTTGCTACTTTGTGCATTGATAATCTCTGAAATCTTATCAGCTATTAAATGCACATTTGCTGTGCCTAGTATAATATCGATGAAAGGATATTTTTCCTTCAATGACTCGGTTGCACCCGATTGTTGAGTCATACATCCAACAATTGCAACAATTAAATCGCTATTGTTTTTTTTGTAGTTTTTTAGTTCGCCAATGTGTCCATGTATTTTTTTTTCAGCTGAGTCACGTATGCAACAAGTATTAAAGACGATAATATCAGCATCTTCTCTACTATCAACAGGTTGAAATCCTAAATTGGCTAACCCCCCAGCTATTTTTTCGGACTCATGAACATTCATTTGACATCCGTATGTTTCTATTAAATACTTCCTAGGCATCTTTAATATTATATAATAATATGTCGATTTCTTCAAGTAAATTAACGATTACAATGACAATATAGTGTTAAATTTGCTATTATTTAGTTCAAACAATTTTAACTAATTAATGTCAAACTTCAATTTTATAGCATAAGTTTGTATAATGAATGCTACTTCAAAATTTTTTGCCTTGCAACGGTTAACACACTCAAGGTTTTTCTAATTCATCATTAATTAAAACGCGCAACTTGAAAATTACAATTGTTAGATACAATTACAAATTCATAATTGTAATTTTAAAATATTAACTACTAGTAAGGGGTTCTATACTAGATCAATACAACTAGATGTTCTATATCTACCTAATAATAGAACTCGGTGTAGTCTTAAAAGTAGCGAATCTTCTATATCAATACTTAAGAGAAGTTTGACTTAATAGTTAACGAGCTTAAAATGAAATAAATGTCTATTGCTTTAGACTTATAGGTTGCCTGTTTGCAATTATACCACATGAGCTTTTAACTAATGTGGATTAGAAATAAACACAATCAACTTAATATGATGTGTAGTGATTTATTAATAACATTGTATTCTATTATTCAAGTGCACTTCTTTGAATACGCATATCCTTGATCGGGTATTTGCAGCACGCAAATACAAAGATAAAAACTATTTCACAATTTGAATCGATTATTTTGCGTAATCAAACCTTAGAAAAAAACATTTCCTACCTCAATACGTGCTCTTTAAAACATGTTAGCAACCATCATTAAATATATCTAATAGAGTCTTAGTCTCAACTAATAACACTAAATGAATTCTGAAAGATAGGGTTTTCAGTAAGTAACACAACTTCAACTTAACTGTTGTGAGGGCAACAAGTTTAAAAAAGGAGCCTACTGTTTTTTTAAGTCCTAGCAAAATCAAAAATGTGAAATGTTATGTTTAATCTACAAGTGAAAATTTAAAAAACAGAGGTGGACTACAAATAGGCTCCCTATGCCTATATTATAGCATATAAAGGCACAAATGACAAGATCAATCATTTGCTTTTCTTGTGTTTTTGCGCATATTGAACAAGCATTATGAGAACAAATATAACCCGACTTACGCAGATGTTATGTGAATAGCAAGCGAGAGTGAAGGCTTTTTCTTCAGGGGATGTAGAAAAGCACGATGTTTTACGAGAAAAAAGAGAAAAACCATCGTATTTTT
>JAITLB010000093.1 GCA_031278175.1 Christensenellaceae bacterium
CGCACAATATTTACTTTCTTTTTCATTTTATACCTCAATGCTATATGTTGCTGTAGCATACAAATTAATGATTTTCTGTTAATTTGCAAATGCTCAAAAGATTAAGAGTTCCATATTAAATCTCATACTAGATTAATTTACTATTATATTTCCTCTTTTTCTAATAGAGCAACATAAGAAAATAGATTTGTTTTCTCAAGAAGTATTACCAGTGCCAAGGCAAAATTACTGGATGGTATTGCTACTTACCGTTGCATGACAATCACGAAGTGTTTGTGTGATCTTTATTTCTTGTCCAGAGTAATCGACTCAGACGACATGCGTGTATTTGTCAGTGATGCTTCGGCTTTAATTTTGGGGAACAATCCAGGACAAAAGCAAACAAAGATATCATAAAGCACAGTACTAACAAAATAGAGACTATATGAAAATTTAAATTTATTTGATGTAGTCATTGCAATCTCTCCAAATAAAGCTCACGTTACTAAGCACGTGCATATAAGATTATACCTAAAATGACACTTTTTGTCAAGAGTGAAATTATCTTTTATATAAACCATACTTTCTAAATTGCGAGATTTTATGTCTACATAAGGGTTGATCTAAAACATCTACAGACTGGTAATGAACGAGCTGTATTGTATCATTGCTGGCAAGAGTTAAGCACGACACAAAGGTCGAAAGACAAACATCATATTTAAAGCGTGGAATTGTAAGTGTATCTTGGTAAGATATTTCGTATTAATCCTGGTAAAGTATAAGTAGCACTGCGTCGTGTAGTGTTATTTAAAACACCAAAAACTACTATGAAAATTCGATTATGGCTCGCGTGATTTGTTAGTTTGACCAGATTAGCGATTTGAGTTGATACCATGGCAATAATATATTTGACTAATATAGAAATTTTAGTTATGCTTTACATAGTAAGCAAATAACACACGGAGAGTGCTTTCTAATATGAAGTATTCAAGTGCAAATTTAAATGCATTTGCCACAAGTTAGCGCAGTAGTAAATACTAAGGCGCGAACTCGGTTAAATGGTAAATTCTTTGGCGCGATATTAGAGATAAATATAATTTAAACGAATGTTTAAGAGTAGAACTATATTGCATGTCGGTATTTTATGTTGTTAGGTGCAGGTTCTAAGCATTAAATAGCACGGACGCTATTTAATGTCGCCATAAATCGAATTTATAAGTTTAAATGATTAAGCATAATAAGGAATTCGTAAAAATTTGCAAGCTGTAAGCTTGCAAATTAAGAGCATATGTAAGAGATGAATGAAATAATAAAAAGTATTTTTGAGTTAATAGGCGGAGTCGCTGTTTTTATGTTCGGCATGAAGCTGATGAGCGAAGGACTGGAACACGGAGCTGGGAGCAGAATGAGAAAACTCTTGGGGCGCATTTCAAACAATCGCATATCAGGTTTGGCGATAGGTACTGTTATTACAGCAACGGTACAGAGTTCATCGGCCACTACAGTAATGGTAGTTGGATTCGTAAATGCTGGGATAATGACACTTTTTCAAGCGGCTTGTATTATAATCGGAGCAAATATTGGTACGACTGTAACAGGTTTAATGGCTGCTTTCTCATCGTTTAATGTTACAATATACTTTGGTGCACTAGGGTTAATTGGAATATTTTTCGTAATGTTCTCTAAAAACGATAAATTAAAAACTGCAGGACACATTTTAAGCGGATTCGGATTAATATTTATTGGTCTCAAAATAATGGGTGGGGCGTTCAACAATGATGCGATGCGCACAGCGATGATTTCAGCGTTTGCAACTATTGATTTCCCGTTGCTCTTAGTTCTCATTAGTATTGCGTTCACAGCGGTAATACAAAGTAGTAGTGCCGTGTCAGGTATTGCAATAGCCATGGTGGGTTCTGGCGCACTAACGTTAGTAGATTCGTTATATATTATCATCGGCGCAAATGTCGGGACTTGTGTTACTGCGCTGATTGCAGCAGCGGGGGCCACAGTAAATGCTAAACGAGCTTCTATCGTTCACTTGTTATTCAATTTAATTGGTACAATTATTTTTATCGCTATAGTATGGATCTTCAGCGCAAACATTTTAGCATTGTTACAGACTATAGAATTGCCCGAGTTTAGAGTTGCTGTATTTCATACTGCATTTAATATGATAACCGCTTTGGTGTCATTACCATTTGTAGGAAAACTTGTAAAACTTGCGGAGATAATATTGCCCGATAGCAAAGTTAAGGTTACGTTGAAATTCAAAACCACATATATAGATGATAGATTAATTACAACCCCATCTATTGCAATTGAGCAAGTAGATAGAGAGGTTATGCTAATGGCCGAAAATGCAAAAGCTAATTTAATTCGTGGATTTGCAACGATATTAAGTGGTTTAGATAATGAAAGACAAATAATAGAAGAGAGTGAAGATGAAATTAATTTTCATAATAGAGCTATTGCTAAATTTCTAATCAAGATTTCATCTGTGGCTGTATCCGAATCAGATGAATTGCACATCGGATCATTGCACCACGTTATTAATGACATAGAAAGAATTGGCGATCATGCAGAAAACTTTATTGACTACGCTACTGAAATGAATAAGTTCAGTGTTAAGTTTACAAATGATGCAAAAGACGAGATCGGTAGCATGTATAACAAGGTTGTCATTATGTATGACAAGGCGATAAACGTTTTAAGTACAAGAGATTCAAATGCTCTAATAGAGATATCAGAAATAGAAAGTGAGATAGACGCAATGAAACGGGAATTTGGTGCAAATCACATTGAGCGACTCAACGCTGGTGCATGCACTGTCGATTCTGGCCCGTATTTCTATGCAGTCGTTTCAGCACTTGAACGTATTGGTGACCATTTAACAAATATAGCGTTTTCTATAAAATCACCATCTGGTTCACAAACAGAGGCATTAGGGACTCTAAACAAGGATCATAGAGCGCATGAGCATCGATAGATATAGAGTGAAATTATGACAATTGCTTGATATCTAGCATGAGATCAATGTTTTTGAACAATATGCCGCGCGGTCTAGAACTGTGATAGTCTTTAATGAGTTCGCGGACATTATCAAACGATTTTGGATTATCTATATAAGCGTGTAGCTGGGCTTCTAGGGTTTGTTTATCGTATGTTGGCACTATAACACCATTAGAGAAATACGAAGCGGTACGCTGCTCATATATGCCTTTAGGCTCTAACATGAAATATATATTGCCTGCGTATAGTGTCTTTGCTATAGATATAGGGATGGGGCGACCGATTACGATATCTGCAAGTCTATATAAGGCATGAGATGACCTGCCTTCATTAATAGCTGGCAGACTATGTGACTGCGCGAATGAAAGCATATTTCTATTTCTACCACAATCCAATATAATATTTAGACTTCGAGATAATTGCATAAGTGTTTGTAGCGCGTAAAGTGAGGATGTTACACTTTCAGTATCTAGCGCGGGTGTAGAAAATACCACTAACGGCTTGTCATAACTAAATCTGAATTCATCATAAATGGCATTCTTGTTAACATCGTTATCAAAAGCAGGATTGATCGGAAAGTCCGCGACAATAATATCGGACTCTGGGATATTATTATTAACAAGAGTCGTCTTGATGGTCATGTTCTCTACAAAAAACTTATTTATTTTTTGATTAGCTATTTTCAAATTAAGAGCAAAGTTTGATACCACCATAATAACTGGAACGTTGGGAAGAGCTTTATCACGTGCTGCTAAAACAGCATCGATGACTGTTTCATCGTTGAGGATTATCAGATCAGGAGTATATCTAATGAGGATATTATATGCTTTCACGTGTGAAGTTTTTTTAGAGTTGAATTTGATTTCTTCACTTCGCAATTTATCGATAGTAAGTCCTGAAATTTGCCGCCTAACTTTTTCTGCTATTCTGCGTACATTTCCATCATCTTTGAAAAGTCTATCAGTAACCAACTTGAATGCTATGCCACGGAATTCGTCTTCGCCAATAATTATAGTTAGATTGTTAGCATCAGATGCTAAATAATCTTTAATTGCCTGTGCGCTTTCGGCATTTGCCTCATCCGTAAAAATTATAGTCGTTCGTTTGTTTTTCATTATAGAACTCCTGCTTCCAGTTTAGACATTAATTACGATCGGAATGACCATGACGCGTCTTCTGGAGTGTGTATATAATAATTTTGATACTAACTTTCTAACTACTACTTTTGCGTCCATGAAATCTGATTCTGAAGTGTCCGTTGTTAGGAAATGCTCTGCTACACTATCTTTTATGTTCTCTACTAATGTGTCGGGCAAATTCAGACCTCTCATTATTACTATAGGAGTGTTTATGGATTGACCAGTTTGTGATAATGTAACTAGAACTATTAAAATACCATCCTCGGCTATTGTTCTACGATCGCGCAACAACATTTCTGAATTTTCTTGTTGATTGCCATCTAGCATGATGTTGCCTGCTTGTATTAATTCGCGCTTAATAATACCAGATTTGCTTACACCATAAATCTGACCAGCCTCAGGGATAACAATGTTAGCTTTAGGCACACCCATCATTTCTGCAAGTTCTGCATGCTTTTTTAAATGCCGATATTCACCATGTACTGGTATGAAATATGTAGGGCGTGCTAGAGCAAGCATCATTTTCAGTTCCTCGCGGCAAGCGTGTCCTGATACATGCACAGCGCGGAGCGACTCATACAAAACATCAGCACCTAGACGCGATAAATTATTTATCAGCTTATAAATCATTTTCTCATTGCCAGGTATGGTGCTAGCAGATAAGATTATTGTATCATTTGAACCGATTGAAACCCGCTTGAATTCGTTTAAGCTCATTCGAGAAAGTGCCGACTCAGGTTCACCTTGGGTTCCTGTTGTAATGATGCATAACGTATCCCCTGGTATTGATGAAATCTTGTCGATGTCGACTATACTAGCTTGCGGGTATGTTAATTCCTTAATTTGGGCACCTATTTTGGCAATCGTCTCCATTGACCTGCCACTGAACGCGATACGACGATTGTATTTTATGGCACAGTTTATAATTTGTTGCACTCTATGTATATTAGAGGAAAAAGTTGCAACGATAAGTCGTTTAGTTTGGTTTTGTGCAAATATCTGATCTAGATTCTCACCGACATTACGCTCGGACATGCTAAAACCATCGCGCTCTACGTTGGTTGAATCTTGTAGCATCAATAGAATGCCGCTTGTTCCTATTTCGGATATGCGGGCTAGATCTATGCGTCTGCCATCTATTGGTGTGTGATCAATCTTAAAATCGCCAGTAAAAAATATAACACCTTTGGGTGTGGTAATGGATACAGCAAAACTGCCTGCTATAGAATGAGTAACACGTATAAATTCAACAGCAAAGCAACCGATATTAACAACACTGCGATCTGTTACTATGTTGGTTTCTATGCCTGTGATCTGTTGCTCATTCAGTTTATGCTGTAATAGTGCAATAGTTAAATTCGATCCGTATACAGGCGCAACCACGTCTTTAACTACATATGGCAGGGCACCAATATGATCTTCATGTCCATGAGTTAATACAAACCCTTTAACTTTCTCTTTATGTTGAACCAAATAATTAAAATCGGGTATTAGATAATCTATTCCTGGCATTTCTTCAGAATTAGGAAAAGAAAGCCCAGCATCAATTACAATGATGGTGTCATTATATTCGAGTGCTGTCATGTTTTTTCCGATTTCACCGATTCCACCTAAAAAAACTAGTTTAACTTCTTTAGTCAAAGAACCTCCGTTTGCCATCTCTGTAGTGGTGTACAAAGGTGACGCTACACGATATGATTAACATTATATAACAGATTAAGAAAATTGACAAATTAATTGTAGCAAAAAATGCATATGTGATAAAAATGTACAGAATTTCGACCTATCTTGTGGCTGAAGATTCGCTTTTGTTATATTAAACATTACTCAACATTCAATTTAAACAAGCAGTTTAAATTCAGCACTGAGATTAGGGATAAAAAACAAACTAGCAAGAATTACTTTTATACCTTACCATTTTAGTCAAATACATTTGTTAGAAGTAGACAATTTGAGAGATCGATTTTTGAACCTGTCTCACAGTTAATCTAAGATGTATGAGTATTTGAGGTGTGGCATTTATTATCTCTAGTTCAAGTGCCAACCCTTGACACATGACACGGATTAGGCATTAATTTTAGCAAATATAGTACAAACAGATTTAAAATTGAATCTAGAAGACATGCGCAAAAGAATTTGCATTTGAGTGCTTTGTAGTGTTAATACTTAGTATTTTGACAAGGATCAAGAATATTGTTAGTTGCAAAGGCACTCATATGAGTTACACGCTTATTAATATAGCAAATTAAATTTGCCATAGGCAAGTTTTGCGTGGATAGAAGATTGCATTTTTTTAGTGTGTGCTCACAAAGAAAAAGCGCACACTATTTAGTGTGCGCTTTTCTGGTGAACAACTAAAATTAGAGTTTTGTAATTAGTTTAAGATCAACTCTTCCCTTCTCATCGACACGGATTACCTTAACTTTAACGCGATCGCCTAGGTCGACAACTTCTTCAACTCTTGCTATACGTCTGCTTGAGAGTTTGCTTATATGAATCAGTCCATCCTTGCCTGGTGCAAGTTCGACAAACGCGCCGATTGGAATTATTCTTACAACGACACCTATTAAATCATCGCCTGGCTCAAGGTCTTTTGCTATTGCTAAGATTCTAGCTTTTGCAAGTTCTGCCATATCCGAATCAGCTGTAGCAATGTATACCGTACCCTCATCGTTGATATCGATCCTGAGTCCGCCGGCTTCTTCGATGATCTTGTTAATAACTTTGCCGCCACTTCCAATAACATCTTTAATTTTATTGGGATTAATACTAAAGCTGATTATTTTAGGTGCGTATTTACTGAGTTCTTCACGTGGTTGAGCTAATACTTCATTCATTTTGCCTAGTATATGAAGTCTACCTACGCGTGCCTGCTCAAGTGCTTGCCGCAAGATGGTTTCGTCAATGCCCTTAATTTTGATATCCATTTGAATTGCCGTAATACCTTCACTAGTTCCAGCAACTTTGAAATCCATATCACCGAAGAAATCTTCTAAGCCTTGTATGTCTGTCAAAATATGAAGTTTCTTGTTAACATCGTCTTTAATAAGGCCCATAGCAATGCCAGCGACAGGTGCTGTTATTGGTACACCTGCATCCATTAAGGCGAGTGTTGAGCCACATACGCTGGCCTGTGAAGTGCTACCATTAGATGAAATGACTTCTGAGACTGTGCGAATAGCGTATGGGAATTCTTCTTCGCTTGGCAGTACAGGTTCTAGAGCACGCTCTGCTAATGCGCCGTGTCCTATTTCACGTCTTCCTGGGCTTTTGAGTGACTTAGCTTCACCTGTGCTATATGGTGGCATATTATAATGATGCATATATCTCTTGAAGAAATCGTCATCTAGACCTTCTAGTTTTTGGACTTCTGAGATAGTGCCAAGTGTTGCAGTTGTGAGTACCTGGGTTTGTCCTCTAGTAAACACACCCGTGCCGTGTACGCGTGGTAAAATGCCTACTTCGCACCATATCGGGCGAATCTCGGTCAATGTTCTACCATCTGGTCGTACATTCTTATCGGCTATCATTGCGCGAACACATTCTTTTTTCATTGCATAAAGCACATCTTTGATTTCACGTGTATTGTTAGGATAAATTTCAGCAAAATGTTCAAGAACTTCTTTGTCTGCTATATCTTCGCGAACTTCGCGCTCGGCTCTGTCATATGTTTGAAACATATAATCTATTTTTTCTTTTGCGAATGCTTTTACGCTTGCATCGATTTCTTGTGGCACGGTATATAGCTCAATTGCCTTCTTAGGTTTACCGACTGCTACGGTGATTTCATCAATAAAGGCAGTAATTTTCTTTATTTCTTCGTGTCCAAACAGTATGGCGCGAATCATTTCGTCTTCGGTTAATTCGTTAGCGCCAGCTTCTACCATCATGATCGCATCTTTTGTTCCACTTAATGTCAAATGCAATTTTGATAATTCTTTAGCTTGTAAGTCGGGATTAATTATAAAAGTATCACCAACATATCCTACAACGACTGATCCCGTTGGACCATTAAAAGGAATATCTGACACTGATAGTGCTATTGAACTTCCGATCATAGCAAAAACTTCTGGTGGGATATTAGTATCAACGGATAGTGCTGTTGCTACAACCGCTACATCGTTGAATAAACCTTTAGGAAATAATGGACGGAGTGGACGGTCTATTAATCTTGATGTGAGGATAGCCTTATCGCTGGGACGTCCCTCACGCTTTTTAAAGCCACCTGGGATTTTCCCAACGGCATACATTTTCTCTTCAAAATCAACACCTAAAGGGAAAAAGTCAATCCCATCACGTGGTGTTTTTGACATCGTGACATTTGTTAAAACTACTGTATCGCCACAACGTATTATACACTCGCCATTACTATGCGAGCAGTAACCACCTATTTCAACGGAGACTTCTCTGCCTCCGATGGTGGTAGTAAAGATTTTACTATCTTTCATTATACCTCCTGTTTCCTCTTGGAAACATAATATTTAATTGCAAACTATTGATTGTTTTTAAAAATTAGCGGGCAACCGCAAGTGAAGCCCGCTGTAGTTGTTTTACTATTTGCGCAAGCCCAGCTCAGCTATTAAAGTTCTATAGCGTTCAACGTCTTTATCTTTGAGATACTTAAGCAGATTGCGACGTTTACCTACCATTTTCAATAGTCCTCTGCGACTGTGATGGTCTTTAGAGTGTACCGACAAGTGACCTGTCAACTCAGCAATTCTTGCGGTGAGCAATGCGATTTGAACTTCAGCTGAACCTGTATCGCCTTCAGCACGTCCAAATTTAGTAATTATTTCCTGTTTTTTTGTACTATCCATAGCACTAACTCCTAAAACATAGAGCTAATACGCCAACGTCCAAGTAAATTGAATAAACATGCACGCGGTATCGCCATTTTAATATATCAAAAAAAAGCTTATTTGTAAAGAAAATTAGTACATAAATTGATATATGAGCTAAAAATGCCGATTTTAACTGGATTAAAAACCTATGCGAGTCGGTCTATAAGCCGAGTTCTGTATTTGACGGTCATCTGTCTAGGCTCATTGTCACCAATGAACTCCAGCGATTTAGGAGTCGGACGGGCGATCCATTGACTCTTTTCTCTTGCATCGAGCGGGGTTTACACGGCCAATTTCGTCTCCGAACTGCCGGTGCGCTCTTACCGCACCTTTCCACCCTTGCGACATTAAAATCGCGGTTTATTTCTGTTGCACTTTCCTTAAAGTCACCTTCAGCAGATGTTATCTGCCGCTCTGCCCTGTGATGCTCGGACTTTCCTCATCTTCCGATGCGACCATCTGACCGACTCGCGAAAAAAGTATAGCATTTTTTTTAAATAATAGCAATTTAAAACATAGCGCTTGTAGAGATTTAGATATATAATGACAAATTGAAATTATAGTGCTTGATAGATAACAGTGTTTGCAAGAGTTTTTGCCAAAGCAAAACACCCAAGCCATGGGTTGAAACTCAATATCAATTGATTGAGGAGCTTTTCAAAAAACATATTTCAGGTGGGACTGTTTAGTTCCAGAGTTGCAAATTTGATCAAATGTTCTAACAAAACGCGCATGCGCAACGCGCATGCGCTGATGAATTAGAGAAAGATTAGAAAGAAAATATAATCTATATAAAATACAACGAGTGACTTATACCTCCAAATGTACTTAGTGTATGTCCCTCATTGATAATTGTATATATTGTACACTATTTTGCCAGTAATGTCAATACTGTAGCTGCAAGACTAGCAGGTGAGTCTACAGAAAGCCCTGCGATCAATCTAGCTTGCTCGTAGAGAACATTAGCATATGAGGTTAGTGTTTCTTCATCAGTCTTAAGTAAATACTTAAGTTTGTCAAAGATAGGATGTGATGCATTGATTTCAAGTGATTTTGAAACATTGCATTGTTCATTTCCAGACCCAGCAGGCATAGCGTTTAGAATTTTCTCCATTTCTATTGAGACAGGACCTTCTTCAGTTAAGCAGACGGGATGATTTTTTAGTCTTGTTGAGATTTTAACATTGCTAACTTTTGTATCCAATGCTTTCTTGATAAAGTCTGTTAGCAACTTATCGTCATCAGTGACTGTTGGTGTTTCTTCGTCTTTTATGCCTAAGTCGCCTGACGCTGATATTGATTTAAATTCTTTTCCTTCAAAAGTTTCAATCATTTTGATTGAAAACTCATCAACGTCATCAGAAAATACTAAAATATCATACCCTAAGTCTAAAAGTTTTTCTGCTTGAGGTAGACTCTTTACATTATCCGCAGACGAACCCGATGCGTAATATATGAATTTCTGATCTTCTTTCATGTTAGCAACGTACTCTTTTAACGATACGTGTTTGCCTGTTGTAGTAGACACAAACATGATAAGATTAACTAGCGTATCTTTATTAACACCCCAGCCTTCATAAATACCGTACTTGAGTTGCAAGCCGAATGCCTTATAGAATTTCTCATATTTTTCACGATCATTTTCAAGCATGTCGAGAAGTTCTGATTTCACTTTCTTTTCCAGACTAGAGCAGATTTTTTTCAATTGGCTATCTTTTTGAACGGTCTCACGTGATAAATTCAACGTGACATCGCTGTCTACTAAACCTTTTACAAACCCAAAAAAGTCAGGGAGCAAGTCTTGAGACTTCTCCATTATCATAACATCATTAGCATACAATTTTAATCCCTTTTCATAGTTCTTAGAGTAGTAATTGTAAGGTGTTTTAGATGGTATAAATAGTAGTGCTGTAAAATTTGTCGCGCCTTCTACTGAAGTGTGAATTACTCGAATTGGATCTTCATAGTCAAAGAACGAACTTTTGTAGAATGAATTATATTCTTCAGCTGTTATGTCCGCTTTGCGTTTCTTCCAAATAGGAACCATCGAGTTTAATGTTTCAGTTACTATCTTGGTTTCAAACTTGTCTTTCTCGCCTTCTATAGGCACTTCTTCACTTACATCCATCTTGATTGGATATCTAATGTAATCAGAATATTTTTTAATGAGTTCTCGCATCTTATACTCGGTTAAGAATTCATCATAGGTGTCGTTTTCAGTGGCTTCTTTCAAGTACAATGTTATTGTGGTACCATGCGTATCCCTTTCCGACTTCAAGATATCATATCCTTCTGTGCCTTTTGAAGTCCAAAGATTAGCGTCCTCTTGACCATATGCTTTGCTTATAACTTCTACTTTGTCACTAACCATGAATGACGAATAGAATCCAACACCAAATTGACCTATTATGTTAAGATCATCGGTCTTCTCAATGGTCTTTTTGAATTCCAACGAACCGCTCTTTGCGATGACACCGAGATTGTTCTCTAGTTCATCGGTTGTCATGCCGATACCATTATCGGAAATAACTAAAGTGCGCTTGCTAGGGTCAATAGTTATTTTTATTTCAAAGTCCTCTTTTGCTAACCCCAGATTTTCTTTTAGACTTTTATAGTAGAGTTTGTCAATTGCATCGCTAGCGTTCGATATTATCTCTCTTAAAAAGATTTCCTTGTGGGTATAAATTGAGTTAATCATTATGTCGAGCACGCGTTGCGACTCAGTTTTGAATTTTCTCATTTTATTCTCCTTATAATTTTTATATTTTAGCACTCCTCTATTGAGAGTGCTAAATAATTATATATGCTTTCTCGAATTATTGCAAGCAAATAACACTAAAATATCAATTTGAATAGCTTAACTGTGAATATTCAAATAACTAAAACTAAATTATCCACCCAATTAGGATTTTAAGCATTTATGAAAATACCACACCAAATAGTAAAATCGCATTTGCACAGAAAAGATTTTGATGTATTTTAATATGCGCCTAATGGTTTTAGAAATGATTTGATGCCCTCGAGCAAATCACAGAGTTTAAAAAGTGCTATTTGAAAATTGACCTCTATGCTTAAAATTGCTGTAGAACATAAACAAGGTAGTTAGTAAGTGCGAAAACCATCAATGCACTTAAAGAAATGATTGCAAATGCCGACATTTAGACAGAGTCACATTTGAGTCTTTGACGCATTTCATAGATATTACTTTAGGTAGAAAAACTTGAGAGGCGCTAATATGGACTTTAAAAATTAGGTAAGCTAATGTTGATGATTTAAAATTGGGGTGCTAATGATGCTTATCTAAATTATATAAGTTATATTTAAAGGTAGGTCATATTCTACCTTTCAACTACAACTGCCCTGACCTCGCTTTTACAAGTTTAGCAGTTGTACAAATTTTAGGTGATTAAATAATTTCAGCAAAACACTCAATTGATATAAGAAAATGGCAAAGGTGGAGATGTAATAGCAGAGCAGGGAGGGTGTAGCACTTTTATTATCTAAAATATTAAGCAATATATATGTAAAAACGTACACAATTTAGACGCTTTTATTTGACGCATATCGCTTGATAGATATATAATATATAAAACATATATGTTTAGTATGTAATTAAAAGAGGAGTCTATAATGGCTAAAATAACAAAAAACATAACAGAGTTAATAGGACACACACCCTTATTAGAAACTGTTAATTATAATAAATCAAGCGGTGTGTTAGGTCGCATTGTTGCTAAACTGGAGCTATTTAATCCAGCGGGAAGCGTTAAAGACAGAATTGCGTGGGCTATGGTCGATGATGCCGAGAAAAAAGGTTTATTAAAACCTGATTCCATTATTATAGAACCTACAAGTGGAAACACTGGTATAGGGCTTGCCGCAGTAGCTGCAGCTAGAGGGTATAAGATTATATTAACTATGCCTGAAACAATGAGTATAGAGAGGCGAAACTTGTTAAAAGCTTACGGTGCGCAAATAGTGTTAACAGAGGGCGCGTTGGGCATGAAAGGTGCTATAGCAAAAGCAGCCGAACTTGCAAGCGCTACACCAAACTCATTTGTACCAGGGCAATTTGTAAATCCTGCTAATCCTGCAATTCATAAAGCGACAACGGGACCAGAAATTTGGGACGATACCGATGGGGCTGTCGATGTGTTTATAAGCGGTGTAGGGACTGGTGGCACGGTAAGTGGTGTAGGTGCATACTTGAAATCTAAAAATCCTAACATAAAAATTATTGCTGTAGAACCCACTGACAGTCCAGTGCTTTCACAAGGGAAAGCTGGTCCACACAAAATACAGGGAATTGGTGCTGGATTCGTGCCAGATACATTGGATGTCAAAATATACGATGAAATAATAACAGTCTCAAATGCTGATGCTTTTGCGACTGGACGCGCTCTTGCGAGAACTGACGGACTACTTGTCGGTATATCATCGGGAGCAGCACTTTATGCCGCGACAGTAGTAGCAAAGAGACAAGAAAACAAAGACAAGCTTATAGTTGTCATTTTGCCAGACACTGGTGAGCGGTACTTGTCAACAGCACTCTTTAGTGAATAAAGCAAAACTCATTCAAAATAATTTTGCAAATATAATTGTGGATAAATGCTAATAGCTGCACCGAGGCATCCATATTTAAATAATCAATTATCTGGGAGTAAATAGTTGCAAGAGACTAGTAACCGTTAATCTAGTCTATACTATACCCCAAAACCTTAGTATACAAAAGAATTTCCGTAAAGAATCGCAAATCCAAAGCGCTCTTAAGGGAAGAACATAAATCGATTGAATAACTAGGCCTGCCGCGCAAGATTTGACAGTGTAACTAAAAGTGTTGGAATACAAATTAAAATGAAATTTAGCAACAAACTTAAAAGCTTTGTTGCTAAGTGGAGTGTTTGCAAATTGTAACAATCACTAATATCTAAGTGATCAAAAACCACATAAACAAACTTCCAGCTTCAAATGCGAGCTGGAAGTTTGTCATCTAAATAGAGGTAGTAAGGGTGTTTAATGTACAATAGACCGACACTTACCTTACTATATGATAGTTAAAGGCATAGAAATTGAGCAAAAGAAAATCAATTGAGACTATACAATTTTTCAACAGATTCAAAAATATGTATGCGCCCTAAGTATACAATGGTAAGCGCATTACTCTTCAGTTACTATACTATCATCTCAAATGACAGACTAAGAACTCTTAGGGCAATGTGCTGGGTGAAATTTAGAGTTAGTCTTACCACTTAAACAAATCCTGTGGGCTTAGTTCGTCACTGTCATATAATTCGAAATTGTATTCAAGGTCAAGAACACCATGCAATTTCTGTGTGCGCAAACATTGCAATTCGGTTTCTAGTGTGGTTTTCATCTTGTTGTTGTATCGTAGGAAAAGCAATGGAGCAAGATGCAATATGCCACCAAAAGCTGGTGCTAATATGAAAACTGCCCATGCCCATTTATGGAATGTTGGAGGTTGCGGGAGACCTTTTTTATCCAAGCTTGCGTCATATTGCAATATGGTTAGTGTTAAACCAGTAAAAAATGTTCCTATTGCGCCTGAGATCTTAGATGCGGCATTTTGCATTGAGAACACTGTGCCTTCGTTACGTTTGCCTGTTTTCCATTCGATATAATCAAGACTATCGCCCCATAATGCCGTTGTCGCTATATCTGTCATATTAGCTGGTATATTAGCTAGCATAAGGCATAACCCCGTCACTATTAGTCGCCAACCATCATAACCGATAGTAAATGCAATTACTCTAGCACTGATATTGAAAACGGACGCGACAATGAGAATGTTTTTCATTCCGCCTAGCCTTCGGGAAACCCAGATTGTAAATGGCTTTAGTAGAGTTCCAGGAAGTCCAAAAGCAATACCAAGGACTATAGCTAGCGTTCGCCCTGGGATTTTAATACCAAATATATCAGTTTCGGGCAACATATATTGGAAGAACATCACTTGGTTTAGCACAAGAGTGAAAGAACCTAGCAGTGATGAGAGAACTACCAGCATAACGATTTTGTTCTTGATGAGAAGTCCAAAAGATGCAAGAGGATGACCAGTGACTTTGAATACTGGGACGCGCTCTCGTGCACTTTTCGCTAAAACTGATATTGCCATGCCTCCAAAACCGAATACAATAGCTGCTACTAGCATTACATTCTTTTCACCAAATCCAGTACTCTTTCCTAAGTCTAAACCCGTTGCAATCAAACCAGGTAACCAACCGCCTGCAAGAGCGCCAATTCTACCTAATTGTGCCGCACGCTCACGCTCTTTAGGTTTAGTAGAGATTAATGTAGTCATACCCCATTGAGCTACATCTTGGAATGAATATAATAAATCGTAGAAAACGTACGTTATAAGTATTATGCCCATGTGTATATTTACTGGCAAAGCGTAGTCAATGAACATAAACACTGATAACACACCTATTGGCAGTGCTAGTTTTGAAATGTAGGGCCTTAATTTCTCGCCGTTTTTAAATATGTGTCGATCAACAATAGTTCCAACAATGGGGTCATTGACAGCATCCCAAACACGTACAATAGCAAATAATGTTGAAAACAATATCGGGTTGAATCCTAGTATGGTAAGACAAAAATATTGAATCCATCCTGTCAGATTGCAGTTATTGTTTTGACCATAGACACCCAGCGAGAATTTAATTAATTCTTTGCGTGGGATCTCATGATCCGAGTCTTTTCCAAACAGTTTATCAAGTGCGCGTATGAAATATTTCTTCATAGTTGTCTCTCCTTGAACGTGAGCTTAATTCCACAAGCTGTGCTAAAATTTTGCTTAATATTTAATCACATTTAACATAAAAATATCAAGGGTTAAATTAAATATGCACAATTATAAGGTTAAATGTATGCAGAAATTGACAAAAGCATTGCATAGGGTAGATAGGTGTAACCTAAAAATTGGATTAATATCTAACAGTTGAAACCAAACACTCAATTTAAATATAATAACTTTTGGGGTATTGTATTACCTTGACACTAAAAACATATATTTTGCTATTAATATTAGCGCAAAATGATGGCTTAGTATTGCAGAAATTCGAAAATTATGGTAAAATAATTAACTATGAAAGAGTTGTTAATCACTGCCACTGATAGCGATGCCGCATACAGTGCGCATTATAGTCGATTTGAAAAATATGTTTCGGGTTATAACCCTGCCAATTACACTAGTGTATACAGTGATCGGTTTAAAGTATGTAATAAACATATAAGAGTTACCACTACTCTTTTTATTTTAGCTGTCATATGTGCTATTGTTGCGTTGGCATCCCAGGTATATAACATACTAGCACAAACACTTAAATTCAAGGAACTAAGTGTTGCGGATTATAGTTGGCTTTATGCCATTGAAATTCTGTTTGCTGTGCTTGCTCTTGTTTTTGCCCTGTTATCTAGATCACGTTCACGTAAAAATTTCGCTGAAGTTGCAAAAATTAATAATGAGATGGATAGAAATGCGTTTGAGGATGTACAACAATACTTTGGTGTGCCAGATAATTTTCTCGAAATTGGTGTGTTGCAATCTCAAGCTAAGAAGAAAGGTAGTGAAATAGTTTATCCTGGTGACGAGGCAGAGGCAGTCTTATCTAAAATGTTCATCTACACCAAAAACGATGCGATATGTATAACTGACTATATTACAGAACGCACCATACCAATTGAATTATTGGTATCAAGCGAATTGATAAATAGACATGTCCGTTTTATGGCATTTGAACCATCTGACGTTAATATTTCTGAATTGAGAAGCTATGGCATAAGCAATAGAAAACATAAATATCAAACGGGTAGTTATGGCAAGTTCGTATTTGAAGATGAGAATGGCGAGTTTGTACTTAAGGTCCTACCTAACGATTATTATAAAGTGCTTCGTTTGTTAGTGCCACAAGACGCTATTTAGTTTTATTGCTTTGTCCACCGTTGCGTGCGTAGCGTTCGTCTTCGCTAAAAATGCAACCACAGTATTTTTGCATGTAAAGATTGCTTTGTCGTGCTTTGTTTTGGCCATCTCTAAATAGAGGTCTGAAGTCGCGATATAAAAATGTAGCATTGTGCGCTTGTGCAATGCTTTTTGCATATTCTGCTATCATTTCGTGTTTTTGATATGGACTTATTAAAAGCGTAGTAGAAAACGCGTCAAATTTATTTTTTATTGTAGCGCTCGCAGTCGCATTAAGTCTAGTTTGGTAGCAATATTCACAGCGTGTTGTAAGCTCTGGAAAAACATTCTCTATAAATGAATTAAGCCCGTATTCATCTTCGATAATCAAAGGCAAATTAATTTTAGAAGCGTACTCAATTAGGGTATCTCTTCTGTTGTAGTACTCACTTCGCGGATGGATATTCGGATTATACCAAAACCCAGTGATATTTATATTTTCTTGGCGCAAACTTTCTATGCATTGAATAGAACAGGGTGCGCAACATATATGTAAGAGTAGATTCATATAGATTTCTCCATCCTGATAGCAATGATGGTTACATTATGCTAGACTAAAAGTTAAGCTTTGCTTTCTGCACTTGATAGTGCATTATATTTTGCATATAGACCATCGGCTTGCATTAGTTCTTCGTGCCTGCCAGATTCGACAATTCTGCCATTTTCAACAGCAATTATCATGTCAGCATTGCGTATAGTACTCAATCTGTGCGCGACTACAAGCGTTGTTCGATCACGCGACAAATCATTTAATGCTGATTGGATGTAGCGTTCGTTTTCGTTATCTAAAGCGGATGTTGCTTCGTCCAAAATTAGGATCTTTGGGTTTTTGAGAAACACTCTAGCTATAGATATTCTTTGTTTTTGACCACCCGATAATTTGACACCGCGTTCGCCTACATAAGTATCATATCCGTCTGGGAGAGTTAGTATATAGTCGTGCAAGTTAGCGCGTATTGCCGCTTCTTTAATTTCATCATCTGTAGCCGAAGGATTGCCGTATGCTATATTGTCTTTGATTGTGCTACTAAATATATACGTGTCTTGTTGCACAACACCGATAGATTTGCGCAAAGATGCAAGTGTAAAATTTTTGATGTTTTCACCGTCAATAAGAATTTCGCCTGCATCTGGTTCATAAAAGCGTGGCAAAAGAGAGCAGACGGTCGTTTTACCACCGCCTGATGGACCTACTAGTGCGACTGTTTGACCGTGTTTAATTTTTAGGCTGATTCCGTTTAGAACCTCTAAGGGCTTTTCATATGAAAAAAATACGTTATTGTATTCGATGTCACCAGTTTTAACTACTAGTTCTTTTGAATTTGGAAGATCGTTAGTTTCTGGCTCGGTATCGATAACATCTGAAAATCTTTTAAACCCAGAGAATCCACGTTGGAATACTTCAGTGAAGTTAACCAACAATTCTATAGGACTTATAAATATGCCGATATAGAGAAAATACATTGCAAACTCAACGGCTTGCAAATCGTTAGTGGCAAAGAAATATCCACCCGAGATGAGTGCCGCTATGTAGAGTAGTCCTTGAAATAGCGAATTGAAGGAGTGGTAAATTCCCATAGCTCTATACGACTGTGCTTTTGTCTCCAAGAAAGCATGATTAGCATCATCAAATTTACGGTGTTCTACATGCTCACTAGCAAATGATTTAACGACTTTAATACCAAGTAGACTATCTTGTACTCGCGCGTTTACTTTTGCTATAGTTTTTCTATTAGCAGTAAAAACGCTTCGCATTCGTCTGTTTGTAACAATTGAAAAAGCGACCATGACGACAACGACCGCCGTTATAATTAAAGTGATCTTCCAGTTGATCATTGAAAGCAGTGTAAGAGATCCAATGATCTTTAATAATGAAATCATTATGTTTTCAGGACCGTGGTGCGCTAATTCAGTTATATCAAATAGATCCGATACCAGTTTGCTGATCATTTCTCCTGTGTTGTTGCGATCATAGTATGAAAATGATAAGCGCTGATAATGATAAAAAAGATCACGTCTCATGTCGCTTTCCATTCTAGCACCCATGATATGCCCCCAGGATGTAATGAAATATTGACAGAAAAATTTAACTATATAACAACCCAATAAAATTATAGCGATATATACCACAGCACTTAACACCGCACCACCACTAGGAATTAGTGTTAGCGTAATATATTTTAAGATCTGTGGAAAAAGCAAATCAATAACTGATACAATTGCTGCGCAAAAGAGATCAAATATAAATAAAGACTTATATGGTTTGTAATAGCCAATGAATTTTTTTAACATGCCTAAATTATACCACTTTAAAATTTGCATCTCAAAATAAAACATTAATACTATTTCAAATTAAACGCTTGTAATTGGGTGTGCCCGATTTCAAACTTATACAATAATATCATAAGATAATAGTGCTAAATATTTGCCTAAATGGATTTGGACATCAAATCCTCTCCAATTTAAACATTCAATTAGTTGTATCAGACTTGATCCTTACATAAATCTCTAATATTTCAACTGGTTAGCTTTTGTCTATCTAGACTATCCATCCAGATTTAGCAGGCAGTTTTCTCTTCTTTGCAATAATTGAAAAAAGCGCACCAACAATTATTATTTTGACTTAGATTGAAATCTTGCAGATTTTTAAAAAGCGTCCGTTGCGAATTTGCCTGTAGGGACAAACAACTGTACAAAAAATTTAATAGGGTAGAACTGTTATAATTACTTCTACGCAATTGCTAGAGTATATAGACAAGACAAATTCCATTTAAGCCACTAAAAACGAGAGCAGGTGTGCGGTAAATCTTAACATAAAAAAGCACATTGCTGTGATCCCATTAAAGTGGACGCGGAAAAAAGCAAAGCAGCAAAACTTTGGAGGTATCTCATATGAGAAAGAGAAAACATGGTGTAGGTGCTATAAAACGTGCACTTACAGACC
>JAITLB010000148.1 GCA_031278175.1 Christensenellaceae bacterium
CTTATCGTTAAACATACCTTTTTAACCTAAATTTAAGCCTTTTTTTGCAAAAATAATTGTATAACTTATATATTTATTATTTTCATTTGACGTTTATTTTTTGAATTTGCTCCAAGCCCAGCCTGTCTACGACCTAAATAAATAACATCCTCCTCAGAAGTTTCATCGGAAGCTTCATCAATATACTCAAATTCATAGCTCTCGCTATCATCTTCCTCCTTGTTATTATTGTTAATATTCAGCATTCTGGTAACATTTTGGATGATTTCTTTCTTGTGCTTCGAATGGTTTATAATTCTTACTATATTTCTAGTAGTTTCGGAGTCTAAAGCATTCAGTCCTGGAAGAGTTTTAGGTCTTAAATTCAGGTCCTCCAATCTCAGCTGTGTAGACCGCATATTGGAGTTGAAAATCTTATACTCGAACAAAGGTCCATTGTTGTATCCGAATAAGAGATATATCCGATCATACTTGTTATTTAGCTGTTTTACTGCTTTTTTATATGTAAGGAGCTGGACTCGCGCGTTGTTGAATGAGTCTAGATATGACTTATTTTCGATAATAAATAGCTCATTACTGTCGTTTTCAAACCAGCCATCAGGTATCAGTGAGCCAAACAGGTCTGGTCGAAGCTCCACATTATAGTATACATTTGCAAGTTTTTTGAATAAATTTTGGAAAGAAATGTCTGTAAGACGCTCGGTCATTTGGTTTCATAATAAAAATCATTTAAAAATAATATGTATTGAAAAGGATGTAGTGATAAATGTTATTTAAAAACATGTCTACCCAATAATTTCATACTCGGCATCCTCCTTGACATGCACGCTCGGATTATATTCAGAATCGTCGTAATCAAGGTCTTGAATGTCTCCAATATAGGCATCTTTGAATCTTTTTTCGCGGCTGGACATAGGTGGATCGAAGCATCTATTATATTTGTTTGATAATATAGCTAGTATACAGTTATCGTTATGTTCGTGAAAAGAAGATTCTAATTTGCATTCTGGCAGAGACCCTAGAATTCGGATCGCAAGAGCTTTGATATAGTTAAGAAGTTTTAGCATGTGCCTGTTTTTAACATCTGTGTGAACATACCAATAGAACGAAATTGAGCTATAAAACTCTCTTGCTCGCAACGCATTCCAGAGCTTTTCTCTGAGATCTGTTGCCTTGATACATCCGATGATATGTTTTTTGATTCTAGCTTTAACGATGTATTGATGTTGAATTTCTTTGTATACGCATTTATATTTGCTACAGTATCTGTGACAGAAAAGACATTTGGCATGTGTTCCAAATATTTCTATATCTCCGAAATTTTTCATTCTCGCTCTTGGGTAGTCAAACGGTGGAATGCTTGTCTGAATTTCTATTATATCTTGCTCCTCGGATATAGCCATGGTTTGTATGTTTATAAATAAAAAATCAATTAAAAATAAAAATAGTAAGCGTCAACCCAGACGCTTGTTTCAAAAACCTTCAAAAATCATAAATTTATACTTATGTTTTATTCAAAAAAATGTAATGTAAAAAGTATTAAAAAAGGACTTACAAGGGTGAGTCTCTGAACGGAAGAAAAACACTTTCGTTTGTTGGATGTTGCGTTGTAGGAGGCCACAGTGCGGTGTGTTGCGTAACAGGAGACTGCGTAACAGGAGACTGCGGTGCGTGTGGTTTAGTCTCTTCCTCTAGAATAGTTTTATAAAAGTTTTCTATCTCGGAATTACTAACAACGACGTTATTCGCAGCATCTTCTTTGACATGTATATTCGGATCGTATTCAGAATCATCGTAATCAGCTTCTTCTAGCATAACAATTGAGCCATCTTCTAACCTTCGATTTCTACTCACAGGAGGATTAAAATTTCTATTATATTTGCTCGTTAAGGAGTTTATTACGCAGCTGATGCAATGCTTATGAGGAACGTATATGAATCCGTCAAGTGGATTGTAATCACACATTGGTTTCGTTCCTAAAATTTGAGTTGCGACAACCACAATATAGTCGAAAAGTTGCCGAATATGATTCTTTTTTATTATGTGATGCTCTGGCTCATCAAATACAATTGTTGTGTAATACTTTCTCGCTCTAAGTGCATTCCAGAGCTTTTCTTTAGGGTCCGTTGCTGACAGGCATCCTTCAATATGCCTTATTATTCTTGGTTTAACCAGCTCATGGAGCCTTGCTTCTTTATCTATACAATTATTAACACCACAGTAAAATCCGCAAAATAGGCACTCTGTGTCGATTCCAATGTGAGCTGCCGGATTATGGGTAGTCGGTATAATTTTTGAATAGTCAAATGGAGGAATATTGCCTATAATTTGGGCTATAACTTGTTCTTCAATAATACTCATTATATGACTGTAAATAAAAAATCACTTATTTTTTTTTTGAAAAGTTATTTTTATGTTGTTTTCAAGGATGAAATCAGATAGCGACAGTGAACCAGAATTTGAAGATTTAGAATTTAGTGACGCTGAGTTTAAACCTAAAATTAGCGATGAAATAAATAAATTAGATGAAGTGATTAACGAATTAAGAACACGAATAACAGCTGCTCGTTCAAATATTAATAAATTACGTAAAGATAAATTGAAAAAATGTATAAATAAATTAGTGCGAGCCAAGACATGTTCTCCGGAGGACAAGACAAGGCTTTTATGTGAAGCATATATGTCAATTAATAAAAATCTGTTCGTGGATGTGCGTTTGGAGAAGAAACGAATACGACCGAGGAGTAAAATTGTGTGGCAGAAACGAAAAGAGAAAGCAGTAGATAATAGAAATTTTTTAGTTGATTTATACATTTTTTCAATTTATCTTT
>JAITLB010000164.1 GCA_031278175.1 Christensenellaceae bacterium
GTTGTATTTGGTATTGGAACATTGACATTGGTTCTTGCAACGTTGTTTTTGGAATACACACCAAACAACATACGTCCAATAGCACTCAATGCTATGCAAATTCCGTACAAAATTCAAAATGAAGTTGGCTTGTTTGATTTAGAGGCTGAAAGCAGTAATAGTGATGAGAAAAAACCGCTCATGGTCTTTTTCCCTGGTGACTCTCAACACGAAATTTATGCTATCCCCTGGCTGGAAGCTGGGTTTAGAGTGTTGTGTGTTAAGTGGGATTCGCTATTAGATGACACAGGTAACACCGACCATGCTATATTCCAAGCAAATAGGGTAGGTGTCAAACTTAAAACAAGCACAAGCATATTGAAAGTCGCGGATGTCTCTATAACGGCGATAATGAGTGCTTTCTATTTAGAAACAATGCGTTCGTATATTGACTCCGTGACAGATGAAATAGCGTTTGTCGGGTTAGGTAATGGTGCAACACTAGCGCTAGCAGTAGCTTCCTATGTTGCGCAGTATGAAAGTTTGGGCGAAGTTGACACTAGAGTTATTCCTGATAGAGTGACCCTAATAGATTATAATTTGACTCAAACAACTGGCGATGTGCCTTGGCTACAGGCGCGGGATGCTGATATTGGTGATATACTAGGTGCGCTACTTAGTAGACGCGGTATAGCTTTAGAAATAGTAGAGCAGTCTGATTCTTCTATTGATGATGGTATATATAAACATGCGCAAACGTTGCGTACACCTGATAGCAAATCCTGTCTAACTTATGCTATGTATCCGTTTACACCTACGTATGACATATCAATGTACAACACGCATGAATACGCAGTGTCTAGATATACACCGACTAGTTATGTGCTAGGTCGCAGAGGTGTAATATATAATTATGTTGACACAGCGAGTGCTAATTCAATGAATGTTGAGAATCCACGCATTGCGGGAATAGTTTTTCTGGATGCAAATAACAACGGCATATACGATGAACGCATATGGCAACGCATACAAGGTGTCAAAATAGAGATATATAATCGCTGGGGCTTAATTGATGTGTTGTTGGCATCGGGATATACAGACGAGTCAGGTTTCTATAGTTTTGGGCTTAAGGCTGGTTATGGAAATTCGTTTGATAAAATATTCGTAAAAATATATGCACCTGAATACTATGGCATAACATCGCTTATTGAATATGATCAAATGTTCGCAAGTGCTATCGATGCTAGTGGTGTTTCAAAGATGTTTGAATTAGAACATCGAAAGGCATTAAAAATAATTAATGTAGGGTTAATTGAAAACGCGCACACATGAGCAATTATCCCAAACAGTTGACATCAAAGTCTTAGCAAAATAGGCATTAAAACCTATTGCGACAGGATCTAGATTAAAAGAGGTTAATTATCACTCTAGGTGGGTGCGAGTTGATGATAGTGAAAAATTCAGCTGATCGATTGAATTTAGACAAAGTAATATAGATTCCTTGTAGAAAAGGGTAAGCAAATTACATGAGTCTTAACTCTTAGATCTGATGGATGCTTAGATAGCTGGCGAAATCTATAGCGTCAGTTTAGAAATAGTCCATTAAATGGACAGCTAAAAAATAATAGAAATATAGGTTAATTGATGATTAAAAGTGGTATTATCAATCGAAATAAAGTATTTATAGCAAGTTTAAGATACATATTTATTCTTTTGTGCTTGGTTTGTGTTACGGTAGTTAGTCTTTGGTCTCTTTTAGGTTGTACCGATGAACCCGTGATAAACACAGAAGATTTCGAAATAGTAGAATATGATATTCCCGATGATTTGCCTGATTACGCGCTACAGATAGAGTGGGTAAATGAGGCGGGCGCAGAAACAACATATAACAAATTGAAACCATCCGTTGTGCTCTTCAATGGGATTACTTCATACGATAAAAAGGAGAGTTATACATTACCAAGCGACATATATAACTATGATGCGACAATCAGCAGTGGTCTCAACTCTTTGTCATCGTATAGCAAGAATATGAATTTGAGCCTAGCATATTATTGGAGGCTTTTAGGGTTCAATGTCGGAATTTTCCATTATGAGAATTTCGCAGATGACGATCAAGCATCTCTTACTAATAAAGCATATTCTAAGCAGGCAATGAGGTATGTCAATGTAGATGGAACACTTGTTGAAGAAAATCTACCTGAATACACACTAACAGAAGCTTTTGTTATGGCATGGCTTAAATTTGCAAATAACGCTGTAGAAGGCACATCACCACCAAATAAAGTTATGGAGCTTAGGTTGATTGGGCATTTGGGCGGTGCAAATATAGCAGTTGCGGCTGGAGAATACTTATACAATTTAGCTAGGGATGGACATATCAGTAGGACTGCAACACCGAGCAGAATAACACTGATTAGACCTTATTTAGATAATGCTAAAATCAATTTAAATGTTGATTATAAGAGTGATACTCTAATTGACTCTGTGCTATCGTACAACTCACAGATAATCAAGGATCTATCAGATCGAGGTGTAACGTTTGAAATTGTCGAAGATGATCCAGAATTCTTCTATAGATACAAAGAACCGTATACAGGACTTGTGGATATTGAAATTGATTATGAACTAGTAGAAGCGACACCCGAGACTACAAAGACAATAGGTGTAACTGGTGACAGTGAAAAATACAGCATAATTTTGAAGTCGAGTGCAAGTTTGTATCTAAGAGAGACTTACTCAACTACATATTATACTGACGAGTACAAAGCGCTTGAGCGGTCTGCTCTTGACTGGTATTTGTATAGTGCAATGGGTACGGACAACACAACGATCACAGGTTCTACGACATACGATTTTGCGCGTGGTTATGATAAATCCTCGCCTCAATTTGATGATTATAGAGAATCATATTCGACCACGTATGTCAGATATGCGCTATCAGCATGGACACCAACTACATACATGTCAGCGATGCGTGGTGTATCGTATGAGTGCATAGCAAAAAATTCTACGAATTCCGATGGACAGTGGGTGGGAACACCTTATACAATGTCGCAATTCCAGAGTGAAGCTTTTCAAGTGTCTAACAAGAAAGGTGTTTACTTGTGTGGATTCGTATTTATTTCTAGAGATGGCACTAAATATATGAATTTTTCTGAGGATAGCCGAGTAAGAGATGTAACAATCAAAGTTGTACTCGTTCTTGACGGTGCAGGTTCTGGATCAGCCACAGTCGAGCGTGAAGTGAAAACAGACTCGCGAGGATTTTGGGAGTTAGAACTGAGCGAACAATACATGGGTGGCTCGTGTACTTTGACGTTAATACCGCCATATGGTGCATCGGTTACTCAAGTTGACTCCTCAACATCGCTTAGGAAGTATGAAGAATTGTCATTTGCTTCTTTTGACGATCAAGAGAAAAGCGTATCCATTACGACTAATACTTGGCGTTTCCAATATTTATTTTTTAACGCTTGCTTAGTGGCTTAAATAGCAAGCTTAGATAATATAAATTTTGGATTCAATCCTTTCTTGTCTTTAGTTTTAAGAAGAGAAGGTATATCACCGTACTATTTGGCGGTGTAAATGATAAAAATATGGATTTTACTAGACGCGATATATTTGCGTCTAGTATAATGGTAAAAAGCTATCGGAAAAATATTTAAATTTTCGGAGGGTTTGCATGAAACGAACTAAATATGTGGTTGCGATTGTTATGGCGATCCTAGTTACTGTACTTGTTCTTACAGCATGTCAGGAGATTGACACGCGTAGAACTCTGCCGACCGAAACCGAGTGGGCAGCTTTTGGTTTAGATATTAACGTGTTTAAATTTCCGAAATCACTTATTATTAAAGAAACTAAAGTTGTAAATAAAGCGTCTGAAACGGAAGAGAGGATGATATATATCCACTGTAGTGATGCAGAACCGACAGACTTTAGCGTCTTAATCGAGGCAATTGCTGCAGCCGTTGAGGACAGTGATTGTGCGCCAGCGCGATTTGAATTCGAATTTGGGTATTCGTATACATCATCGTTTTCAACTAGCGACAATGTCTATGATATCGATGCAGATTATTATATATTGACCTACGAAAAAGAGAATGTCAAAATACCATCGGGGACTTTGTATTTTAGAGTTACTGAGCATACTGGCGAAAAGCCACAAGACGGAATAGAAGCATATAAACTATTTGATAGAGACACATTGCCAAATTCGCTTGAGTATGGAAATGTCGGTTTAGAAAGTAGCGAAGTAACATTGACTGATGTAGAAGTTGCGGGAGTTGACATAAATTCACATATTATAAAAAACAACAGCAAAATTCTTATCCTTTTGAAGTCCGCCACACCACAACTGTTTAACCAAATATCAGAAGGTGCATATCTTGCGTTTGCAAACAGAATAGATGGATATATGACCGATGATATCGGCTTGCTAATCAACGAAGCGAACGATGTCAGCACTTTTAAAGCTGATTATTCAAAAGACGGAAAAAAAGGATACGAATTAGTAGTATCATACTATTCAAATATGACTGTCCAAGGCGGCAGAATAATTATTCCAGCTAAAACGATAACGATCAGATTTCGGGAAGTGTCAGATTATGTTTTGAAAAACTATTTTTACCGTGATAATATTGCGACCGCCTACGATGGAACTGAATTACCAGGTGGTATTGATTGGGCGACTCCAGGATTAGTTAATGTATTGGCCGATGGTTATACTGTTGGTGGTGTTAACTATACTCCTGCTGTTGGCGAAGATACTCTAGCTCTCCACATACTGCTATTGGATGCAACTGATGTAAAATTTGCATCACTAGCACCAAAGCTTAATCAACTATTCCAATTTAGAGATGAAGACGGCAATACAATCAATCTTACCGAACTCATAACGGATTCCGATGATGGCAAAACTTCAACGTTTTTGGGCTATTACACTAAGGAAGGGTATTCTTTTGTAGCAACTTTTGTTTACATAAAACAGGAAAACTCTGACGAGAGATATCTCTACCCTAAAGGCGCTATTCTAGTGTCATTTGTGCAAGTTTAGCAATTTAAGTGAACTTATCTGTTAAAGATTATATTTAAATTTAGAGTGAGTTTGTTAATTAAACAGTTAAAAATTGGCAGTTAAAAGAAAAAAACCGAGCGTAACTCGGTTATTAGTGGTCTGGGTGAGAAGATTTGAACTTCCGGCCTCATGAACCCCATTCATGCGCGCTACCAAGCTGCGCCACACCCAGATTTCTAATCGGATCACTGACCCGATTAATCCATGTGCAGAAGACTATATTTTAAAATTATCTGAATAAAGTTTTGACAGACGTGCTACTTTATGACTTGCTGTGTTAGCTTTGAATATTCCATCTGCTTTGGCTTTGTCGATGATGGATATAGTAACGGGCAATAACTCGCCAGCAAGACTTGCATTTCTTGCCGATACAGCAGCTTCGAAGTGTTTAATAGCATTTTTTACTCTAGTGCGCTTGCTATTGTTCAGAGCATTCTGTTTTGCGGACAGTTCGGCTCTTTTGATTTGAGAGGCTATATTTGCCATGAATTAACTCCTTGATATTTAATAATGAGCAATTTAATGCTATATTTTAGCATATTAATTTAAATTCTGCAAACAAATTAAAGTTGTATAATTTGAAATTGAATATTTAGATGTCAAATATCCAATTATCTAACACCCTTAGCAAGTTTTCCGTCTAAACATTTTGTAAAAGTAATATGCCATTCATTTTGTGGATCTAGAATTCTACGGGAAATTCAATAGAGTTTTTAAGTTATCTATATAAAAACTAAATAGTTGTTAGTGCAAGAGCTGAACTCGAAGTTTTAAAGGTGACACTTCAACATGCTATTGAAGTGGTAAGAAAAATTTCTCGCTAATAAATAGCATCTAATTTTTATAGACCTTGTCTTTGAATTTTGCATGAATTTCTGCTACTTGCACACATTAAGCGGTGTGAGTGAAGAAATTAGCGCAATTTTATATAAAAATTTTTTCTTTGGTATTGAAATACGCGCGTTTTTATGGTATTATTTATAGAGACAAAAAATCGACTAATAAAAGCGATTTTTTCGAAATTATTTTAGTTTTTAATCTAAAGACAGGAGGAATATCACACATGGCATTGACAAGGCAAGAATGGATTGGACTTGAGAAGAAAGCTGCCGAGTTACGCGATCTGTGTCTAGATACAGTCAATTGGGCTGGAAGTGGACATTGGGGCGGTAGTTCGAGTAGTGCTGACATACTGACCATTCTTTATTATAAATACGCCAAATTCGATCCACAAAACCCCGATGATCCCGATAGAGATAGAATTGTTGTTTCTAAAGGTCACGTTGGAATTTTGCTTGCACCATTATTTTCAATGTTGGGGCTTATCAAGAAGGAAGATCTCAAAACATTCAATTTGACGGGTAGTAAATTGGGAATCCATCTTGATAGCAATAAAGTTAAGGGTCTAGATTCATCTACAGGTTCTCTAGGTCACGGTTCTCCAATTGCAATCGGAATGGCATTAGCAGGAAAGCTTCTAGGCAAAAGCTACAAAACTTTTGTTGTGCTAGGCGATGGTGAATGCGATGAAGGATCTGTGTGGGAGGCTGCAATGGCTACTTCACATTTTACAAAGCGGGGAACCAACAACCTTATAACAATTGTAGATAGAAACCATAACATGATTGACGGCAATACTGAAGATATTATGGCATTAGAACCATTTGCTGACAAATGGAAAGCGTTTGGATTTGAGACTATTGTAGTTAATGGTCATGATTTCCCACAATTAGCAGAAGCATTTGACAAAGCGTTGGCAGGCGGACCAAAGCCGTTTTGTATCATCGCTGATACTGTCAAAGGTCAAGGTGTTTCATTTGCTCAAGGCAATTACAAATGGCATTATGGAGCTTTGGATGAAGCTAAATATACGACAGCTAAGAACGATTTAGCAGCATATGCAAAGACTAGAATCGAAAGAGCCGAAAAGGAGGGCAAGTAAGTATGGCTGGTGGAATTACTTTTACAGCTGTTGACAGCACAAAGCTGGCTCCAGCAGAGATATTTGGTAAAACTATAGCAGAATTGGGCGCACAAGATCCTACAATAGTGTGCTTAAGCCCAGATTTAGCTACCTCAACAAAGATGCGCGATTTCTTTGAGAAATTTCCAGAGCGTTTCTTTAATGTCGGCATTGCTGAGCAGAACATGATAGGTATCGCTTCAGGAATGGCAAAATCAGGACTAAAGCCTTTTGCTTCTTGTTTCTCGGTGTTTGCTAGTCTGCGCGCTCTTGATCAAATCCACACTGATGTGTGCTATCAAAATGCCAATGTTAAAATAATAGCCACACATGGTGGTACTTCATTCGGACAAGCTGGATCGACACATCACGCTATTGAGGATTTAGGTGTCGTTCGCACGATGGTTAATCTGACAGTTATTTGTCCTGCTGATGGTTTAGAGACAGCAAATGCGGTTAAAGCAGCAGCAGCTATACCAGGACCTTTCTATATCCGCATAAACAGAGGATTTGACAACGTTGTCTACAACGCGCCAGATTATGGGTTTGAGGTTGGAAAGGCAGTTGAAATGGCACCTGGCACAGATGTTACAATAATAGCATGTGGTTCTTGCGTATATCAATCACTGCAAGCAGCAAGCATATTAGAGCATGATCATAAGCTTAAGGCGAGAGTGTTGAATATGCACACACTAAAGCCTATAGACAGAGACGCTATATTAAAAGCGGTCATGGAGACACGCAAGATAGTAACTGTAGAAGATCATACGGTAATAGGCGGATTAGGAAGTGCTGTGGCCGAAGTAATCGTTGAGGGTGGCAAATCTTGTATATTGCGCAAGTTGGGAATACCTGATAAATGGTCACCAATTGGGTTGCATGAGGATTTAATGGCTCATCATCAAATTGATGCTGAGGGCATTGTTAAAAATGTTCTAGATGTCATGAAAATGGATGCTGAAAAAGACGAGGATTGGGGCGACGAGGTGTAGTATGGCGAACGAAATAAAAATTACGCAAAGCGATAAATACGCAGCGGGAATATTTTTCTATGCGGCCATTCCACTATTAAAAGTTATATGCGAAAGTGAACCCAAATATGGGAATAAATTCAAAGGCAAAAGTTTTGTATTTCAAATTAGCGCAGCTTGCGAAGATGCAAAAGGCGGTAAGATGGCTACACACTTTACTGTTGAAAATGGTGTGTGGACGACACATGCAGGTGAAGTACACGAGAAACCTGATATTGAGTTTGCATTCCCCAATCTGAGGAATTTCGCAATATTCTTTTCTGGGAAAGGCATGCCGCTGCCCAAAATCGTTGGTATGTTCAAGCATTTCGGTTTGTTTACTGGTATTTTGGGTGCGTTGCTACGCATGTCGAAATTAATGCAAGCAAAAGACAAACCAACTAACCTTGCTGACCAGATAATGCTTTGTAAACTCTATTTGTATCTTTTACCAAACGGTATGAGCAGATTAAACAAAATGGGACATCCTGATATAAAAGTTGTGACTGATAGTAGTCCTGACAGAGCATACGCTCTCATCATTGAAGGTTATCCCGAATTGCAATCTTGGTTAAGAATTAAAGCTGGAAAGAGCATGTCTGGCAGAGGCGAATATAAGAGATGTAAACCGTTCCTTGCGATGAAATTCAAAAATCCTTCCTTAGCACTTGATATATTAATGTCAAAAGCTGATATGGTCGAATATATTCGTGAGGGAAATCTCTTTATTGATGGTGCGCCTGAATTCGGAGGAACAATAGGTGGTTTGATGTTCAAAGTTGCCTATTACGCACAAGGTACTTACCTTGATGTAGAGAAATAAAAGATTAAGCATACCATCTCCGCATTCAAAGCTTTTTGTTTGTGGAGATGTATGCTAAGTGTGCGTGCGATTTGGCAATTATATATTTGTCTAATTGCGAGAATTTGTTAGTGATAGGTGTGGGCAAGTTATCGTTTATAATGCAATATTGATGTCGTACACAGTTGTGACATCGGAGGAGATTAATGTTTAAAAAATCATTAGCGATTGTAGTTGTGCTACTATTTGTTTCTGTAGTTTTAATGACTATGCTTTTAGGTTGTGAAGATACAACGCAGAATACAACGCAGGAAGAGGCTTACGTTCCATCGTTCATATCAGCTAAAGCGAAGAACGTGTTAGCGACTGTTAAGAACTATGCTCAAATTGGATTTCTTACTACACCAGCGCCCCTGCCATCTGACATTGTAGTCGAAGATTTTTTCACGATTAAAGACCGTGCACTTAACAATACACATATACAGGGTTTAGCGCGCTACAAAGACTATGCGATAGTTGGAATTAATGGCGACACCGAAAAGTATGAAAGTAAGGCTAGTGTTGGTCTTTTACTAGCTATTCATGACACAAACGGGCTTGTGTATAATACAACAACACCTAAACATCCCAACAACACAAATGAAATAGAGTATGATGTCGGTCACATTAGCGGTATGCAGGTGATAGGCGATTATCTTTTTTTAGTGGCACATTGTCATTCGTATTCAAAATGGGGCTCAACGCAAATGCTAATTGTATACGATCTTTCGCCACTTTTAACAGAGAATAGGATGGAATTGTACAACGTAAGTCTTGTGCCAAATGTTAACAATACAATGTGCATTACGACAGTTGTAAAAGATGGTGAAGAAGTGTTAGCGTGGGGCAATCCTGATGGATCGATGCTTGTCTCCAAAATACCCAAAAGTCGCGAAGAAGGTTTTGAGTGGATAGAGTATAAAGTATCCGCAGATAGTCATGAAAGGATACATGATGCACAATCTGCGGCACTAGTTACAGATGATAACAATGAAATTTGGTTATTCCGTTTTGTAAACCTCGAAGGTGGTGGCTATCCGCGACCACTATATGAAGATCATTTGTATCTTGGGAAAATCGAATTTGTTGGTGATGAAATCAAATATACTTTGGAACTGAATAGAATGTTTACTCAAGGCGATTTGTCTACTCCTGATGCCGAAGTCTACCCAGCCGTAGGTTTGGTGGGCTTGCATACAGCGTTCCGTTTTGCAGCGACTATTCAGGTTCAACCAAATGGAGAAGTATGGACATATAGTTCACAATCGGTGCCAAGCACTATTCTCTTAAAGGCTGCAAAATTTGCCCCCGATGATTACCCGCAAAACTATTATATGAATGTATATAAACCAGCTCCGAGCGAGGAATCAGCATGAACATTAAGACAGTAAAATATCTCACAAGAATTAACACATTGAGATTATTAAGAGCAGTGAGAAAAAGAGTATATCAAAAGGTTGGCGAACTAGATGCAACATATGTAGCCGATAATGAGCCGAGGGCACTAGAAGATAGAGACAAAGCTCAATTTAAACATATAAGACCTGGCACACGTTGGTCAGATGTCGCGTATGGTAGCGCATGGTTTCATTTTACAGGCACTATCCCTGCGTCCGCTAGAAATAAGCATGTCGCATTTATGATATCTCTTGGTGCGGAAGGTTGCGTTGTTGATAATAATGGTACACCTGTGCAAGGTTTAGCAGTACACTACAACGCACTTGAATTCCTGCACAACCCCGAGCGCGGCAAACAAATTGTCGAATTCAAGAAAGCGGCAGAAGGTGGAGAAAAAGTTGATTTTTGGGTAGAAGGTGGAAATAACAAATTTTTGCGATCTAATCTTCCACCACCAAAGGCCACGTTCAAAAGAGCTAATATTGTTATAGTGCGAGACGATATCAAAGCTTTCTATTATGACATTAGCGTGTTAAGCATGCAGTTGTCATCAATTGACAAAGATAAATTTCCCGACAAACACGCATCGCTTAAGAGAATGTTTAAAAAGGCACTATACCTTTGTCGACCTTTTACTGTGGAGAGCGTTGCGGCAGCAAGACGTGCAATTAAAACTGAAAGTGAGCAAGGTGTACCTAGCGAGTATACTGTATATGCAACTGGTCACGCGCATCTCGATCTAGCTTGGTTATGGCCAATTAGAGAAACAAAAAGAAAGGCTGGACGCACGTTTGCTAATGCACTGCGCTACATTGAAAGATACGATGATTACATTTTTGGAGCAAGTCAACCTCAGCAATTTGCATGGGTAGAAGAAAAGTATCCCGAGCTGTTTAAGCAACTTCAAAATGCTGTTGAAAACAACAAAATAGAGTTGCAGGGTTTAATGTGGGTTGAGCCTGACATGAATGTCACTTCAGGCGAATCAATTATACGACAAAGTTTATACGGCAAAAGGTATTGGTCTCAGAAATTCAATAAGACGACAAAAATATGCTGGTTACCTGATATATTTGGTTTTAATGGTAATCTTCCTCAATTCATCAAAAAATGCGGCATGGAATACTTCCTTACAATCAAGTTGAGCTGGAATGTATACAACAAGTTCCCCAAGCGCACGTTCTTATGGGAGGGCATTGATGGCTCTCAGGTCTTGGCGCATATGCCACCTGAAGATAATTATGTAAGCGATGCCACACCAATGGATCTAAGCTATGCCGTAAAAAACTATCCAGAGAAAGATAAAGTTAAAGTATTTAGCATGTTATATGGTATCGGTGACGGTGGCGGTGGTCCTGGTGAGCGACACATTGAAACGGCAATCAGAGATGGATATTTTACTGGTGTTCCAAAAGTTATAATGGCACCTGCCTCTAAACTCTTCGAAGAATTAGAAAAATTGAGAAGTTCTTTAGATGTGTATAAGGGTGAGTTGTATCTTGAAAAGCATCAAGGCACTTATACATCTCAAGGCAGAAATAAATATTTTAATAATAAGATTGAGAAACTAATTCACAATATCGAATTTTTATATGCATTGACGAATATTCCTTATCCATATAAGGAGATGGAAGTTATCTGGAAAGAGATACTTCTATATCAGTTCCATGATATTATACCAGGTTCCTCTATACGGCGCGTATATACCGAAAGTTTAGCGCGCTACGAGACAATTTGTGATAAATTGAAAGAGATCACAGATAAGGCCTTAGAAGCATTGACAAGAGCCGATGGTAGTCTTACATGCATAAATCCAACAAGCTTTAGATTAAAAGATATCGTCAATTATAAAGGCATAGAGTATTCTGTCGATGTGCCACCATATGGAGCTGGTTTGTTAGAAGAATATGTGCCGACTGAGAAACTAGTTAGAGCAGAAGGAAATGTTGTAGAGACCGATAAATTTGTTGTAACATTTGCTCCATCGGGCGAAATATCCAGTTTGTTTGTTAAAAAATACAAAGAAGAATACGTTGGCGAGTTTTTCAATAAGTTGGTTGTTTACAACGATAAAGGAAAATTTTACGATGCGTGGGATATCGATATTAATTATCCATCGCGTGTTTTGTCGACATTTGAACCTATATCTTCTACAATCGAATGTAGTGATGCTAGGGCAATCAAAGAAACGACATATAAATATCAACAGTCTACGATTATACAGAAAGTTATTATGACTGCTGGCAAATCGTATATTGAATTTGAAACCACTGTTGATTGGCAAGAGACGCACAAGATGTTGCGCGCTGAATTCAAACCAGCTGTTTTTGATGACAGTGTCACGTGCGATATTCAAATGGGAAATATTAAGCGTTCGACAAGAAATGAGACATCCCACGAAAAAGCGCAATTCGAAATATGTGCCCATAAGTGGGTGGATGTTGGAGATGGTGACAAGGGACTATCAGTGTTTTCTGAATGCAAATATGGTTGGCGGATAAAAAATGGGCTAATGTCTCTCAATCTATTGCGTAGCACGATGCATCCTGGACTGGATGCTGATAAAGCCATTCACACATTTAGATATGCGATATATCCACACGTACACAGTGTGTTTGATGCTAATACAGCAAAATATGCATATCAATTCAACAATAAGCCGATAATACTAGAGAATGGTATTACTTTTGAGTCGCTACTTAGTACTAGCGAAAAGAATATAGTCATTGAAACTATCAAACCATCCGAGGATGAGTCTGGTATTATAGTTAGAGTATATGAAGATGCGGGCAAGGTTACTAGAGCGCGTTTAACATATCAAAAAGCATACGGGAGATGTTATTTGACAGACATGCTTGAGAATATCATTTCTTCAGTTAATATTGAACAATTAATATTTACACCATATGAAATTAAAACAATACTTATAAAATAAGTTGTTGTGTTTAACTGGTAATCTATGGTTTCCTCCTTGATTTTCTCTTAGTTTGAGTTTACAAAATTACCACTCAAACTAAGAGTTTTTTAATTTGGCAAATAGGGTCAACAAAATGACACTTTCGCCTGCATTTTAGGCATGCAAAAGCAAGGCATGAAGTAACAATTGCTGAAACTAAAAGAAGTTGATGCACTCAACTAAAATTCAGCAAATGACACAAATATGCGATTTGAATAGCATGAATTTTCTAATATCGCTGTGGGTTAGGCTAGTGTAAACCCATCTTTTCCCATACCACAGATAGGGCACGTGAAATCGTCTGGGATATCATCCCATTTTGTTCCAGGAGCAATCCCGCAGTCCTCATTTCCGAATTCCTCATTATAGGTATATCCGCAAACAGTACAAATATATTCTACCATAAATTAAATCTCCAGTGTGCAAGCTTAAGATTGAATGCAAAATCAAATGTGGCAAACAGTCAAAAGATTAGTTAGTTGTTTTTCCACTTTCAACTTGGATGCATTCAAACTATCTATGATTAGTCCATGATTTTTAAAACGTCAGACTACCAGTTGTGTTATATAACACACAACAGATATATTATAACATATATTGCTTCAAATTTACAGGGTGATATGCTTTTTACTATATATTCGAAGCACAGATCGATACGGACCAATGTTTGTTAGTGGGTTTCAATATAACCTAAGACACGAGTATATTATCTAGAACCTTAAAATGTTTGGGTTTAGCATCGAAGTTTTGCCAAACATTTGTAAAGTTAAGTAAAGTTGTTGTTAATTGATTATAGTTAATTTTGAAAAAACAGCAAAATATGATATAATCACAGTGCGACTGAAATTCGACTAAGTATTAGGATGGTGCCGATGAACATACCAAACAAAATAACGCTTGCCCGTATCGGATTGACAATAGTGACTATAGTTCTATTCCTAATAGAATTTAACTATTCCTATCTGCTTTCTGCGATTGTTTTTACGATTGCGGCGGTTACAGATTTTTTGGACGGGTATATAGCAAGACGGTTCAAGCTTGTAACTAACGTTGGCAAGTTTTTAGATCCGATAGCTGATAAAATTCTTGTCATCTGTTCATTAATTCTCGTTGTTGTCAAAGGTGTAATACCAGCACCATACGGTGCTATCGCGATGTGCATTATAATCAGTCGCGAATTAATAATTGGTACATTCCGACAGATTGCCGCTGCGTCATCTATAGTACTGGCTGCAGATAAATACGGTAAAATTAAAACTGTTCTACAGTATATAGCAACACCACTGCTGATGATCAGTGTTAGAGAGAACAATATTGTCTACAATGAGATAATATACTATATAGCACTAGCCGTTTTAGTTTTAAGCGTTATAATGACGGTGTTTTCAGCTATCAACTACGTTATCAAAAACAAGCAAGTGCTTAAAGGATAGTTGTATAGACAAATAAATGAAATGTATGTTTTGTATTAGGGTGTTGTTGCATTTGACAAAAATGGAAAAACCGTTATATAATGACATAGATTTTGCGAACTTTGCTTTGCTACTAGATTAAAACGCAAGCACTAGTTTTAGCAATAATTATAGGATTAAGTTATGAAATATGTAGTAATTTTAGGTGATGGCATGGCCGACTGGCCATTAGCTGAATTAGGCAACAAAACACCGTTAGAAGTTGCAAAAATACCTGACATTAACAAGTTAGCAACTGCAGGGCAGACAGGTTTGATAAAGACAGTACCCGATAACTACAAGCCGGGTAGTGATGTTGCCAATTTGTCTGTAATGGGATACGCACCAGAGAAATACTATACGGGCAGAAGTCCACTTGAGGCACTCAGTATGGGTATTAAAATGGATGAAAACGATGTTGCGGTAAGATGTAATTTAGTGACAATCCTAGATGGGAAGATGATTGATTATAGCAGTGGCGAAATTAGAACTCCAGAAGCGCAAGAAATAATTAAAACCGTCTCCTACAAGCTCGGCAGTGATAAATTTGTTTTCTATCCAGGTGTTTCGTACAGACATTGTCTCATAGTCAAAAATGATCGCAATGTATGCAATTCTATTTTTACACCACCGCATGATATAACTGGACAACCTATCGAAAATTATATGCCAGATGGGTATATGAAGGATGAATTTACAAGGTTAATTAATGAGTCTAGGCAAATAGTAGGTGAGCATCCTTTGAGCAAAGCTCGCTTTAATAGAGATGAAATACCGCCCACTAACATCTGGCTCTGGGGTGCTGGTTTAAAACCATCTCTTGATAGCTTTCAAGAATGTTATGGACTGCGTGGCACTGTTATTTCTGCTGTTGATCTTTTAAAAGGCATAGCAATCGGCGCATCTATGCGCGCGCCAGATGTCCGTGGCGCGACAGGCACGCTCGCAACAGATATTGTAGAGAAGGTGCGTGTTGTCAAAGAGTCTCTCAAATATCACTCTGATTATGTTTATTTGCATATAGAGGCACCTGACGAATGCGGGCATCAAGGGGCAGTTAAGGCTAAAATATTAGCGATTGAAATGGTCAATTATGCGGCAAAAGAGATTTATAAGTATTTAAGCAAAGGCAGTGAACCTTTCGTCATTGCAATTCTATCGGATCATGCTACGCCAATCGCAACACGCACGCATAGTAGCGAACCTGTACCATATACAATTTACAAAAGTGCTAGTCCCGCAAATTCGGGACTTAAGCACACAGAAGCTGACGCGAAAAAAGGTGTTTACCTCCCAACTGGTCAAGACCTTATTAAAACAATGTTAGGATGGAATGTATGATAACATCAGATGAACTAAGAAGCAAATTTCTAGATTTTTTTAGACAGCGAGGTCACACAATAATATCGTCTGCATCGCTAATTCCCGATAATGATCCGACAGTGTTATTTACTACTGCGGGCATGCATCCACTTGTTCCATACTTGTTGGGAGCAAAACACCCTGGTGGCAAAAGACTAGCTAACGTACAAAAATGCGTTCGGACCGTTGATATTGATAACGTAGGCGATGCAACTCACTGTACACTGTTTGAAATGCTAGGCAACTGGTCATTAGGTGACTATTTCAAGTGTGAAAGCATACAATGGAGTTATGAGTTTTTGACAGCGGTGCTTGGCATTGATCCGAACAAACTAGCAGTTTCTGTTTTCGAGGGTGACGAGGATGCCGCGCGCGATGATGTAAGTGCTGAAGTCTGGTTCAGTTTAGGTATACCTAAAGACAGAATATTCTATTTGCCTAAAAAGAATAACTGGTGTGGACCCGCAGGAACTACAGGCCCTTGTGGACCTGACACTGAGATATTTATAATTAGAGATGTTGAGGCATGTTCAAAAGATTGTTCACCAGCTTGCGACTGTGGCAAGTATGTAGAAATCTGGAATAATGTATTCATGGAATATAATAAGCGCGCCGACGGCATATTTGAGCCATTAGCACAAAAGAATGTTGATACAGGCATGGGGCTAGAGCGGACTGTCGCTATGCTTAATAACTGTGCTGCTGTTTATGATATCGATTTATTTAAGCCAGTAATGAACCTGCTTAAGTCATGTTGCACTAATCCTGATGACGCTAAGGCTGTGCGTGGAATGCGTGTAATAGCCGATCATATTAGAACAGCTGTTTTTATGTTAGGCGATGAGAAAGGAATTACCCCATCTAACACAGATCAAGGATACATTTTAAGGCGACTAATTCGTAGGGCGCTACGCTTTGCTAGGCAATTAGACATGCCCTCTAAAGTGTTATATGAAATAGCCACGATATTTATTTCTCATTACGCTGGTGTTTACACTGAACTGCGTGCTAACGAGCAAACAGTTCTAGCTGAATTAAAAAAAGAAGTTGAGAGATTTGAGACGACTCTGCAACAGGGACTTAAGGAATTCGAGAAACTACTTAAATATATTCAAAATTCAAGGATAAGCGGTAAAGCCGCATTTAGATTATATGACACATTCGGTTTCCCTATTGAAATGACGCTCGAGTTAGCTGAAGATAGCGGTGTCAGTGTCGATATGGATGGTTATGAAAGTGCTTTCAAAGAGCATCAGCAAAAATCGCAAATGGGTGCTGAGCAGAAATTCAAAGGTGGACTAGCTGATACTGGTCTTGAGACCGCGCGACTGCATACGGCAACACATCTATTACTGGCTTCACTTAAAAAGGTCCTTGGCGATGATTCTATTAGTCAGAAAGGGAGTAATATAACAGCTGAGAGATTAAGATTCGATTTTAATTTCCCGAGACCTCTGACTGCTGATGAAATTCGAAGTGTAGAGAAAAATGTTAATGATGCGATATCAGCTGGTGTTGATATAGTATGTCAAGAGATGTCTCTAGAGAATGCTAAAATGTCAGGTGCTACTGGTGTTTTTGAAAGCAAATATCAAGAAGTTGTTAAAGTCTACACTATTCCAGGATTTTCAAAGGAGATATGTGGTGGTCCACATGCGTCAAATACCCAGGAATTAGGAAAGTTCACAATTTTAAAAGAACAGTCCAGTTCAAGTGGAATAAGACGCATTAAGGGTGTTTTATCTACTTAAAATTAGGACATTTCATTTATATTGCAATAAGATGTAGCGTTTAACTTGATTTTATTGGCTTTGGCTGTTATAATCCTAATAAAAACAGTAACAGAAAAGAGTCAGCATGAAAAGCTTATCAGCAAAGGTTACAAACCGACTATTATCTGCATATATTAGATTAGGAGACGGAAAGTTTTTTAGTTGCATGCGGAAAAGTTTTATTTCGCTAATTCCCGTTTTTCTAATTGGTGCGTTTAGTATTGCCATAATTAATTTCCCATTGAAAGCTGTAAACGATTTCGTATATACCTTTTGGGATGGTTGGCTCTACATAATACTTAACTCCATTTATCAATGCACATTTGGATTAGCTTCTATTTACTTGTTGATATCTGTGGCATACAGATATGCCCTAGCTTCTGGATTTGATGATAAAACGAACACGCTACCTATAATGTCAGCTATTGTGGCAGTAGGTTCATATTTTGCATTGTTAGGAGTAAGCACTGAAAAACAAGAGAATGCTTTTTCAATATCGTTTGGCGATTTTAATTTTAGTATTAATCTAGGTGTTCAAAGCGTACTTGTTGCAATGATATGTGCAGCACTTGCTACCAAATTGTTTTTGAAGTTGTGTTTATTATTTGATAGTAAATTTTTCAAACCTAACACAGGATTAGATGTTGGATTCTATCGTACTATAAAATGCATATTACCGATGGTTATCACCATAACAACTTTTGCTATTGTTGCTACACTTATCTCAGCAGTTTTTAGAGTTTCTGGTATTGTAGAATTAATTAGCAATATCTTTGCAGGAATTCTTAGGCAAATAGGTGTAAGAAGTTATGGTGCGGCATTTTTTGTAATATTTTTACAAACTATTTTTTGGTTTTTCGGGTTACACGGCGGCAATGCATTTGATAGTGTAATTGTTGAGTTATTTTCAGACGTGCCTGGCGAAATAATTACAAAGACAATACTCGACAATTTTATTATAATAGGCGGATGTGGTGCTACATTTAGCTTAATACTTGCTATTTTGATTTTTTCAAAGAATAAAACATCGCGTTCAATAGCAAAAGGTTCTACACTACCTATGGTATTCAATATCAATGAAACATTGATATATGGACTTCCAGTAATGCTAAACCCAGTATTTTTCATCCCTTTTATACTTGCACCACTTATTAATTTTACGGTTGTATACATCGTATCGAATTCTGGCTTGGTGACGCTTGCAACTGGTGCTACGATGCCATGGACCACACCAGTACTTTTTAGTGGATATTTGATTACGAATTCAGTTGCTGGATTATTCCTCCAATTAGGTTTAATAGTAATTGATGTCATCATTTACACACCATTTGTAAAATTAAATGATGCCTTTATAAAAGCTCGCAATGCAAGAGCCGTTAACATATTGCAAAAAAGGGTCAGTGAAGCTAATGAAGCAAGAGAAGATATAAAGTTGTTAACTGGGACGGATGACGTTTCAGCAATTGCGAGAAAGTTAATATCTGAATTCAGATATGCTATAGCAAACGACAAAGTGGACATATATTACCAACCGCAAATTGACAGTACAGGACGCGCTGTGTCATGCGAGGCATTGTTGCGTTGGAATTATGAAGACGATAAATTCTTATCTCCACCTCTGATAATAGCGCTAGCTAAAGAAGATAACTTTTATGATCAGCTTAATGATTATGTCGTTGATAATGTGCTTAAACACGCTGTAATTATGAATAGTGCTATTGATCACGATTTTAGGGTGTCGGTTAATATAACAGCTACGCATTTTATGAACATTAATTATATTCGAAAATTCGTAGACAAAGTAAATGAATTAGGTA
>JAITLB010000214.1 GCA_031278175.1 Christensenellaceae bacterium
GCGAACCGACAACGATGACGCACGCTGAGCGCACTTCGGTAGCGCGTTTTGTTATCAAAACGACTAACGCTAGAGTGCCTATAATTATGGGCGCTGGTAGCAACAACACACACACAGCGGTTGAGTATGCTGTCGAAGCTGAAGATATAGGCGCGGATGCTACTTTGGTTGTCACTCCATATTACAACAAATGTACGCAGGCTGGACTAATTGCGCATTATACCGCTGTAGCCGATGCTACAAGCATACCGTTGATATTGTATAACGTGCCTGGCAGGACAGGTGTTAATATAGCACCCTCGACTGCTGAGGCGCTGTCTTGTCACAAAGGCATTGTAGCAATTAAAGAAGCGTCAGGGAATCTTGACCAGTTTATGTCGCTAGCACCACTCATCGAGAACAAAATGGATCTCTATAGCGGCGATGACGCATTAGTTTATCCATTAATGACACTAGGCGCGATCGGTGTTATCAGTGTTGCTGCTAATATTATACCTAAATTTATGTCAGATTTAGTACAAGCGTTTCTTGATGGCAATTACTTGAAATGTAGAGCAATGCAATTTAAGGTTAACCCACTAGTCGCTGCTCTTTTTTCTGAAGTCAATCCGATACCTGTTAAATGTGCAGCTAAGTTGTTAGGACTATGCGATGATTATATGCGTCTACCTCTCACACCACATTCCAAAATCGATGGACTTAAGAAGGCTATGCGCGATTTCGGCTTAGAAATTTAAACAACAAAGGAAAACTTTATTACAATGGATATAGCGATATACGGAATAGGCGGTAAAATGGGGAGAACCCTACTTAATATGGCACCTACTTGTGAAGACGTGCGTGTCGTGTGTGGTGTCGATCTGTTTGCGGATCCATCCGAATTTGATTTGCCTGTATACAAAAGCATACACGATAGTAGCGAACATATCGATTGCATTATTGATTTCTCGGTTCATGATGCCATATTTGACATTTTGCCATTTGCCATCCACCATGGTATCGCTTGTGTGCTGGCAACGACAGGGCATAATGAGCACGAACTTCAAGCAATTGAAAAAGCAGCAGAAAAAATTCCAACATTTAAAACAGGAAATATGTCTATTGGAATTAACACATTAAGCAAACTAGTAGAACTGGCGGCTGGGTTGTTAGACACCGCCGACATAGAAATTGTTGAGATGCACCACAACCAAAAAGTTGATGCGCCCTCGGGCACCGCGCTAATGTTAGCGTCCGCTGCTGAAAAGGCGCGAGGTAAACTTGAGCGTGTCACTGGGCGCTCAGGGTTAGTAGGTAAACGTAGCGGCCGAGAAATAGGCATACACGCTGTCCGTGGTGGCTCGGTCGTTGGCAAGCATAGCGTCATGTTTATGCAAAGCAATGAAGTTATAACACTTACACATGAAGCAGAGAGCAAAGCCGTTTTTGCAAGCGGTGCTCTCGATGCAGCAAAATTTATTACAGGCAAAGAACCTGGAATTTACGATATGAATGATTTGCTAAAAGCAAAGCAGCTTACCATTTAGACGACACGAAAAAGGATGTGATTTTAACGAGAAAAATTGTTATTGCCGAACAAAACGACATCTTAAAACCTTTAATAGAAAATTACTTTTATTTGCAAAGTGAGCGACCTAAAATAATTCGCGTTGTTAAACTAACGCGCAAGGTAATTGATGGATGCGATTTTGTTATCTGTACTTCGGACGCGTTCGATAAGGCAGAAGATATCCTATCCCAAAAAGACGCACCACCTATTATTGTCGTAGGTGCAGATAAATCGGCAGCATATATTTGCGATGTCCTCGACCGTGGAGTTTTTGATTATGTTGCAATGCCTGTAAATTCTGGCACGCTCACCGCTGTGTTATGTAGAGTAGAGCGTTATTTGCGCTGTGGCTTTGTTTGGAATCCAGATTATAATTATCCATATGATAAAGAAACTACAGTGCTACGTTTGCTGACAGAGAAAAACAAAGACGATGCTCTTGCACTCATTTGCGAGATGCTAACTCAAATGGACATCGATTACACGGATGCTATAAAAGAACGCTTTGCAATTACTAAAATGCATTTGAACATCATAAACACTCTTTTTGCTACTCACGAGTGGTTGTCGCTATATCTAGATAAAGAAGAAGTCAGTGAATATACGGCATACGTTAAAGTGGCATCCGATCTAATACCTTTTTATACTAAACTACTAGATTCTATCTCTAAACTGCAAGTAAACTTTGTGCCTGAGATTACAAATTATATATTAAACAACCCCGAAAACGAACTATCACTTACAATTGTAGCGGCTAAATTCTATTATAATCACAGCTATATGTCATGCCGATTTAGACAGACATCTGGCATGCATTATAATACATTTGTGGTTTTTGTTAAGCTTTGTAGAGCCGATTATTTAGCTCGTAGGAAAAATCTGACTCTGCCTGAGATCGCAACCCGGCTTTGCTATTCAGACTCTAGGCATTTTATGACTCTCTTTAAAAAGTTTCAATCGCCATTTAGAGATTACAACAGGCGCGATACTACAATTTAGCGCTATAGTGTTTTTTGTCTAAACACTTCCCTGGGTTCACCGCGCCTTAAATTTGCGGCACTGTCATGCGCCACCCGTTTTTCTCAAGGTAGGGTGAATTTTAGAGTCCACGCTAACTATGGCATTATTAAATCCATTAACGCGTCAAGTTAGTGCCCTGTAGATGCCCTTTTGTTGTTGTTTCGACTACTCGCCTCTTTTTATAAAGTCAATATCAAACTCGAATTTTCCAGAACGATCATCCCCGATATAGTACCTAACGATGACGCGCCCCTTTATGGCCTCACGGCTAAGTGTCCCCAATTCGCCACGTCTGCTGTCTTTAGAGACCTTGCGGTTGTCGCCCATGAAGAAAAACCTACCCTCGGGCACTGTCGTTTTGCATGACACTCCACCCTCATTTTCCGGTAAGACATATGGTTCATCAATTAGTTCCCCGTTGACGCGCGTTTGCCATTCTCCCAGGTCGGAGTTGTATTGGACGTCTACCGTGTCGCCTGGTAATCCTATTATTCTTTTAACATAATATTCAAGTTCGTTCACTGGATTTCCATATGTGTCTGGCGAAATAAATATAATCAAATCGCCGCGCTTATAATTGCCCAGTTTGTATATTATTACAATATCTTCATCGTAGAAGGTGTCTAACATCGATGTGCCTTCTATCGGCACAGTCTGAAAAAACGTATTAGTAAGTGTATAGGATATCATCATGCAAAAAAAGACGAATAGAACATTAAATATTATTGCTCGCTTTCCGTATAATCTTTTTGGTGTCTCTTTGCTAACATCGCTAGTATTTACTGCCATTTTATCGCTCACTTAAATTCTAAGCTCTTTAAATATGACTAGAGTGGTATCTAAATCGATTTCTTCCCACGTCCTCTACGGTGCCTATCGACTATGAATTTCGACAGGATTTATACCGTATCACTGGGCATAACTTCCGACAGAGCATGCCGTAGTATTATTATACTAGATCTTAATTTATGTCTATTTTAGTATGTTAATATTCGCTTACCTTTGATGGTGAAACTATTTGACGCGATTAATTATTCCAACATCAAAATCAAACGTTCCAGTCGTCTCGCTATAACCTATGTTATATCTTAACACCGCTCGACCGAGAATAACGCTTTTGTCTAGTGACCCCAACTGTCCATCGCGACTGTCTCTTGATTCTGGTCTGTTATCTCCCATATAGAAAAACATATCCGATCCGACTACGGTGCGTGGCAATTCACTACCCCAATCTTTTGTGGTCATCAAGTATGGCTCGTCTAATTGTATCTCATTTACATAAGTCACATATACATCCAGTTCTTGGTCATATACGATGTCGATTGTGTCTCCAGGCAGAGCAATTATTCTCTTTATCAGGTACATCTTTTGACTATTTGTAGATGCTTGAGACTCAGGAGAGATAAAAACTATTACGTCACCTCTTCTGTATTCGCCCAGTTTATACAGTAAAACACGATCGCCATCTTGTATGGTGTTTAGCATCGATGACCCATTTATTGGAATAGTCACAAACATAGCATTTACGACTGTGTATATAACAAGCATAACCGACAAGACACCAATAATCGATATTGCTACTGCTCTTGTGCTTAGGTTTTTGTGTGTTGGGCGCGACAACTTAGACAAATTTACCTGCCTTAGATAAACAAAATATTACCTATTGCCGCATCGCAACCAGAAATTTCCAGTGCTCGGACGTTCTGCCATGTAGTAAGTGGCATATATCTTTTATCTTTAAAGTCAGTCGTTCTAAACCGCATCCCTGTAAAAAATCCTTTAGTGTCTTGCAACCGCACATCAGTGGCATAACGCTTTATCGAATCTTCATCCTTGCATAAAAGCGTAATAGTAGCATTACATGACACCGCTGTATAAAACTCGATTTGCAACAAACTATCCGAGTCCGTTGTCGAACAAGCTGCTAGTCTATAGTTCTTTAGCCCCGAAGGCATACATCCAACACCTTTAGCGCCTGCTGCCGTTATAATGATAACGGGTTCGGCGCGTGGCAACATTTCATCCTCGCAGTTCTCAACAAACGCATCGGCGCTTGTGCCAGCTGCATAGACAATCCTGGTATTCTTTTGTGCGGTGTCAATTTTGACAGGTTGACCTGCTAATTCTACATATTTTTCGAGTGAAGATAGCGTAATACCATCTTCGTATTCAACAACAGCAAAAGCAAAAAGAGGTGCGATGGGATCTAGAACATCTAATGTTGCGATATATTCATGCTCTGAGACCGTTATACCCGACACCTTGGTCCAATCCCGTATTACATGATTGTACTCGCCAAAGCTGTAATAAATGTCAACTTCAATAATATCAAAATTTTTGTCGCACTCTACAGTCGCGTATATTTTACCGTCATCATTTATATTTACTGTTATCAACGGAGAGAGCGGACAGTCTTGCCCATCTAGCGTCCGCTTGAACCACTTAGTCATCGTTGAAAACGTCTGTGGTAAAACATAATCGCCAGCTTTGGGGCTAAATGATATGCTAGACACGCTAGGCAGAAGTGCGACTAAATTGTTGACTCTGTCTATATCACATCTCAACCCGTTCGTGCCTATACCGATAAAAGCTGGGCATGTGACGAGCTTTGCGTATGCTGCTGACGCGACACCTGACAACCAACAAACGGTTTCGTCTGTCATATCAAGTTCCTTGCTAGCACCATACTTGTTTAGTTTGATGTATTCTCTGTATCCGCTACCATTGACACATGCTAGCGCGTCAAACGGTGCACCCGACCCGACAGCTTGCATCGCTACTTCTACAGCATCACCTAATCCAATAAGCCCTACTTTAATGCCATCTAATAGTTGCTTTATTAAAACTAAAGTGCGTTTTATGATTATAGTGTATAAATATTGGCAAGTTTCCTTAGCCGTAGGCATAACCGTTCTTATATGATCGCCAGATTTAGCGTAACACCCATATTCATACTCGCTAGGGAATTGTGTAGGTGGATTGTCATTGCCTGCCATGTCTGGCACCACTACAGTAAAGCCGCTTTTAGCTAAGCTTTGTATAAAAGCCTGTGATGGCATTCTATGGTATTCAGGTGTCACTAAAATAGCTGAGTCGGGGCTTTTATCACAGGTGCTATAAAACTTTACTATAACGCTTACAATGCCGCCTTCTGATGAAGTGGCATCAAACCTATATGTTAAAATCTTTAACCCGTCACAGTCGCACTCGTCTATGCATTCTTCGTTTAATGGCATAGACTGTGGATCATAATTTTGCCAAATAGCATTAGGTAATAAAATATTATATTTCATATTGCTATCCTACCTAGTATGCATCCATTATTGGAGGAATGCATGTCATTGCAACCAACCTGTGATAAAACCATTCCGTGTCGAGTTTTGCGCACGCATGTCCTCGGTTTTATCTCAAGATCTCCATTTCTAAAAAATGACGATACTCTATTTAGTGGGTTAGAGTCATACTCTAGGGCATTATTCTTATCTACCATACAATAATTATATTTCATAAACGCACTTATGTCAAATATAGTAAAATCAAAGTCCTAATGTAATTCGGATTTAGATGGGGATACCCTTGTTTTGACGAGTTTGCTGATGAGTTTTTGTAGTTCGGTGAGTGGCACTATGCCTATAGATAACACTATCGCTGTTAGCCAGCCTTGCCATCCAAGCTCATTGGGGCTTGCTGCGTCAAACAACACGGCACCTACACCTGGAAGCAAAAGCACTAAAAACAACAGTGTCGCGCAAATTATGAAAGACACATTAAGTGCTTTATTCCCAAACGGGTTTTCAGAAAATAATGATCGATCAGGGAATCGCATATTATATGAATGGAACAATTGCACGACACAAAGTGTGATAAATGCCATCGTCATTGCTGTGTCGGTGCCTGGGAACAATACATATTTACCTATGCAGAAACTTGTCATTATAAGCACAGTTTGTAGCATCCCTTGAATTATAATATCACGTCCCGTCTTCCCCGAGAGCAACCCGACACCCGTTTTTCGTGGTGGTTGGTTCATCACGTCACGGTCAACTTTCTCCATGCCTAATGCTAGTGCTGGCAAACTATCCGTAACCAAATTGACCCAAAGGATCATAACAGGCGTTAGAAAGTTAACATTTAAGAATAGCGTTGCTATAAACAGACATAGCACCTCTGCAATATTAGCAGACAGTAGATACTGTACAGCTTTTTTAATATTACTGTATACTTTGCGGCCCTCTTCTACTGCTGTTATTATTGTCGCAAAATTATCGTCAGCTAATACTACATCGCTTGCGCCCTTGCTTACGTCCGTACCAGTAATTCCCATACCGATGCCGATATCGGCTGACTTTATACTCGGTGCATCGTTTACACCGTCACCAGTCATCGCAACCTTTTTACCATCTGCTTGATACGCTTTTACTATCCTAACTTTGTTTTCAGGACTAACACGTGCAAACACACAAAATCTAGCTAGGTTTGCTGTCATTTCTTCGTCACTTAGTTTATCTAACTCAGCGCCTGTCATTATAATGCCATCTTCAGTGAGGATTCCTATCTCTCTAGCAATGGCCTCAGCTGTAGCAGCGTGGTCGCCTGTTATCATGATAGGTTTCATGCCCGCTCGTCTACATTTTACAACAGCGTCTTTGACTTCCGCTCTAGGAGGATCTATCATCCCTACTAATCCGACAAAGATCATATCACTTTCGATTTCAGATTTTTGAAGATGATCCATCTTTATTGCAGCACCTAAAATTCTCAACGCACCGCTCGCCATGCTCGCATTTGCGTTGAGTATTTGTTCTCTGTCTATGTTTGTTATCTCTCTAATCTCGCCATTTACTAAAACATATGCACATTTGTCTAGCAATATATCGGGTGCGCCTTTAATGTGTGCAACAGTTCTACCGTCTACTAAATTAATTGTAGACATCAACTTGCGCACACTATCAAATGGTATTTCGTCTAGTCTGGTATAAGGTGCGCTGTCATAACTTAATTCATCGGCATAAGCTACTAGTGCTGTTTCGGTAGGATCGCCTAGCAATTTATCGCCCTCGCGCCTTGTATCATTGCACACCGACATACAACGCAAGAGCGTGTAGAAGTCATCTCCCTTTTTCTCCTCGCCCGTCTTTTGTATACCATCGTTTAATACAAATAATTTTTTTACTGTCATCTTGTTTAGAGTGAGAGTGCCCGTTTTATCCGAACATATTATCTCACAACACCCCAGTGTCTCAACGGCAGGCAAATTCCTAACAATTGCTTTCTTCTCGCTCATCCGTCGCACACCGATAGCAAGAACTATCGTGACTACCGCAGGCAGACCTTCGGGTATTGCCGCTACTGCAATCGCCACCGCCGTCATAAACGCGGCGGTGATCATGGCACTTCCTAGAGTGTCCTCAATCAAACCTCTAATAATCGTTGCTGCAAAAATTACAGTTGCTATTGCTAGCACCAATATGCTGAGCGTTTTTGCCGTCTTGGATAGTTGGGCTTGCAGTGGTGTCTGCTCATTTTCGCTTTCGTTGAGCATCCCCGCGATTTTGCCCACTTCTGTAGACATCCCAGTTGCCACAACGACACCTTGTCCACGCCCAAACTGGATGATCCCTGTGCCGTGACACATGTTTGATCTATCGCCTAATGGCGCGGCCTCGTTAGTTATTGATTCAACAGATTTCTCTGCTGGCACCGATTCGCCTGTCAATGCTGCTTCTTCAACCTTGAGGCTAGCACTCTCAAATAATCGTATATCGGCAGGCACTACGTCACCAGCTTCGAGTATTACTACATCTCCTGGTACAATATCCTCGCTTTTTATCTTAGACACAACACCACCGCGCAACACCTTTGCAAATGGCTTGTTTAGATTTTTAAGTGCTTCCATTGAAGCTTCGGCTTTGCTTTCTTGTACAACTCCTACTATAGCGTTAATGACAACTATTAATAAGATTAATCCACTCTCAATCAGATCTTCGTATTTGCCCTCCATGATAGCAAGCATAGCAGATACGACTGAAGCTACTAGCAATACTATTACCATCATGTCCTTGAATTGATCGAAAAATTTAGCAATCAAAGACTTCTTCTTTTCCTCGGTCAATTTGTTTTTTCCATATTGAGCTAGTCTTTGTGTCGCCTCTTGATCACTTAAGCCTTCGCGTCGCGTTTTAAACTCTTCAAAAGTCTCATCTGGTGTAAGCGTGTAAACTGGTTTCAAGAGCAAACCTCCCATTGTTTTTATTTAAATTATATCATAGCAACGCAAGTTTTGTATACGAAAGATTACCTTGCTAAGGTAATCTTCAAACTCGCAGGACCATGTGCTATATTGCTTTTGTATAGTTTTTGCAGCAAATTGACCTCTTACAAGCAGTTTTGCACCCCCTTGCTTGAGTTGACCACAAGAAACTCTCAAGCAAGGGTCTACAATTTTCAATTTCGTTTTTGTCTTTACAAGAAAACACTCTTGTCGTGTTGTAACAAGAGTATTTTCCTTTCAAGAGGTTCTATTACTTTAGATTTTTTTAATTTGCAATTTTAAAATAACATGTTTGTTCCCATTAAAAAGCATCTCTATTGATTTTTGTGCTTTATCACGTTCCATATTTTCTCTTCCTGCTCGCTCTTAGCACTATAGCAAGTAGTGCCACCACAAATAGCGCAGCAATGCCAGCGACCACTAACAGTGTAATATATGAGAACGATTTTACTGGTTTGTATTGAATAAGCGCCTCGCTTGAAGTGTAGTTGCTTGCCAGTGACTCTGGAAGTTGTACTTTTATATTAACTATATTGTCGGCTGCTTTGAAACGGTTGCTCGTCTGGAATTCAGAACCATTTATACTATACAATGCGCCTTCAATATAATCGACAATTATATACTCACCATCTGAAGTTACCGTAGGTTTAAATTCGCTCTTTTCTATTGTAAACTCTCGCTCTACTGTGCAAGTAGCATAATATGGATTTATAATTATAGCGGTCACTGTATACGTGCCTGCGCTTGCTGGAGGGTCTATCTCTTTACCTTTCAGATAATATTTGTACTCAATTTCAAAATCATAATTGTCTGGCAATGTAATTGGATCAATCGCCAATTCTTTAGCTTTTGCATTGTAGACAAGTTCTGGTATATCAAATTGCGCACTAGTTAAGACACGTGGATTTATAACCATGTTGAATTGCGCAGACCCAAAATAATTTGCGTTTGTCACGTTAATATTTGCTTTGTATGTGCCGATCTCGACACATTTTGAGATCGGATTGTCACTCAAATCGGTATAACTAACTACATTTGCAACATAATATCTCTTTGCGTTTGCAAGGTCTGCTAGAACATCCGTCATGAAATAGCTTATATTCTTTGCATTACCGTCATAGGCATAACTTAGTGAGGGGGTATCGGCTACTATTAGAAGTTGCTTAGGTGAAATTGCGTAATAATATTCATGCGATATTCCATTATCGCCAGCTGTCCCTAATGAGTAATTAGTATTTGTCGGTTCAACTGTTGCGATATAATAACCAGCATTGATTGTCTCATACACAGTTATATACTGATTATTTACCAATTGCTTATATTTTACCGTGAATGGCACTATTGAAGTACCACTTGCTGCACTAAATTGGGGGACAATGTTACTACCCGTATATACAAAATCATCGCTTTCTGGATCTGTGACCGTGGCTGTAACATGCTTGAT
>JAITLB010000219.1 GCA_031278175.1 Christensenellaceae bacterium
AAATAGTAATCATTATCTTCATCAAATATGGTTGCAACATTGCTTAGGTCAGCACTAGACAACTCACCATTCCATTTTTGCGCCTCATATGCATATATTCTAGTATTGATTCCTGTGAATGTTATAAGGACAAGGGAGGCATCATAATATTCAAATTCAACGGAAATATTAGATTCACCTGTTTCAATAATAAATGAGTGTTCGCGATCGGGATAGAGTAACCCTACAGTTTTGCTATCAATTAAAATATCTTTAATAAGCGGATTTATAACGTTTATATTTAGTTCTCCACCTATAGGAACTGTCAATGTAAATGCACTTACATATGTAGAATATATAGTTACAGAATCTTCATTGTCGTCAATATACTCAAATGTCCAACTAATTATAGCATCCGTCTCAGGTTGGACAGTTAATGTTCGTATCTCAGCTGTAACAACATAAACAGTAATTGCTGTATTATAATCAGTTGATATGATTCCATCGCTTACTACAACAATTGTACCATCTATATTTAATACATAATAGTTCAGCGCAAGTTTTCCTGTAGAGACTAGGATATATTCGCTCAACGCATCATCTAATGCGTATTCATAATTATCTTGTTGGTTTTTTCGTGTCACGCTCTCAAGTAAATATAATTGCGTTGTCTTATCCCAATAAGATTTAAATACAATATTTACTGTGTCGGTAAGTTCGAAAACAGCATAATATATCTTATCGCCTATAAGCGATGAAATGATATTTGCATACTCGAGCGTATCGCCGTCAAGCCAACCAACAAAACAATAACCATATTCTACTGCTAACATGGAAACTGGATCAGCTAATTGGATATCACCTTCACTATTTTTATACTTTGAAGGATTTCCCGAAAAATCTATGTCGTTAATAACAATATCACATAATAAGACATAGTTAATATTATATTCCATCTCGATAAAAGGTGGTTCGCTTTCAATAAGTTGGTTCAACTTTTCAATGACAGCGTTTAGTTTATCTACATTGTAGATTTGAATCCTTTGTTCCGAATCCAATGCATCATATATTCCCTTAGCATACTGAACATCATCACTATCATCTAGTGATAAATTAATTATATCAGGTAACAAGTTAATAGCAGCAATTACTGTTTTGACATCTTCATCTATAATTATAGGTTTAACTACGCTGATCTCAAATGAAGTACTCTTTGTAACCCCGCCTTCCGAATATGAAATCGTTACTTGAGTGTCAATCACGCCAAGAGCATTCTCCTTATCGTGACACCATGTTCGAATAACGGCACTCGGAGCATCAGAATAATGAGCTTCGATAATAAGTCCTAATATATCAAGATACTCACCCTCAATATAGTCAATTTTAAGAGCAGGACTTGTAATAGTAACACCAACCAGGTTGCGAGGAGTGACCGTTATCTCTATATTTGCTTTTATAGTAACATCATTTTCAGTATAAGACACTGAAATTATTTTATCATCAACAGTAAGTGGAACACCACTTTTGTCTATTATATACTCAGTAACATTTTTTAAGTACACTCCATTGTTATATATAGCGCGAACAATTAACCCAGAATGCTCAAATGTTTCCGTAGTTTTATATTCAGTCTTATTGGGATAAACTAGAATTTCAAGCCCTGTTAGCGTTCTTGTTGTTACCGATATTGGGATTTTTTTACTAACAGTCAAATTGCTTTCGGTATATGATACTTCAATGAAAGTGTCATTTAGACTAAGCCAAGAATCAAGTGAGATTATTGAATAATTTGTTACTATTTGCGTAAGCTCTCCACTGTAATTCGCCTCTACAACGAGTCCTTCAGGATTGAAATATTCGCCATCTACATATGTCAGTTTATTTGGTTGTGCCTTAATCGATATATCCTCTAACATCCTTTCCGTAACTGTGATATTATAATGTTCTACTCTCGTAACTTGTGTTGTACCTTTAATATCGATATATGTAATAGTTACTACACTATCATCAACAGTCAATGATGTGTTTTTATCCGTGGTCCACCCAAAAACAATTTTGTGTTCTCCGTTAGTATAATATGCAGTAACAACAAGCCCTACTACGCTTAGATTTTCACCTGCACTATATTCAATTTTATTGGGAAGTGCCGTTATATCAATATAATCAAGCAAGTTAACCGCCATCATAATATCAATTTTAGCAGAAACAGACACACCATTCTCGGTGTAAGTGACAATTACAACATTATCTGACATTCCAAGTGGCAAAGTAGTGTATTCTACATAATCAGTTACCACTAAAGACTTAAATTCATAATGTGCAACAACAATCATTCCCGCAGGATTAAACGTTTGACCTTCAATATATGCTGTTGTATATGGTGAGCTTGTTAACTCTATACGTTGTAGCGTTCTTTGTTTGACTATAATATCAATAGTTTTATTAGCAACCTTACCATTGTCTGAATAACTAAAAGTGACCAAAGAGTCAATAGGCATTAGAGGTGCAGTTTTGTCTATATTGTAATCAAATATTTCATAACTTAAATACTCGTAATTAGCAATTAGAACTATCCCATCTGCTGAAAAATTTTCACCTTCAATGTATGCTAACTTATTCGGCTTTACATTAA
>JAITLB010000230.1 GCA_031278175.1 Christensenellaceae bacterium
GTCAAGATGTATTATTCTGATACTTGGGATAGTTATGCCGAACTAATCAGTCCTGAACAACTCATGCAAACTAAAGCCGAAACTTGGGGAATTGAAAACAACAACGGCAGGCAACGACAGTGGTTCGCACGATTCAGACGACGCAATTGCGTTGTGTCAAGATGTACAATAATGGTAGATTTGACAATGGTCTTATTTGCCTACTTTCATGTCAACAATAAATTCGCAAATATAACACAAATTTAGCACTACCAAATTTTCAAAGATTCATCCGCTACTTGCAAGTATAAAAGAAGTTTTGCAACCAAAAACTGCGAGTAGGAAATTCTATTGCTAGAGAACAAAACATGCAAGCGTCTCGCGGAGCGCTCTAAATTTTGTTGTCTTTATCGTAGTTATATAATGATTTATAAAAGATCCCACACTTAGTAAATTCTCAAAGAAGTGTGTTAGTCCCTACTACACACCCGATAAAGCAATTGCAAAAGGGGTGCAATTATGTTATAATCAACCAGTAAAAGTAGTATACATGTTATTAATATTGATGGTGGGCATCAATTGAGTAACGAGAAAACATAAGCAATTAGCGACACTTAATAGAATCTTTTAGATTTTCCACTTACAGGTTATTAGATGTACACTGTTGCAGATGCAAAATGTTAAACTGCGTTTCGGTTTAAATCTTAAAATTAGCAAAATAGGATAAGACGATGTTAAATATTGCAATCGATGGACCAGCAGGCGCGGGTAAAAGCACCATAGCCAAATTAATTGCAAAGAAATATGCCATTGCATATCTAGATACGGGTGCTATGTATCGTGCACTAGCATACCATGTCATACAAATGAACATCAAAATTGATGATCATGAAAAAATTAACACCATAGTGGCAAAACTAGATATGGATGTCTCTTATGTAGGAGAGGAACAGCATGTTTTTGTATGTAATCAAGATGTGACACAGCATTTGAGAGGTTATGAGATGGGGTTAGCTGCATCGGATGTGTCCAAAATACCGAGTGTACGCTTGCGACTTGTAGATTTACAACGCGAAATAGCCGCAAGAAGAGATTGTGTTCTAGATGGTCGTGATATAGGTAGTTTTGTTTTACCTAACGCAACAATTAAATTTTTCCTGACAGCTGATATAAAGGAACGCGCAAGACGCCGATTTGTTGAATTCAAAGAAAAAGGTATAGACACAGCATTTGAAACGGTATTGAAAGACATAGAAGCTCGTGATGCTCAAGACTCTAGTCGTGCTCTAGCACCTTTAAAAATTGTTTCAGATGCTATAATAGTTGATTCAACACAAATGACGCTTGAAGATGTTTTCAAGACAATGTCAAAGAGGATAGATGAAGTTATTAATCGCAGATGAAATAGGTTTTTGCGCTGGCGTTAAAAGAGCGATTGATATCGCTCGCACTGCACTTTCTAAATATAATAAGGTTTATTGTTACGGTCAAATAATTCATAATACTAGAGTCATAAGCGAACTAGAAAGAGCTGGGTTAGTAACTGTAAACACAATAGATGAAATAGAAAACGGCAGTCCAGTCATTATAAGGTCACATGGCGCACCGCCATCTGAAATAGCTGAAATCAGGGCAAAGGGGTGTATTGTAATTGATGCAACGTGTCCATCTGTGGGCGCAATTCATAAAAAAGTCTCCAGTTTTTCGGGCGAAAAAAGTTTTGTATTTATACTTGGGAAAGCAGGACATCCTGAAGTTATTGGCATAAGAGGGTGTTGTAGCGCTTCTGCTGTAATTGAGGATGTTAATGAGTTTTTCTTCCCAGAAGGGTATGATAAATTTCTAGTAGTAGCGCAAACTACTTTTGATTGTGAAAAATATGACGCAATCACAAAGAAAATAGAAGAAATTACGTTAAATAATTTTAAATTAGTTGAAATTAACAAAACAATTTGTTATACTACTAGAGACAGGCAAAATTCTGCTCGCAAGATAGCGTCAACAGCGGATGTGATGTTTATTATTGGAGACAAACACAGTAGTAACACAAAAGCTTTATACGATATCTCGACGCAAATTTGCAGTCGAACATACCTAGTTTCGAATGCGCATGACGCAAAAACTATTTCGACTAGGTGCCGTATTAGTACGCTTGGCATTTGCGCAAGCGCATCAACTCCAGAGGAGTTGATAATGGAGGTCATCAACGTAATGAATCAAGAGAACAACACGAACAACGTTAAAGAAAACGAGTTCGTAACCGTCGAAGCTAATGTTGCCACGACGGAATCGCAAACCGTAAGCGACACGGTCCCAGAAGAGAGAGCAGAGCAGAAAGCTGATGTTATTCAAGACACACAGTCAGATTCTAGTGTGTCAGATGCTACCGTCACTAGCGAAGAGACAAAAGTTGTATCTGCTAGCGATACACAAGAAGTTATACCAACTTCCGAAAAAGCTGAAAGTGCAGCGGTAGACAGTAGTGAAAAACCAGTTAAAGATGATACTGATCCACAAAAGGAAGCCCCGAAAAGCACGGCGACAAAAGTTGGTAAACCTCGATTAAAAAATGAGTTTGAGCAGTACATGGATGAAAGATATCGTCCAACAAAGCAACTTCGCGAAGGCATGAGAGTTAAGGCTTATGTAGTAAGTTGTGATCAAACTGGTGTTACAGTTTCGCTAGGTTCCGATTATGGAAAGAGCGATATAGGTTTCATCGACAAAACTGAAATGGAATTAGACGGAAGTTATAATCCTGATGATTACTCTGTCGGTATGGAAATAGACGCAACAGTAATTCCAAAGACAGATACAAAGATCAAAGGTACAACCCTTTCCAAAAAGATTTCAGACTCGCTTAAGATTGAAGATGAAGCTGTTAAAAGAATCTTAGCTGGTGAAGAGTTCTATTTTGCATGTCACGAGGTTACAAAAGGCGGTTTGAGAGGCAGATTAGGTTCATATACTATATTTGTGCCTGCAAGCCAAATACGCACTGGATATGTAAATAACCTTGAAGACTATGTTGACAAGAAATTGAGACTACGAATTCTTCCTGAAAGAGAAGAACCAGAAGTTAATCCCGAGGATGTAGAAAATACAGCAGAGGGTGAGACACCACCAGTAAAACTCCGTAAAAGAGGATCTGCTAAACGTATAGTAGCAAGTCAAAGAGTGATAATAGAGGAAGAAAAACAAGCACGTGAAGACGCTTTCTGGGAAGTTATGCAAGTAAACAACATTATTGAAGGACGTGTTAAGAGATTTACCGATTTCGGTGCGTTTGTAGCAATAATGGGTCATGACTGCTTAGTTCATGTAAGCGATGTAGCTTGGAATAAGGTGCGACATCCTTCGGAAGTCTTAGAAATAGGCAAAACTTATTCTTTCTTAGTTCTTAAAACCGATCGTGAAACCGAAAGAGTCTCGCTAGGGTATAAGCAATTACAGAAGAAACCTAGTGAAATTGCTCAAGAGAAGTTCAAGGTCGGCGATATTGTTAAAGGTAAAGTAGTCCGAGTAAAAGATTTCGGTGCATTCGTTAATATAGCAGACGGCATAGACGGTTTAGTTCACATTAGCGAGTTAGGAAGAAGTTGGGTCAGCAATCCTGCAGATTTTATTAAACCAGGCGAAGAAGTAGAAGTTAAAATTTTAATGCTAGCTGGCGATAGAATAACATTAAGTATTAAGGCTGCAATGGAAGCTAATGAACCACCTGAAGAATTCGTTGCAGATGATGATTCTAAAGAACGTAGTGCCACGTCAGGGCTAAAGAGATTTAACAACAAATTCGATCGCAGTGATAATAATCGCTCTGATAGGGGTGACAAGCGCAATAAGCGCAATGATCAACAACGATCGGATGAACATAGAGAACACCATAGCGCACCAGGAAGGAGTGCTACATTTGGTGACTTGTTCAAACATATTGATATTAATAAGTTTGATGACGACAACAAATAAACAAGCGTCCGTCAAATAAAAATTCTACACTAAAAAATGGAAACCACAATGATGTCTGCAATTTGTCATTGTGGTTTTTAAAGTTTACGCAAAAAAACTGGTAGAAAATGCATTAATTTGCGTTTTAGATTGATTTTTGTCGATTACTAGTTTATAATTACAGGCAATGAGGTGATCATGGACAATTACAGCACATACGAAAACCCACTAACATCGCGGTATGCATCACAAGAGATGTCTGCTTTATTTTCCGAGCGGAAAAGAATAGGCTATTTTAGGCGTTTATGGACGGCACTAGCAGCTGGTGAGCGTGAATGCGGTATTGATATAACTGAAGGGCAGATTGAAGAGTTAAGGTCACATTGGGATGATATAAATTTTGACGTAGCACGTGCGCGCGAGAAAGTTGTAAGACATGACGTTATGGCACATATTTATGCTTATGGTGTTCAGTGTCCTAGTGCAGCGCCGATTATTCACTTGGGTGCTACTAGTTGCTATGTTACAGATAATGCCGATATTATTATATATAAAGAGGCATTAGAACTTATTACTGCTAAGGTTGTCGCAGTTATGTCGCATCTCAGTAATTTTGCAAAATGCTATTGTGCAACACCTACTTTAGGATTTACTCACTACCAGCCAGCGCAACCCGTGACTGTAGGCAAACGCGCGGCATTGTGGATTCAGGATTTTCTTAGTGATTATAACATTTTACGCTTTGTCGGCGACAATCTAATGCTACGTGGTGTAAAAGGCGCTACAGGCACCCAAGCGGGTTTTGTGACGCTATTTAATGGTAATAGTGAAAAGATTCTAGCACTAGAAGAATATGTCAAAAACTGTTTCGGGTTTAAGAACGTATTCCCTGTGACTGGGCAGACATATTCAAGAAAAACTGATTACACGATTCTATCTGCATTATCGGGAATAGCACAAAGCGCGTACAAGTTTTCAATAGATTTAAGATTGCTACAGAGCATGAAAGAAATAGAAGAGCCATTTGAAAAGGGTCAAGTTGGGTCATCGGCGATGGCATACAAACGCAACCCGATGCGCTCAGAGCGGATATCCTCACTTTCGCGATACCTGATATCATTGCCAGTTAATGCGGCTAACACGGCTGCTACACAGGGTTTTGAGCGGACATTAGATGATTCTGCAAATAGAAGAATTGTAATGTCACAAGCATTTTTAGCCGCTGATGCGATTTTAGAGTTAGCATTAAATGTAACAGATGGTCTAGTAGTGTATGAAAAGGTAATCGAGAGCAGGCTGGCTTCGGAGTTACCATTTATGGCCACAGAAGCTATATTGATGGAATGTGTAAAAGCAGGCGGAGATAGGCAAAAACTACATGAAAAAATCCGCGAACACTCAATGGCTGCAGAAAAGCAATTCCGAGAAGGTGGCGAAAAAGATCTTATTAAGAGATTAAAGAAAGATAGAGCTTTTTCAGCAGTTAAGGATTACTCTCAATTGTTAGATGCGAAAAATTTCATCGGTAGAGCTCCCGAGCAGACTTTGGAATTCATTTCTGAATATATAGATCCTATTGTCGCAGAGTATAGTTATAAAATTAAACGTTTTCCTGGTAATATAGAGATTTAGAAAATTTATGCTTGAAACATAAACTAAAAATCTGATATTCCATTTTAAAGCGCAAATAAAGCGCGTGAGCGGCAAAGCGTGCAATCACGCTAATGTTGCTCATTGCTCTGTAAAAAGTGCCATAGTAGCGTTTATATATCTATTACAAGCAATTTTAGCAATACTGTTTAACTTGTTGCTTGCAAATACAATAGTACAAACCATTTTGAGAATAATCATTTGATAATCAGTTCATGTCGGGCAATTTGTTATCATTTTGCCAGTAACATGGGCGGCACGCTCGGGGATCTTTCCGCGAGGGCGGCTCTTTTTGTTTTAGCGAATCTATTGCAAAGGTAATTTATCACTTTTTATCACCTTTGTTTGATTGTGCTCTACAAAGGCATGCCATGCGTTGGGCGGAATCACCCATTTTCGCGTTTTTCTTAGCGAAAGGCGAATATCTTCATTGCCTCTTTCGCACATAATAACATCTTTCTTAATGTCCACTGATGCGTTGCGCTTAACTCGCGCAGCAATATCGCAAAGATGGGCTTTTTCACTTCGGTTAAATTGACAGCCACAGCAAAGACTTCAAACTGTTTTGGTTGCACAGCTTTTTCTGTAGTTTTCAATGTCGATCACTAATGGCGAATTAACTCCTAAAATTCATTTGTAATGCTACTATTATTCTTTGTTAGAGTGACCTGTAAAAGTTAAATTTGCTGAGTTAATGTGTGCTTGTATGCCGCTTTATCGCGAGTAAAATGCCGTTTCTACCTTTTTTAACGGTGGCGCTAATAATATTAAACAAGTACGCAACGCAGATGTTTGCGGCGATAGCGGTAAATCCGACTACAAGTTGGGCGTCTTTTATACCAGCGGTTACAAAATGATGGACGAGTTGTTGGAGTAGATATATTTCAAGAGATATACCACCTAAGAAACAAAACAGTTTGTTTGCGCCAAAATCTACTCTTTGCGCGAGTAGTAAAAACAATATACTTACAAACAATGCCGATGTGTCCTCTGCGCCTATTATAAGCAAGCTAAACCCGAATACGCGTGCACAAAATATCACTGCGAGCGTAACTGTGCATAAAATTGCGTAGCGCTGATGTTTCTTAAGAAAAATCGACAATTCTTTTTCGTATGTCGCATACCACGTACCTAGAATTGCGCAATATATTGCGAGTATAAAATGATTTGTGACAGGTGTTAACGCTATTATAGCGACAAATATACATATTGCAATGGTTACAAACAGCGGAAACAAAAAACGCTTTTTTTGTAGCCACTTTGAAAATAGCAACACCAGCCCCACACCGATATAAATGCAAAGAATGGACGAGATAAACCAAGAAAAACTGTTCATTCTACCGCTTGAAGCAAACATATCAAGGTTGAAAATTCTAAATAAAACCTCGCCTGTTGTCCACCCCGCACTTTGATACACCGCACCGTAATAGATTGCATTCGTTATTACCTGCAAAAAATACAGCTCGGGGATTTTGCGAAAAAACATCGTCTTAGCGTAGCGGGTGCCGTTGGTTTGATACCCTTTCGTCAGACCGTAAAGCGACAGCATAAAGAACACACCGACTGCCGCACTACCGACATAACTGTTTATTTTTCCGAACCATCCGTCTAACCCAGAATATAATACCATATGGTGCAAAATTACCATAATGGCGCAAAAACCTTTAAGCGACAACGTGTCCGTTTTTGTCAAAACGATCCCATTGCAATCGAAGTTCGCTTTTTTTAAGCGACACCCGAATGCAAACAATGCAATTGTAAGACAGTACAATGTCAACATTTTTATTTCTCTCTTAATAAACAACTAATTATATATGCGATACTAAAAGTTGATCCGCCGCTTTTATCTACCTAGCAAACAGTTCATCCGTGTGCCACACTGCGTTGTCTGGGGTAAACCCGCTTGTCATGCAGTGCATTAGTCCTACACCTTGATAAGGTATAAAATCATTTTAGTGATTATGCCCCGAAACAACCGCCTTGCTTGAGTCAAGCTTAACTATTTTATCAAACAATCCGATGTTTCTTCGTTGTCTCACCCATTCTTTATAGACCTCATAGGATTAAACCGTTTTTCTTGACATAACTATACACAGCTTTATATTCTAACAGCGGAGTATCAAAGGCAGTTGCGTGGGGCTGATTGCCGTTTGCTACCAAATCGCGCCATCTTATAATTCGGTGTCCACTTTAATCGGGTATCTCGGCTTTACAAATGTCCAATCAAATTTGCTTATAAGACTTATACAACTGTTATCGCAATCCAACAAGTATAAGGCGCAGTCGACTATTTTTGAACATAAAATTAGTAAAGTAGTTGCAGAGTCCGCCTATATTTTGGGTTATCATTGCAGAGCAGATATTTGCTTTTACTTAATATGCTTGATCAGTTGACTTAAGTATATATTATTGCTTAATTGTTTGTCAATATCATTTTGCGGATCCATAATGCTCTGCTACCATTAAAGAGGACACGCAAAAAAAAAGTAGCAAAACTTTGTAGGTATCTCATATGAGAAAGAGAAAACATGGTGTAGATGCTATAAAAGGTGCACTTACCGACCTCACTAGTGGGCTTAAGACCGCTAGTGAGGGGGCAACGTTTGGAGTCACCACTTCCACAATTTACAAATGGCAACAGTGCTACGACTTGTACGGACTTAAGTGCTTTCGGAATAAGTCGACTAACTCCGCTTATTCAAAAGAGTTTAAACTAACTGTAGTTAAAGAGTATATGCAAGGCGGATCATCGTTAAGAGATTTGTGCCTAAAACACAATATTTCAGATGGTTCTGTTTTGTAAAGATGGGTTTATGGTATAACCCGACTTACGCAGATGTTATGTGAATAGCAAGCGAAAGTGAATGGTTTTTTTTCGGGGGATGTAGAAAAGCACGATGTTTTACGAGAAAAACGAGAAAACCCCATCGTATTTTTAAATTTCTAGTGTTTTTTGCTTGCGTTATACGAGCATGTACAATATAATATATTTATGTTTATTAAGTATGACAAGCAATCACGGAAAGATGGTTACAAAACCTACCTGTCGATTGTAGAGCGTTATAGGGATGCCGATGGTAAAACTA
>JAITLB010000049.1 GCA_031278175.1 Christensenellaceae bacterium
CTGACTATGGAGAAGTATACATGAGCAAAACACCAAAAAATGCATCTGAAAGAGTATTTCAAGATAATTTTGTAGAAGAACTTAAAAGGTACAAGTGGGATGCGCCAGATTTTTTAAATGGTAGCAAGCGTATTGTTACTGTTAATGATTTAATTAACCATTGGCGTAGCGAACTAAACCGAATCAATGCTGACCAACTTGAATGTGTCGAGTTGACTGATGGCGAGTTTAAACAAGTATTAAGTAAAGTTAACCAAATAAGCAACAGCTACGAGGCGGCTAAAATTTTGGCTATGGAAGAATCAAAGGGCAAAATAGACGGAATTTATCGTGATGCAAATCCAAAAATTAAAAGGCAACAAATTACACTAACTATCTTTAAAAAGGCGCAAGTTAGTGGTGGCGATTCCTCGTATAAGATTGCACGTGAAGTTGTTACAGACACAGGTAGTCGCTTTGACATCGTCTTGTTGATTAATGGTTTACCGTTAATCAACATCGAACAAAAGCGCACAGATAAGTCACTTGATGAAGCATTTGAACAATTCAAGCGGTACTATTCCAAAGGCGAATTCAGCAATAATTTTATGGCATTTTCGCAGATGATGATACTTACCACAGAGATTGAAACTCGTTACTTTGCTACACCAAAGTCGCTTGCAGATTTCAACCCCGTTTTTCAATTTCATTGGTCCGATAAGCGTAATAAGAGAATGAACAATTGGCAAAAGGTAATTGAGAAATTCTTAATGATTCCAATGGCGCATCAAATGGTTGGAGACTATTTGGTAATCAATGAAGATCCAGATAATGAAGCGAATCGACAACATATGCTAATGCGTCCTTATCAAGTATATGCTCTTCAATCCATCGAGGGGGCAGCTTTTGGATTTGACAACAAAGATCGCATTCCACATGGTGGATTCGTATGGCACACCACAGGTTCGGGTAAGACTATTACAAGTTTCAAAACAGCACTTTTTTTGTCCACACGAGCTGGCTTTGATAAAGTTATATTCTTAGTTGATAGACGAGAATTAGATAGTCGCACTGCTAAAATTTTCAAAGCATACGCAACATATGAACCAGTTGATGTGGATGAAACAAAATCCACTCATAAGCTCAGAACATTATTAAGGTCAGCAAAGTCTGGGATTATAGTGACTACAACATTCAAGTTGAATTCTTTGGTCACCAGTTTAGTAGAAGAACACAACACTAAGCTAACAGACAAAAAAATTGTATTCATAATTGATGAAGCACATAGAACAACAATGGGTGAGATGATGGTAAACATCAAGAACTACTTCAGAAAAAACGGACTTTTTTACGGATTTACTGGAACACCTCTGTTTGATGAAAATAAAATTAAAGGACGAATAAATGAAAAAAGCGAGGTAATTAATACAACAGAAAAGCTTTTTGGCCCATTATTACACCAATATACGATTGATGAAGCAATAGCTGATGGCAATGTCTTAGGCTTTAATGTCGACTACTTGAACACTGGCGAGTTTAAAAGCTACGATGATTTGCGCGATCAATTAATCGACATATTTATTAAAAGGGATCCAGAAAAACCAAAATACGAAATCATAAGACAAGTTCAAGCATTTAGTGAAATAGAAGTTGAAGTAAATGCCGTAAAAGAAGAATTGCTCGTTTATCAAGATGAACTGCACATACCGCGTGTTGTTACCGAAATACTTGACCGTTGGGAAAGCCAATCTCAGTGTGGTCAATTTAACTCGATACTCACCGTGGCTTACAGGAGTCGCGCTATTTCCTACTACCACGAATTCAAAAAACAAATTGCGACAAAGTTTGCAAACACGGGCAAAAAACCCAATATTGCAATTACTTTTACCTTTGCAGGCGAGAGGGACACAGAGAATGTTTCAATTGATGTTATAGCAGAAATATTCGAAGATTATGAGGCATTCACTGGCATTAAGTTTATTGTAGGAGATAAAAAATCTGGAGAAGATGCTTATTTTGAAGACGTAATTGAAAGAACAACGCGTGGCGGAAGTGGTATAAATCCCAAAAACATTGATATAGTTATTGTAGCTGACCAATTGCTGACTGGATATGATTCAAAGAGACTAAATACTCTATACGTTGACCGACATCTCGAATTGCAAAGTTTAATTCAAGCGTATTCGCGAACAAATCGTGTATTTGGCTCTACTAAGGAGTTTGGAACAGTAATTAACTTTCAATATCCGAGAATTACCGAAGAAACAGTCAAGACAGCCCTTAAACTTTATGGTAGCGGTGGGACGAGTAGTCTTGCCATTGTTGACTTGTATGAAACAGCGGTTCGAAAATTAAAAAGCAAAGTGGACATTTTAATTCCAACTTTACCCGATCCAACACAATGGGCAGACTTAAGAAATAATACTAATGCTAAAACAGCATTTAAATTGGCATTTCTTGCCACACATGATAAAGTCAATCTCGTAGAGCAATACTACCAATTCAAATGGGATGATTCAGCATTTGGATTAACAGAGCATACATGGATGCAATATATTGGAGCATATAAAAATCTATTCCCACCCGTTGGCGACAATATAGATGATCCCATAATAATTAGACCTCTAGCAGGCAAAACAAAATTAATAAAGACACAAGTGATTAATGCTGCGCATATTTTGAATTTAATAGACACTAAGATTAAAATACAAGATGGCATCCAGTTTGTCGATGATGAGACACTCCGAATTATTTATGAGCAAATTCAAGAACTCAGCAATATGGGTCAACATGAGCAATCAGAATTGCTAAAAGAGTT
>JAITLB010000097.1 GCA_031278175.1 Christensenellaceae bacterium
TTTATCATGGGTACCGTTATAGGAATCTATATTTTGTTTCCTAAATTTGAAATTATATTTCTTTAATTGCGTATCATTTTCATAGTACATGCTACTAACCCCTGCCCAATAAACCTCTATATTATTAGGGTTAGTAGCACGGATTTGCTCAATTAAGGAATTTTCATCATACGCAAACTCAGTTAAGTTATTGCTACAGGTTGCCGCATTAGAATTTAATCCATGTGTAAGAACTGTAACAACTGGATGTTGATCAATATATTGTGCATATTTCGTCGCAGAATGCAATTCGGAACGTGATACTCCATTAGCTCTTCCTGTAAAATATACAGTAGAATCAACATTTTCTTCAGCAACAGTAACAATAGAGTTTGTGCTGACTAATACATTTAAAATACAAGCAAATACAAATATAATGCCTAGTATAATATGTATGTTTTTTCTAAACCACTTCTTCACTATTAAACTCCTCCTGACCACCAAAACATGATGATATACTAAATTTCAAGATATCATAAATTTCAGATATAACATCTCAAAATAAAACGCATTGCAGAGCAATTAATAAATATACATCTTTACGGCTTGCGCACAATGCCATGTATAACACATCAAACTAAGCCGATTAACCTGAATGTTTTATCATGAAACTTTCATGAATCAACTGTGCTAATTTACCTATACATTATATATCAAATTTGCCAAATATTCAAGTATCAATTTTTTAATTAATAGTCGTAGTAAAATTCATTTCGGCACTCAAAAATGGAGTTAACAAGTCAGTGAATTTCAAAAAGGAACCATGTATATATACACTATGTCGTCTTGTTCGTTTCATTCACATCTATATTACCAAATAACATACATGTACTATTGCTCAATTCTATTTTTGCTTTAAACAAATAAAAACAGTTGTTACATATCAAAGCTAACCTCGCTTTGAAGCAAACTAGCAAAAATTCGGTATAAATATTTCCGTTTCCATCGCAATCACAGACACCCTGCGGTTCTCTAGCATTATCTATCCTCAAAAGACACTATCCTCAAAAGAGCAAAACAGTTAAGCACATCCAAGACATTAATTGCAAAAATATTTACGCTAGCTAGGTTAGCAAATTAAATATAATTACGAGAGCATCTACACACCATTCTATATCACACCTGCATCATCCACGCGAATTGCATTTACCACAACCTTTGGATTTTAATTGTGTGAAGAACATTTACACAGTATACGCTTTAATTGCGCTACTCAATCTCAGACCATGGAGTGGGTACGCCATTAACTCGACACCAATACGCGCCTGCTTTTCTCTCTTCAGAATAAGTATAAAACACTGCTTGAATTTTAGGAAAGAAACTTGCAAAAACAATACTCAATGCTGCAACATCATAATAGTCAGTTTTACATGAAAACACTTTCAATTCATTTTGAACATCACTAAATGCTACATTACCAAATGTGATGAAATTGGCAGATAAAACTACGGTTTTAAGCTCAACGCATTGAGCAAATGTAGCAATTGGCACCATATCGCCTATGTTTGCATGCAATTCTACGTATTCTGCCCATCTGAGAGTTTGAAAAACATTATCACCCAAAACTGTAACCGACTCGGGCACATTTATGCCATCGGTTAATAATGGACAAATACTAAACGCTCTAGCATGAATTTCTCTAAGTCCGCTTTTTAATTCTATTGATTTCAAATAAGCACAACTTTCAAAAGCACTCTCTCCTATAATTAGTACCAATGATGGAATCTCGATGCGCTTTATATGTGACTTCATAAAAGACGCTTTTCTTATTTCTTTCAAGGTGATTGGCAGATCAATGCTTTCAATTTCGCACATGTAAAATGTATTCATCCCGATCACTTCTAAACTTGCAGGCAATTCAATTGATGCGATTTTTGAATTCGATAGAAAATTGACAGGTGTTTCAGTAACACCATCAGGTATTATTATGCTATTTATTGTGCATTTGTAAAATGGTTCACCGCTAGTATATGTAAATATTTCCGCTGATAAAAAGACAATTTGCTCAAATTGCATTTGGCTAAATGTAGTGCCAGAAAAACCATAAATAACATGACCATTATACATATCAGGTATTATAATATTTGCCAAGCTGCCTGTATATGTTTCGATTACATACTTATCATCTGACACTATACATGTCATACCACTCAATATAAATCTAGCTGTAATATTTTGCGATCCCTCCTGATCCTTGAGAGTATAACTAACATCAGTACTTAATAATTGCTTGTCATTATACCAACCGTCAAACACATACCCTTCCTTAGCACCGACACTTACGCTAGCTGGACTTACTACACTAAACGTCCCATAGTCTGCACTAGTTATTGTACCCATTCCAGAGTTGAAACTCTTTGCAACGTAGTTGTATCTTGTTGCAACTTTTGCTTCAACAGTTATATCTTTTGCTGGCATCGCAAATGAATAATCAATACTACTTCCCACTAGCGTATCACTAACATACCAACTTAAAAAATCATACCCCGTGGTTGTGCTTACAGATACATTGATTATTGTGTCAGGCAAGTAAGCACCATTTTCTGTACCAGTTATCTCACCAGCATCCGATTTAATAGTTGCCACAAAATTATACATTTTATCAAATTGGGCGATAATTGTACTCTCATTTTTAGGCACTTTATAATTAAAACTATCACTGCCACTAACCTTTTCGCCTAATACATACCATCCAGTAAACCCATATCCAGTGTATGCCTCTGCTTGCACGTTCACCAATTCACCTGACAAAAACGTAGTAGTATTATTTTGAGCCGCTCCGTGGCTTACATCTGATGGTACAACGTTTAGTATTGTTTCTACCCCTGTATATTTACTAACAATTGTAGTGTTCTCGTTAGGCATAGTATATTCTAGAACTGGACTACTACCTAACAGTGTGTCTTCAGCCGTTCTCCATTCGCTAACACCATAATAATAATTATCCTTAGGTTCTACTCTAACTAGTGATCCACTTCTAAATATGCCATAGTCATATGTTTGCTCGGTGCTTTCTGGCACAATCATTTTGATCGATAATGTGTATCTATCGCGTATGAATTTAGCAACTAGCGTTACTGGTGTAGCGGGGACTAAAAATGTATATACTATCTCATCGCTTACTAGATCCGATCCATCGAACCAACCTACAAAAGAATAGAACGTGGTAGGTGTAGCAGTCGCGATTACTGTAGCCCCTTGAGTAAGTTCTGTGGCCGACAGTGCGACACTACCCTGACTAGTGTCATTAGTGACTAGTGTTACTAGAATTTCATTGAGGGCGAATTTAGCGGTTAACACTAAATCGTGCTCGGGCATTTTGAACCTGTATTTGCTGTTCTCACTTACAATTGCGTCATTTATAAACCAACCAATAAATTTGTACTTGTCTTTTGGTGTAGCATTAA
>JAITLB010000166.1 GCA_031278175.1 Christensenellaceae bacterium
TGCAATTACAGGTCCTTTGTCATCGATAGCACCTCTGGCATAAATTTTGCCATCGACAAGTTCAGCTTCAAATGGTGGATATGTCCAACCATCTCCAGCAGGCACTACGTCTAAGTGTCCTAATACAGCAAAAAGTTCGCCTTCGCCTATTTCTCCGTAACCACAATAGTTATCGATATTCTTAGTTTTGAACCCAAACATTTGTAATAATTCAAGTGCAAATTGTAGCGCCTTAGCACAACCCTCGCCGAAAGGTTGTCCTGGCTCAGCATCTGTTTCTACGCTGTTTATCCGCAATATATGCCGCAGAGCGCAAACTGCTCTATCAAAGTTGGGTGTTATAGTATTTTCCATTTCGATACCTTCACTATTTAATTTATTGCTTATTTTAGACACGCTACCTGTATGTTCGCAATATTGAACCTTTGCCATTTAAGGCACTTGCAATCTGTCATAGTCGCGCTATTAACATGATACCAGTTTTTACATTAAACTTAGTAGTTAGTGTGATGCTTCTTGCGTGACATAAACATCGATTGCCGCGTATTGAATAAAGCAATTTAGACAACGCGAGACGCTTTAAATTTGCTTTACTCTGCGTGATTTGTCAATGGTCTAATCTTTGTGGCGGACGGCGCATTAAACATTTTAACACCAGTCTAGTATGCAAGCAGTAGCGCAGTCTAAACTAATATCTTAACACTAGTGCCTGTCAATTATTAGACGAATTCTATATTTTGCTAGTGTCGCTTTTACAATTGCAAATTAACATTTAGAGTAGCGGCAATAGTTATGCAGAAAATCCAGCACTAATATTTATTGTCAGCCAAGCAATTTATTAGCTCGTGTCAATTTAAGGGACTAGAGTTAGCAGACAAATATTGTGCCGCTAAAGTATTCTATTGTAAATTACAAGAATACACCGCTAAATCATGCGCTAATAAAAGTGCTACCACTACTAACAAATCACCTATTAAGCAAGCAGACACTTTGATATTCTCACCGCAAGCTCGATTTTCTAGTTTAGTTGCATGTTACCGTCTAATTGATATTATATAGCAAAACGATAAAAAAGGGAATCAAATTTATGTACTATTAAAAAAAGATGTTACACCTAATGTTATTGCTTTAGCAAGCTCAGTTTGATAACTAGCATCATTTAACAGTTTGTCATCTTGCACGTTAGATAAGAAACCGCATTCAACCAGCACAGATGGATAATTTGTGCAGTTCAATATATAATAATCGCCACCTGCCGCCAGATATGTTGTTTCTAAATGAATTTGATTTAATTTGTTTAAAAATGTCTGAACAGATTGAGCTAAGTTGATTCCCATATCAGAATTGCTATTATAAAACGTCAGTGCGCCACGCCTGGTGCGATTAGGAAATTGGTTACAATGTATGCTGATGACTGCATCAGGCGATGCAGTAGTTATAATGGCTTTTCGCGCTTTCAGATCAGATGTTTTTTTGTTAGTGGCATCTGTTTCATATAATCCATCTGCGTTAGTGCGTGTTAGTATAGGGTTAATGTTGCCTAGTGCCTCTAAGTAGACTTTTAATTTGAGCGCAATCGACAAATTAATTTCAGCTTCTGTTGTATTTGATCGAATTCCTATCCCGCCTCCATCTATACCACCATGTCCAGCATCGATGACTACAGTGTAAACCTTTTTAGGAATAGATAAGAGGCAAAGTGTAGTAGATGTCACTAATGCAGATGTAACTAGCAGTAGAGCGAGAGCAAAAACTGCCGTCCGCCGTTTAATTAATAAGAAATTAAATGAATGCTTGCGTCTGTAAAAATTAAGAATGCGACACCCCGTCAAGATCATATTTGGCCCACTATTTACTAAGTAGCATTAAAGCGCAAAGTTAGTGATCTAGGTCAAATGTAAAAAGTCACGAATTTGACAGAAATATAATATGTTGGGAGTTGATAATATATTCATATTGCTTGATACGAAATCTCTTAATACGTGCCTGCACGATTATACAAATTAACCCCTTGAAGGCATATTTATCCAACGCGCGATTTCAATGTGTCATAAGCGTCAATAGCAGGGCGGTGTATCAACTGAATTATTAAGATGGAATAAGAGCGATAGTTGACTAGTTGGTTGAACTATAATTTTAGATAACTAAATATAAAAAGTGACCACTTCTTGATTTTTTAATTGTATATACTATTAGCGCTCTATGAAAATGAGAATATCGAGGTGTAAAGCATATTGAGAAATATACAAAAATTGAAATTATGGGGCGAGATGTCAAGTTGTACGCATTAATTTAAATTGTTGTTTAGTTTTCACTTTTACACTTTGGTGCAGGACAATACCTCTAGAGCAACTCTTTTTAGGAAATTTGCTTAAAAGTGGCAAAAACAATCGGGTTTTATTTGACATAAAGCGAATTTTATAATATCATATCAAGACATCAAAAAGTTATGATTAGGTTGAGCCCCTGCAATCGCTTATTGGTGCAAGGATTAATCGGAGGTCTTATATGGACACAGTAATGGCCAAGGCTGAATCGATTGAGAGAAAATGGTACGTTGTAGATGCAACAAATAAAGCACTAGGACGTTTAGCATCCCAAGTAGCAGCTATACTTCGCGGAAAGAATAAGCCCATTTTCACTCCTAATGTCGATACAGGCGACCATGTCATAATCATCAATTGTGACAAAGTAGTTCTCACAGGCAAGAAACTCGAAAAGAAATATTATCGTTATCATACAGGTTATGTAGGCGGATTGAAAGAAGTTCGCTATGACAAATTAATGAGAACAAAACCAGTTTTTGTCGTAGAACATGCAATTAAAGGTATGCTCCCTAAAAATTCATTGGGGCGTACAATGTTTTCTAAATTATATGCCTACGAAGGCAGTGAGCATAAACAGCAGGCACAAAAACCTGTTAGTCTAGAGTTGTAGAGGTTGTCGAATGGTTACACCTAAAAAAGTTGTAAAAAAGAAAATACAGTACTGGGGTACGGGAAGACGCAAGAAGGCAATTGCACGCGTTAGATTAGTTGTTGGCGGAGATGGAACAATAACAATTAATAAGCGTGGATTAGATGATTATTTTGGTTTGGAGACAACGAAATTCGTTGTAAAACAACCATTAGTACTCGTAAATGCGACGCATACGTATGACGTAGCAGTAAACGTTTCAGGTGGTGGCACGACCGGACAAGCGGGTGCTATACGACATGGCATCGCAAGAGCGTTGTGTCAAGCCGATGAGACACTTAGACCAGCTCTAAAGTCTGCAGGATTCTTGACGCGTGATCCAAGAATGAAAGAACGTAAAAAATACGGACTTCATAAAGCACGCAAAGCCCCTCAATTTAGCAAACGTTAAATTAGTTATTCATTTATTTGTTGTTATATGATACACGCTTACCCATGCCTTACGGTGTGGGTAAGTGTGTTTATGGGGCTTTTTATATTCTAGGCTTGCTAGAAACTAAGGACACAAAAGAAATAAAAATTAAGGTTTTGAATTATGCATGACATATTAATATTAGGCGGTGGACCTGCTGGCTTGACCGCAGCAATATACGCTACGCGAGCATGCCGTGACACGTTAGTCATCGCTGAGCAGGTAGGTGGTGCTGCTTCAATAGCACATAGGATCGACAATTATAGTGCTCTTCCCAAAATAAACGGTTACGATCTAACAGCGAAAATGTATGACCAGTCTGTCAGTTTAGGGGCAAAACACAAAAGCGACAAAATTGTAAAAATAACAGCATCTGGTAGTACGAAGGTGGTCGAGACAGAGAGCGGAATATTTGAAGGGAGATCCCTAATACTCGCATTGGGGAGTCGATATCGCAAAATTGGTCTTGACGGTGAAGATGAATTGCTCGGCAGTGGAATTTCGTATTGTGCGACATGCGATGGTAACTTCTTTAAGAGACGCACAGTAGCGGTAGTTGGTGGGGGTGACACTGCACTCTCAGATGCCCTATTTTTATCAAAGATTGCGACAAAGGTAATACTAATTCACAGACGCAATGAATTTCGCGCATCCGCTTCGCTTGTTAGCGCATTGCAAAATTCCGGTGTTGAAGTTGTATATGATAGCATAGTAGAGAAATTGCAAGGTAATCCGTTAAGTGCGATTATAGTAAGAAATTTAAAAACTGGTTGCGTCATCAATTATCAAATAGATGGTCTATTTGTCGCAATAGGTTCTGATCCTTGTGTTGATTTAATAAAAGAAGAAATAGCATTGACAGATAGTAAATACATTATCACTGACCGACACATGCGAACAAATATTCCAGGTGTATATGCAGCTGGTGATATTAGAGATACACCACTCAGGCAGATAATAACTGCATGCGCCGATGGCGCAATAGCAGCCGAGACAGCATCATCAGATTTAAAATAAATCGCTAACTTTAAAGTGATTAACCCCAATGGACAAGCATACACTGTTTTATTTACTATATTGCGGTAGAGGAAAATTTAACAGGTTTATAGCGTGTATGTTGACAGCAGTGAATTTCTGAAATCCAGAAGTGAATCTGATCGTATTGCGTCTTTGATTTTTGCTACTAAGCGATGAAGAAATGAAATATTATGGACTGATAAAAGTCGCCCACCCATGATCTCACCAGATTTTAATAAATGTCTGATATACGCTCTAGAATAGTTTTTGCATGTATAGCAGTCGCAACCTTCTTCTACTGGTCTAAAATCGTCTTTGAACGGCGCATTTCGAATAGTAATATCGCCGCTCAAAGTCATAGCAGTACCATTTCTTGCAATGCGTGTAGGCAATACGCAATCGAACATATCTATACCGCGCACAACGCTCTCAATAATACAATCCGCGCTACCTACACCCATTAAGTACCTAGGCATGTTTTTAGGCAAATGTGGGGTGAGCGTTTCAAGCATTTCATACATCACAGGTTTTGGTTCACCCACGGATAGACCACCAATTGCTATACCGCATTTTGCAAAAGGTATAGAGCGTTCTAAACTTTCCAGGCGCAGATCTTTATACATATTCCCTTGCACTATCGGAAACATTATCTGTTTATATGATTCATCTGTGTACACACTATTATAGCAACGCTCTAACCAAGCTATTGTACGGTCAACTGCCGCTTGTGCATTATTCCTAGAAGTGTCGCTTGACGTGCATTCATCAAGCGGCATGACGATATCTGACCCGAGCGCGCGCTGTATTTGAATTACCTTCTCAGGAGTTAAATAATGTCTTGATCCATCAATGTGACTAGAAAATTGCACACCATCGTCAGTGATTTTCCTCAAACTCGCTAATGAAAAAACCTGAAAACCACCGCTATCAGTGAGAATTGGCGCATGCCAATTCATAAACTTATGCAAGCCGCCTGCTCTTTGTATGATATCCTCGCCAGGGCGCAAGTACAAATGATACGTGTTTGACAATATAATTTGTGAACCTGCCTCTAATAATTCTTCATTAGATAATCCTTTAACGGACGCGGCAGTGCCGACAGGCATAAATACTGGAGTTTCAATTATGCCGTGTGGAGTCGTTAATTTTCCTATGCGCGCACCAGTTTGCGCACACTCTTTGATTATTTCATATTTAAACATCAATTCACCCTTAAGTAATAAACATAGCATCGCCGAAACTAAAAAATCTATAGTGTGCTTTTACCGCATCAGCATATAACTCCAAAATGCTTTGACGATCGGCAAATGCTGATACGAGCATTAGTAGCGTGCTTTCTGGCAGATGAAAATTTGTTATTAGTGCATCTACTACCTTGAAAGTATATGGTGGATATATAAAGATATCGGTGTTTCCTTTTTGTGGGATTATTAGACCATCGGCATCTGCCACGCTTTCTAATGTTCTAGTCGTTGTTGTGCCGACTGCGATCACACGTCTGCTTTCACGTTTAGCTAGATTTATATCCAACGCTGCTTGACTGCTAACTTCAAAGTATTCACTGTGCATGTGGTGTTTTGAAATTTCATCAGCTTTGACAGGTCTAAATGTGCCCAGTCCAACATGCAATAAGATTTCTGTAGTGAGCACACCCTTGTTTTTTAAGCCTTGTAGCAAATCCTCTGTAAAATGCAATCCTGCTGTTGGGGCTGCCGAAGATCCATTAACGGACGCATAGACTGTCTGATAGCGTTGCTTATCAGATAACTTCTGAGTAATGTATGGCGGCAGTGGAACCGTCCCCACTTGATCTAAAACATTCTCAAATATGCCGTCATAGTCAAATCGAATTACACGCACCCCATCGTCAATAGTATCTAGTAGTTCAAATTTCAAATTTTCAGTTACTGTGAAAATATCATGCTTGCTAGCTTTTCTTGCTGGCTTCATAAGTGCTTCCCAATCGGTGTCGGATATTCTCCTAAGCAGAAGAATTTCGAATGTTCTACCTTTTGAATTAGTTGCATATAACCTTGCGGGGATAACGCGTGTTTTGTTTAGAACAAGCAAGTCACCTGGTACAAGCAAGTCTAGTATATCTTTGAATACTAGATCTTTGCGCTCTTTGCTCTGTCTATCGAATACTAACAGTCGCGAAGAGTCGCGCGGGGTTGCTGGTAGTTGCGCTATAAGTTGGTTGGGAAGATCATAATGAAATAGAGATTTATTCATCATTTAGTTCCTACTTCGTTTGTTTCGCTATTGAGCATTGATTCTGCAGATGGTGTATATTTTAAACCGAGATGCTCGTATGCGCGTCTTAGACAGATCCTGCCTCTAGGTGTTCGCGTTATAAACCCTAGTTGGAGGAGATAGGGTTCATATACATCCTCTATAGTATTATTCTCTTCACCAGATGCCGCTGCTAGTGTGTCAAGCCCAACAGGACCGCCATCAAATTTTTCAATAATGGTATTTAGTATTGTTATATCGACACGGTCTAGTCCTAAAGCGTCCACTTCTAATTTGGCTAGACCGTCTTTAGCTATTTCAGTTGTTATCGAATCAGAATTATAATACTCTGCAAAATCTCGCAGTCGTTTTAGCAACCTGTTTGCTATACGCGGAGTGCCACGAGAGCGACTGGCAATTTCAAGACACGCTTCAGCTGAAATGTTTATACACAAAATTCGCGCGGAGCGTGTAATAATAAGTGCTAAGTCATCTGGGTTATACATATCAAGTCTGCAAATAACACCGAAACGGTCGCGTAGCGGTGCTGATAGCATTCCAGCGCGTGTCGTTGCACCGACTAGTGTAAAGTTCTTTAATGGCACCCTGACGGTGCGTGCCATAAGACCTTTGCCTAATACCATATCGAGCGCGAAATCTTCCATGGCCGGATAAAGTATCTCTTCCACGGCGCGATTCAAGCGATGGATTTCATCGATAAACAAAACGGAATTATCTTGTAGTGATGTTAATATCGCCGCGAGATCGCCAGCACGCTCTATAGCAGGTCCTGATGTTATTTGTATATCGACACACATTTCATTAGCGATAATTCGTGACAGTGTAGTTTTGCCAAGCCCAGGTGGACCATACAGCAAAACATGATCTAAAGCAGTACCACGCTTTTTTGCGGAATGCATAAAGACTGAAAGATTAGATTTAACTTTATCTTGTCCAATGTAATCACGGAGCACACGAGGGCGTAGTGAATTATCGTTTTCATCTGTTGTAATCGGTTCAGGATTTAATATGCGTTCATTTGAATCGTTAGTCTGCATTCGATTGACTCCATATATTAGTTTGAATGGCGCGTTTTTGATTGTCCAATTATTTATCGGGATCTTAAGAAAGAGTGAACTCTACTTTCTTGATTTAGTCAGTGCTGCTGCAATAAGTGCCTCTAGCGTTGTAGGTTTGTCAACGACAGAATTCAGAGCGGTTACTGCCTCATTTCGTGAAAAGCCTAGCGATTGAAGGGCAGCGATAGCATCTACGGTAATAGCATTTTTATCTTTACTTGAAGTGGTGACACTATCCGAGAGTGGGAGGAGTGTCTTATCACTACCAAATCTATAACTTAGATCGAAAACGATACGCTCAGCAGTCTTTTTCCCAATGCCCTTAGCTGAAGTGATTATCTTATGATCTCCAGTTAATATAGCATCGATCAGCTCTGGCAAAGGTGCGCAAGAGAGGATTGCAACTGCAGAGCGAGGACCTACACCTTGTACTGAGACGAGCAATAAATACATTTTCTTCTCTTCGCGCGAATGAAATCCTATCAAGCTAACCTCATTATCGCGCACGTCCATGGTAGTATAAACTATTACATTAGCTCCTGGATTTGGCATGCTTCGAATAGTTTGTGCGCTAGCTAATAACTCAAAACCTAGACCACCGACATCAATTTCAATATATTCATCGTAAGATGTTATGAATGTACCTTTAATGTATGAAAACACAATTAAACTCCTTATTATTTAATTTCAAATTTGCCGAGGATTGATGCCGAACGAGCATGAGCGATAGCAACTGCAAGCGCATCCGCCGCATCATCAGGTTTGGGCGCAGTCGGTAAATTCAAAAAAACTGATACCATTTTTTGGATTTGCAACTTGTCCGCGTGACCATAACCAGTGAGTACTTGCTTGATTTGAAGTGGTGTATATTCGAACAGTTGTGCTGAAGAGTTTTCAGCACAAAGCAAAACTACTCCACGTGCTTCCGCTACCAAAATTGCAGTTTTTTGATTGCTTTGAAAAAAAAGTTCTTCTACAGCTATCGCTTCTGGTTTATGTTTGTCGATTAACAGATTGATTTCATCGGCCAAAAATTTTAAGCGTCGGGGGAAACGCTCTTTTTTTGGTGTTTCAATGACTCCATATTCAATAGCGCGCATTGTTATTCCAGAAATTTCAATTATGCCAAAACCTAGTGTCCCATAACCTGGATCGATACCTAATACTATCATATTAAAAGATTAATCTAAATTTCTCTATATGTCAAGTCGATAGTGCTAGTGTATAGATATAATGTGTGAATAATGCATTTTAACCGACTAGAAACGGAGCTTTTTATCATATTTGTATATTTTGAAAAGCTCTAAAAATGGTTCTAATCTGCACTTGTTAATATTGAGTGTCAAGTTGTTAGTTGTAATAGGTTTAAAGTAAGCAAGTCTGTTGAAACCAATTGTCTCACCCGAATAGAGCAGGTGAGTGCCAGTATCCAGTTTCGTAGTTAAACTAAATTCCTCTATTCGCTGTGAGAAATTTGTATCTTCCCTAATCTGTGCGAGCATGATGCAACACGTGTCAAAGTTAAACTCTAGCGCGTACCTGCCATCACTTTTGAGAATTGGTGAAAATGTTTTACCAGATAGTAAATTCGAGACAGGATAGTTCTCTTTTTCAACACCGCTAAAGGTTGCGCTATTTATAGCGATCTCTAGTCTTGTCGTGCCGCGTATAAAGTCACCTAATTTATTTAGTCGTGAGATGTCTTTTCGATCAAACAAACCACGTTTATTAGGCGGAATGTTCAGTATTAAGAGATTGTTTCCACCAACAGCGTTTATATAGATTTTAATAAGTTTAGTTACCGACTTTACCCGGAAGTTGTTAAACCATGTATAGAACCATCTCGGTCGTATCGAAACATCAACTTCAGCTGGTCTCCAAATGAATTTATCAAACTTATCTAAATAATCGCGGCTACCGACATTTGTCAGCATGTTTGAAAGTTGTTCCTCCTCAAATTTTTTTAAGTTGGTATCAGTTTGCTGTGCGACACCATCCGACATACCGCTTATATCTGGAACTACGTTCCACTCAGCTGCGCGTGCAATTCCACGCTCATTGCCGACCCAACGCACATCAGGCCCTTGATTAGCCAGGATTATATTTGGCTGGAGCGATAGTGCTGTTTTATAAATACGCTCAAAGTCATAATTAACTGGTGACTTTCCATCAAGAGACGCTCCACACGCACCATCAAGCCATAGCATAAAGATCTCACCATAGTTTGTCAATAGTTCGGTCAGTTGATCTATATAGAAGTCCATGTAAGCATTTGAACCATATAATGGACAATTGCGATCCCATGGCGACAAGTAGATTCCAAGCTTCAAACCATGCTTAGTGCAAGATTTTGCCAATTCAGCAACGATGTCCCCACTTCCATTTTTGTAGGGAGTATTCTTAACCGAGTGGTTTGTGGTTTTAGTTTGCCAAAGACAAAAGCCGTCATGATGTTTAGCTGTTAGTACAACACCTTTCATTTCCGCCGCTGCAATCGCAGCGCACCATTGGTCTGTATCTAGAGACTTGGGATTAAAGATTTGTATATTTTCTTTGCCATTGCCCCATTCGCGACCAGTGAATGTGTTTATTGAGAAATGAACAAACGCATAGAAACTCATACTTTGGAGTGCCTTTTGTCTGCTGTTTGGAACGACAGAAGTATATAATTGTAGTCTCTGATTCATAACAACCTCGAGAGTGGTGGTTTTACGTTAGGATGTGGCATATGTACACCAAGTGTTTTTTGCGCTATCAAGCAAGCACGTATACTGATTATTTTATAACTTTCACGATAAGTGCCTCTACAACTTGAAAATTACTTAAATGTCCGCACTATCTAAAATCACTACTCTATTAATATTCATGACTTAGAATAATTGATTTCACAATGCAAAATTAAAATAATACTTGCAGAGATAGGAATCGCTTGAGTGGGATATTTAGTGACTAGTAGATTTAAACAATACACTAAGCTTACTAAGTGACGCTTTAAACTATGCCTACACTAGTCTTTTATTAGCTTTCACAAGCCGCTTAACAGTTTTTAGATAGATTATACCATATACATCAAATTAACGCAATCTTGCTTATCAGAATGAGAAATTTGGACTAATACGCCACACTACAACGATTTCTAAACATGCATCGCGTTTTATTATTGACGTATGAGCTTTGATACTCTATAATTATCTAATATAGGCTGTTAAGTTGATTAAGACTACTTATGCCTTTGTGACATAACGCACATGAGATAGTTTAAAAAGCGTTTAGCAAATTCCATCTGTAGTATTATTTATTTAATTCTCGAGATCCACGCGCAAGTTAAGCGAGATAGCGCAGATCGCAAATTATATAATCAACACAATTTTAGAATTTAAACAAAGAGAATAATGGTATTACCATCATTATTTGAATGGAGTAAAAATTGGAAATTAAAGATAAAACAATAGCACTTTTAATAGATGCTGATAATATATCAAGAAAGTATCTAGAAGTGCTGGTTGACGAACTAAATAAATTTGGTGATATTACGTATAAGCGCATATATGGAGACTTTACGTCAACACATATGCGTAGCTGGCGAGAGTTGTTATTGGATTTCGCATTAGAACCCATTCAACAATTCAATATTGTAGGCAAAAAAAACGTAACTGATGCTGCGATGATAATTGATGCGATGGATATCTTATACTCAGGCACAGTCGATGCTTTTTGTATTGCGACAAGCGATAGCGATTTTACAAAATTAGCAGTGCGGATAAAAAATCAGAAGAAAACTGTTATAGGTGCTGGCAATCACACTACATCTAATGCTTTCAGAACAGCTTGCCATCGTTTCTTATTAATGGACACATTGATAGAGCAGACAAGTAAGGGTATGGCATTTACAAGTAGTGCAAGCGATGAAATTCTCAGCTCGATGGCAAAAGTTGCAAAACCGACCAAAAAGACAAAGAGCATAACAGCATCTAAAGAAGCTACGGCAAATAATAAAAATGTCGCGGCTGTTAATGGCAAAGCAATAGCAACAGACAAGAAGTCGACTACTATAAACAAAAAACAGCAAGATAACACATTAGAAACAACGCTTAAGTCTTTGAAACAACAATTAGTGAAAAATGCTAAAAAGATACTCAACGAGCAAGGCGACAGTGATGGTGGTATGTGGTTCTCGGCATTTATGTCCGCGTTGTACAAATGTGATAATACATTTAATCCCAAAAACTATGGGCAAGAGAGTAGGTTAATACCTTTTTTCAAGAACTTTGAAATTAACGGTGAAAAATTATTTATAATAGACACGCGCAATTCCGCTAGTGAGCGCATCAGATTGGCAGATTTTAAATAGCAATTTTTAATTTTGCACTGTGATAAGACAACTGTGGCTTATCTTAATTTGTAAAGATTGTTGTTTGAACTTATACAATGTAGCAGTCACAAATTCTAAAAAGTTAATTCGAAGTTCTTTGTCTAAAAATTCGATTGATAAGTTAAATTTTGTTTTATAGATTTTAAAAAGTTGTAGTGTTTAAACAGTGCTATTTCTCCATCCATGTTATGGTGCTCTCAAGTAATGTAGCGCATTTAGCGTAGCTCAAAACACTATTTGCCAGAGCAAGTAAAATGATATTAGTTGTGTGCGCGTGAGTGCAAGAAACCATAGAGCGAATTTTAATTGTAGTAGTAATTGATGTTTAGATAGCATGCTAACAAAGGGCCACCATATTTATGAACAATTTACTCGCCTCTGGTGCTGCTAGGATAAACTCACAATTTTAATTTTCTCTAGCGGTAAAAGACTTATCCAGGGATTATTTTAAAGAGAAGAGAATTAATTAAGACTCTTGTGTAATATTGCTAATAATTCATTGCTTAAATATTTGACATGTCGTGCAAATTAGTATATTATATTAAGACATCATCGCGGGGTGGAGCAGTTGGTAGCTCGTCGGGCTCATAACCCGAAGGTCATGAGGTTCAAGTCCCATCCCCGCTACCACAGAAAATATTAGACGCGCCTTTCGGGGGCGCGCCTGCTTGAGGCGGCGTAGCTTAGTTGGTCTATAGCGGCCGGTTCATACCCGGCAGGTCGTTGGTTCGAATCCGACCGCCGCTACCAAAATTATGGCCTCATAGTCAAATGGTTAAGACACCGCCCTTTCACGGCGGGTTTGGGAGTTCGATCCTCCCTGAGGTCACCAAATAGGGAGCATAGCTCA
>JAITLB010000187.1 GCA_031278175.1 Christensenellaceae bacterium
GCGCTATGCGTTCATTCAAAGACGAGTATCTGCTTGATTTTGTCAACATCGAGGACGAAAATGACCATGACGAGCATTTGTATGAACGCAGCATAGTAGCTGACATAAAGAAGTTTATAATGCGTTTTGGCGACAAATTCTGCTTTATTAGCAATCAGCGGCGCATTGTCTTTGAAGGACAGGAGCATTTTATAGACCTGCTGTTCTTCAACCGCGAGCTTCATTGCCTCGTATCTATAGAATTAAAGCGCGGCGAGTTTAAGCCCCAATACCTTGGGCAGCTTCAATTCTATCTTTCGTTGCTTGACGACTTTGTCCGTCAGCCAGACGAGGAGCAATCTATCGGTATCCTGTTGTGCAAAGAGGCTAACCGCAGTGTGATTGAATATGCCGTGCGGGACTATAATAAGCCGATGGGCATTGCGACGTACAAGACCCGAAACGATATGCCAGAGACTTGGAAAGACGCTCTGCCGGACATAGAGGACATGCGGAAACTGCTCGAAGCCGCGCCAGACGAAAGCGATGCGGGCGAATGAATACGAAACAGTTTCGGCAGAAGATACTTGACCTCTGTACGGCATTAAGTGTTTTCGCAATAAGTACAACAGCTCCGTTTACTCAAAAGAGTTTAGTCTAGGTGTAATTTAAGATCATATGCAAGCTGCTTTGTGATTAAGAGATTTGTAACTAAACATATCTTTTCAAAGTTTTATTTTATAAAGATGGTTTTTTGCATATTATGGCATCGGATTCGCGTGCTACGATCCCAATCAATAGAATTTACAATTACATATAATATATGATATAGCATAAAAACCGCGTTAAATCATATTTAATCGGCTTAATGAGTTATTATATGTTTTTAATTCATATCACAAATCATGCTCGAAATGCTTTTGCCATATTAACCAGAGATAAATCAAAAAGCTGAAACATTAAAACAAAATGTCTCTACATGAGAGGATTTCTACATGTTTTAGCAAATCGCAGAAAAAATGCATTTCGTTTCTGATGGCCAAACGGGAAATTGCTTTGTCATTTTATACAAAACACTCTTGCTACAATATCTTATTCCACTTAACCTAAATTGTAGATTAAGTATTGCTATTTGTCATTTTAAAACAAGCGCATTTTGCACTCAGACTTTTTAAGAATTTCTTGCGTGTTGATTAGTGCGCTTGCATCTACAAAGCATTTGTCTGCAAAGATGAATGTCCCCACAGGGGGGAGATCGGTCAGCATTGCCTCAACTGATTCTAATGTAATATGCGAGTGCAAGCAGATGAAAACTTTATATGTGGGGTTCGATATGATATAACCCGTTGCTCCTTTTACCATAACTTCTTGAACTGGCAATGTTAGCGGCAGTCCGAACTTGAGCATAATTTCATACACCATGTCAATCTCACCCCGTCCATCGACAAGATAAAGTATGCTTTCTTGTATCCGCATTGCTACTTCACATTCATCTTCTGACGGACTATTGTCCCATATTTTAAGATTTGAAGAATCTAACTTGAATACCTTAAACCCTATATCTAAATCATTTGTGTGTGCTGACTTGCCCGCTTTAATTTTCTGACCAGCAAGGCGGACGCGCTCTTTTCCAATTTCGCAAATGTTTTTATATCCCGCCTTGCGTGCCTCACTTCTTTCATCCGTCTGTTCGGGAAGCTGAACCATAATAAATTTTCGTTTTGCACCGTCATCGGCATTTAATTGCATAACTGCGTGAGCGGTAGTGGCAGAACCAGAAAAGAAATCGAGGATAATATCGCTATCCTTTGCTTGTGACATTTTTATAAGAACTTTAATTAAATCGACAGACTTTGGCGACTGAAATATTTTTTCCTTAGAATTAAATAAATCATTAAAAACTGCCTGTCCTTTTTCTGTATGAAATTCTTTTTCCGTCCAAATTGATTTTAGTTGCTTTTTAACAATTTCACCATCCTGCACTGCATGCGATTTTCGATAAATTTTCCAAGTCCCATTGACTTTTTTTGAAGTTAGCAAATTAACGTTTTCCTTCGCATTTTCTTGTCCCCATGTCCAACATCCCTCAAATCCATCTTCCCATATTGGGTAAATAGCAACACTGTTTTCAATTTGTTCCACATAAACTTTTCCGTCAATATCGATATAAAAAGGGTAGTATAAATTAGGCCGGTTATGTTTTCCAAATTCGCGATGAGTATTCCTCAATTCTAATTCACGATAGCGACCATCACCATCTTCAAGTGGATAATCATTTTTAACATCTTCAGATGATTTCTCAATAGATACGGCACCTTTTGGTAGAATCGTTTTAGAATAAATTAAGATGTATTCATGGCATGTTGCCACATACATATCTTGTGATCTGCCTTTGGGATTACACAGTAGCGAAATTTGGGCCACAAAACATTCTTCTCCAAATATTTCGTCACACTGTTTTCGAAGATTACAAATTTCGTTTTCATCGATTGATATAAAAATCAGACCTTCGCTTGTAAGCAAGTTTCGTGCTAACTTAAGCCGTGGATACATCATATTGAGCCAGTTTGTATGATAGCGACCAGCAGTTTCTGGGTTCGATTTTAAGGCTTGCCCAGTGACATCTTTATAATATCTTAGACTATCGGCAAAATCGTCCTCATATACAAAATCATTGCCAGTGTTATAAGGCGGATCGATATAAATCATTTTTACTGAGTTTAGATAAGCGGTCTGTAAAAGTTTAAGAACTTCTAAATTGTCGCCCTCTATATAAAGATTTTCTGTCTTTTCCCAGTCTTTGCTCTCTTTCAATACTGGACGCAAAGTTCCCATGCTCGGCTTTCTAGCAAGTCTTATTGCGTCCTGCTTTCCTTTCCAGTTCCACGTATAACTTTCCGCACGGGGGTCAACATGTCCATCTAAAATTTCTTTCAAGCGTTCAAAATCTATCATCTTGTCTATTACGATTTCAGGAAAGAGATCTTTAATTTGCGCTATACTCGCTTGCGCAATATCCATTGATTTGCCGTCAATTCTGTCCATTTATTACCTCGCTTAAATAACAATAAAATCTTAACTTTGGTTTTCACAGTTCTCATTTTGAGTTGATTTCAATTGTCATCTTTTCTCGATTCTTTTCATTAATACTTTTGCAAAAACACTCCACTTGCAATATTTCCAGTCCTCCACCTCATTCAAGATAAATTCAGTTTTGAGTAAGACACATATCTCTGCATTTGTTTGAACCTCTTTTTGCAATCCATCGATTTAGGGATGTCATTCTTCTAACTTTACATTCAAAACATTTGGATTATGCACAAGAAAACAAACACCGCAAATAATTGCATCACGCAATGCAATCGCTAATGATCATTTCATTTGTTTATTCTCAAGCGCATTTTAAACCATTTGATTCTTGCGTCACAAGCAACACATGAGCAACTCCTTGAACTAAAACAACCGCATTTTTCGCTCAGATTTCTTTAAAAGCTCTTGAGTGCTGATGAGCGTGTTGTAATCACTGAAACATCTGTCGGCAAAGATAAATGTACTAACGAAAGGAAGATCTGCTAACATTGCAACGACCGATTCGATGGTAATATTTGACTGTAAGCAGACAAAAACTTTATACTCGGGGTTAAGTACTATATATCCTGTCGTGCCTTTGAGCGTTACTTCTTGGACTGGCAATGTGGGTGGTAACCCGAATTTGAGCATAATCTCATATACAACGTCAATATCTTTTCGGTCGTCTACAAGATATAAGACGCTTTCTTGTATTCGCTTTGTTACTTCTAGCTCGTTGTCTGATGGTGTATTATCCCAAATCTTCAAGTTAGTAGAATACAGCTTAAAGACTTTAAAGCCGATATCCAAACCTTCGCTGTGGACTGGCATGTCTGCTTTAATCTTCTCCCCCGCGCGATGAATTCGGGCTTTGCCAATTTCACAGATGTTTTTATAACCAGTCTTGTATGCTTCGCTACATTCATCCGTCTGCTCGGGCATTTGCACCATAATGAAACTCCTATCACCACCGTCCTCAGCGTTCAATTGCATAACTGCGTGAGCAGTCGTAGCAGATCCCGAAAAGAAGTCCAATACAATAGAGTCTTTTTCTAAAGCAGCTATTTGTATCATCCGTTTTACCAAGTTTACTGGCTTTGGAAAATCAAATACCTTATGACCCATCAACTGTGATAATTCTTTGTTCGCAGAGTCCGTAGTACCAACTTCCTCATACTTCCACAAATTGACTGGCACCATTCCATCTTCTGTCTCGCTCAAGAATTTCTTTAATCTGGGAAATATATTTTCGCCATTTCGGCCCCAATACAATCGATTCTCTTTTACATGAGCTAAATAACGATCGTATTCGTATCTCCAAGCTTTAGTAGGGTGTATAACGTCCTTATTGGTAAAAGGATTGCGAATTGCATAACAGAGGTTCGGCCTCTGTGCTTTCGTTACGGGACTTACATAA
>JAITLB010000198.1 GCA_031278175.1 Christensenellaceae bacterium
ACACGACGCTCTTCCGATATACGCAAATTTTCAAATTTGTGAGATAATCTACGGAAATAGGTTTATTTAGATTATCTATGTCGCTTAGTATTATTTTAGCATAAATTGCTCCTAAATTCAAACGTTTATGACTATATGTCATTATAGTGCAAGCATAAATCTCAAATCGAGGGTTTATATCTTTATTATTACTAGTAATACAGCAAAATTGCTAATCCTCTTGCATATATTAGGAACATGAGTTTTTTGAATGAAACATTAACAAAACTGAGATTGCCACGTGAGGTATGCGTAGGTGGATATAAAATTATTGTATATGATGGCATCGGTGTGTTTGTAGAAGGGCATCGCGGGTTATATGATTACAGTTCGGATAATGTAGTCTTAAAAACAAAAAAATCAAGATTGGGAATAGAAGGACACAATTTAAAAATTGTTGAGATCAATCAAGCCGAGTCCTATATAAAAGGACATATAATAACGGTAAAAGAGTATGAATAAAACCATTAAATATATTGTTAAAGCCCAACATATAAGTGCTATTAATAATGCAATAAGCACAAAAAGCACTTTATTCGATGTTGCTAAGTTTGCAGGTGAATTTTGTCATTTTAAAACGCATATGTCCTATGCTAACTCAATTGATGAAGTATTAACAAACAAAGGATGCGAATACATCCGCGAGGCACCAGCAAATAGATGGAAGGAAATAATAACTGTAGTGGTTCTAGTTATTGGATTAATAGTGGGTATTATTAGCAGTACTTTGTATTTTTCGATTGTTACCCAAATTGATATCCAAGGTACTGATTATGTCGCACAAGAGGAGATAATAAACGCATTAAAGGAAATAAGCGTTAAGACACCATGTATCGCAAGGATCATTAATTATAATAATATTGCAATACGTCTAACAGAAATTGATGGAATTTCGCATGTAAGTGTATATAGACGCGGCACATATATTACAATAGTAGTAAGAGAGGAATTGCCGGCAAAGGTAGGACTAGAGTAGAAATGCTTTCATTTTGCGTTGTGTTCAAACGCTTTGTCTGTTGATAAAATTCTATTATAAAAGGGCAATACTAGAGTTTGCGTGTCGCGTGAGTCAAACTCAGCAAGTCTGTTTTTTGATATTTTTGTGCTTCCAAATCGCTTGTGAGTAATGAACGATGTAGACACGGATTTGAGTGCAAATTGCTTTGCATTGCAAACAGGTCTTATGTTTTGATGCTCTTAATAAAGATGCAATGACGGTTCATTAAATTGTTAGATTGCAACAGGTTTTCTTGATTACTAGTCGCATGTGTTATTGACAAATACCCTACTCCATTCTTCGCAAAATAGCGCATTTTTTAATTTCGCCCGTTGCCCCCACTGACATTTTTTTGCAAGCGATCCTAAAGTCGGGATACGGAGATTAGCACGCGACGATTTAGCAAGTTAAGATATATATTTACCAACGGAAATAATATAAAAAAAGTGTTTCTCGGTTACATGTTTAGTAGTTTGATAACGTGATGACGATACTCTCTAATATTTACAATTGAACGTTTAAGTCCGAATTTTGAGAATCACTCCGTTGTGATTTGCCCTAACAACATGTTTATTTAAGTGTGACGACACTGACAATCCAAGTTACTCTCTAAATAATTGACGCTATATTTCATTCAAAAAAAAGCATCATCAATTAACATCATTTAACTAATTTGCCCAATTTGTGCATAACTGTCACGTTAAGGATGTCAAATATTTTAAAAAATGCGGAATGAGTGAATAATGCGTTTTAGTACATTTAATAAACTTTACCTAATCTATAATTAACTACACATTAAATTTTATTTAGATCTTGATTGGTTGCAAATTAAATGTTATTATATATAGCACAGGAAAACGATTGATTGCACTTGCAATTCAGGTGTCATCCTAGATACTCTTCGACTACTAGTGTGTTGATGCTGGGTTCTTGCGTTTAAATATATCATTACAGACACGTGCGCATTTTCAATAGCTTTGCTACGTATACTTAAATTGCTTGTATGGTATATTAAACAATTGGAATTTGCACAAATGCATTGAAAGCCTACACGTTCCTTTTAAGGAGAGCATATAAATGCTACATGTTGCTTTCTAGCAATAATAGGAACAACCTAATAAAAAGCATAAAAACTGCTTTCACATTTTAGCGAACGTGGATTGCAATTAACCGTTGTAGCATAAGTTGTATCGTTTGTTGCTGACAGGCAGGAGTGCAAACATTTAAAACAGTGCCTTTGTAATGCTATATTGCAAGGCATGAGCGTAACATGAAATGACTATTCACATTTGTGGACTAAATAACATTTGATAGTAAACCAAGGAGATTATTAAATTGAGTTCTATTGCAATAGAAGAAAAAAATTATCTAACCAAAGGTAATAAAATATCGTTCGCATTATCAGGTTTCGGACAAAACCTAATGGGCGGTTTGGTTAATTCGTTTCTGCTCTTTTTCTATACGGATATTTTTAGAATCGACAAAGGTGCTGTTGCTATACTAATGATTGTTGCTAGAATCTGGGATGCTATAAATGATCCAATAATGGGAACAATCGTAGACAAGACGCGATCACGATGGGGCAAGATGCGCCCGTACTTGTTGTTTATATTCATTCCACTCGGGTTTAGTGTAGCACTACTTTTCATTATGCCTCCAGGACTTAGCATGACAATGAAAGTGGTCTACGCGTGTATAACTTTCTTGATTTGGGACGTTGTGTACACAATATGTGATGTGCCTTTTTGGGGACTGCCATCTACAATGACACCTAATCCCAAGGAGCGCGTTAAGTTTATTAGTCATTCAAGACTTGTTCACTCTATCGGTGCTGTTCTCCCTATGGCACTTATACCTTTAGCAACGGCTCTTTTCCCACCCGAGACGGCATACACATACACGGCGATATTTGTTGGAATAGCTGGTGCTGCTTTGTTCTCATTATCGTTTTTTGGGACTAAAGAGCGCTGTGTGCCGCGAGATAAAGCACCAGGGCTAAAAGATTGTCTGCGCTTTCTTGGAATGAATAAACCCCTACAGAGGGTTGTTTTAGCAAACGTTATGGGGTTTATGCGTGCATTACCGATACCAGCGGGCATGTACATTGCAGTTTATATTATTAAGTCCGCAAATATCACAATCGGCGGTTTGAGTATAAACTTAAGCGGAACAACACTCAACACTGTTATGGTTGCCGGCTGGGGAGTTGCTGGATATATCGGGATGATAGTGTCGCCTTCGATGTTAAAAAAATTGAATTTCAAGCAATTATTCATCGGTGCCACAATTGTTGGCGCACTTGCTAGCGCGGTGTTATTCATAATTGGTGCCAGTTTAGCGTCAATAATGATAGCGTTATTAGTTGCAGGTGGCGCATATGGTATTGTAACAAATATCAATTACATTATGATTGCTGAAAGCATAGATTTCGTAGAGTGGAAAACTGGCGAACGCACCGAAGGGGTTACGATAGCATTTCAAACACTTATGAATAAGGCGATGACAGGATTGCAAATTGGTTTAGTGTCTGCATCTCTCATTGTTATAAAATTTGTTCAACCCATTGAAAGTGCAACTGGGGAAATCGTGACACAACAGCAATCGCAATTTACTCTTAATGGCATGTTTTGGTTAGCGTCAGTTCTACCTGTAATAGGGTGGGTATTATCATTGATACCGATACTTAACTTTAAATTTATAGGAAAGTTCCGTGAGGATGTTTTATCGGAACTAGCACAGAGGCGAGCAGGGAAGAAGGAGGGTGAATTGTTATCGAATGAAACAAGTGTTTTGGATATGTATCCAACGATAGCACCAAAATCTCTAGATGAAATAAAGTTCAAGTTCTAGTTGGGTTTTTAGTCTTGCTTTTGTAGATTCGGTGTGCGTATATAGATAAGGAATTAATCAATAATGGCTAAAAAAATATCTCTATCACTTGTTGCTATATTGCTAATCATACCATTCGTTTTCAATCTGATGAGTTGTACTGATAACACATTAAAACCTGTTACACTTTCAGTAATAAACGATAATGGAGTTCTTACTGTTAATTATTCAACAGAGTCTTTTGGTTATGATTTGGCAAATGGACGCTATTTCATTAAGAGAAGCGAGTCTTTTATAGTAGAAGGTGTTACAGCAGAATTCAAAGACTCGGATCAACTATATGAACTAAAGAACTATGATAGTGACAAACGCACATATGAGTCAAACGAAATAATAGATGCTATCGGCAAGGGTGTAGAATTAGTCGTAACCTCAGCAGGGAATAATAGCATTCCCGATATTATCCAAACATTCAAGTTTTATGAGCATGAGTCGTATTTTCTGCTATATGTTACACTGCGAAGTAACACAGACCGCGATATTTCTTCAAATTATTCCTCTCCGTTTTTGTTAGACAACGATTCTAATGGTGCTAGCATATTTAAATTAGACTCAACATGTGTACTAAAAGCACCATTTGATAATGACACTTATAAAGCATACGAGACATTTGAGTACACATCAATTAAGCAAGCTGTACCATTGTTTAGTTCAGAGTTTTCAATAATATATGACCCCGTTGAACTCAACACTCTGCTATTAGGTTCTGTTGAACACACAACCTATAAAACTGGTATTGAAGTAGGCAGAAATGATTTAACACGTCTTAACACTGTAAACCTATATGCAGGCGCTACCAATGAAACTACACGCGATTTTCATTATTATGGTGCAGACGAGCCATACGTTATGCCACATGGGGCGATCACAGCAAATTCTGTATCGTCTGCCGTAATGATGATAGGATACTTTAACAACTATACAAAAGCATTAGAAAAGTACGGTGATGTTAATGCTATCTTCCAACCTGCATTAGAGTGGGAACATGGTGTACCCGTAGGGTGGAACTCTTGGAATGGTTATGGTATGGATTTAAGTTATGAAAAACTAATTGATTCGGCTGATTTTCTAAAAAATGAAATGCCATACTTTAGCAATAATGGTAGAACTTATGTCAATCTAGATTCATACTATAATCTAGGCGATGGACATACAAAAACAGAAGTTGCACAGCATATCATTAATAACGGGCAAACACCAGGAACATATAATACACCATATACGTACTGGGCATCGCCAACTTCTGATAACCTTGCCTACTCGCCGCCATCAACTAATGGTCTATATACAATAAGAGATATGGTCGTAAAAGATCATAATGACAACCCTCTAATAATCAGCAAGCACGATAAAGAAGCGTTAATGGTATTAGATCCTACTCACCCTGGGACAAAAATGTATATTGATGCAGTATATTCAGAAATTATTAGAGACGGATTTGAATATGTTAAACTAGATTTCCTATCTAATGTTTCAGTTGAAGGGAAATTTTATGATAAGTCCATAACAACAGGAATTCAGGCATATAACTATGGAATGAAATATATAAAAGATCTACTTTCATATGAAAATACAGGTCGCGATATATTTATAAGTTACTCTATTGCACCAATCTTCCCAGGCGGTTTAGCGCATTCTAGACGCATATCTTGTGACGCTTTTGGTGGTATCTTCGACACGATATATATGCTTAATTCTCTAACATTCTCATGGTGGCTTAGTGGCAGAGTCTACAAATACAACGACCCCGACCATACAACACTTTATAAATATATGGGTAATGCGGATGTACCATCCAGTGTTTGGTCTGAGCGTGAAGCTATTGCTCGATATAATGCAAGTATAATAGCAGGCACTGTATTATTGCTCAGTGATGATTATCAGTTGGAAGGTGCTCAAAGTCGCACTAAAGATATTGTGTCAAACACAGCACTTCTTGATTTAGCACTGAAAGGTGTAACATTTACACCGCTGAGGTTTCCTGGTAACACAACGACAAGGTATATGGCAGCAAATGTGTATTATATGTTTGATGGTCTTAAGTGGTATGTAGGCATATTTAATTTAGGTCTGCTTGATACTGAGGTTAGTTTTGATTTGTCGCAAACTGGTGTGCCAGCAAATTCCAATGGTAAATACACATTAAAATCATTAAATAGTGGTCTAACTATTGAAGTAGGATCAGTCGTTAGTATAAATTTCTCATTTGGAGAATCAGAAATTTATGAAGTTAGTTAATACCTGAAGTCATATATCATTGTCATGATATCGGTCCTGCTGGGGCATAGAGGTAAATTTAATAGGAACAAGTAGATGATTGATCTTTAATTAGAATTTCTGATATCCGAACTAACTTCTTAACGAACGGTATCAAAATTATTGTAGTTGCTACATTAAATATTATATGAAAGTAAGCGATAATAACGGCTGGTGACAACACATGCTGGGTAGCAATTGGGAATTTCTTTTCAAGAATCCAAATAAGTGGCATGAATATAATTACCCCAGCAACATTAAATATAAGATGGATTAATGCAGTGCGCTTTGTGTTTGCATTTGTGCCGATAGCTGCAATTAGTGCAGTTGTGCATGTACCAATATTACTTCCTAAAATTATATAAAATGCCGACACAGTAGGCATAATGCCAGCTTCACATAGAGTAATTGCAACACTACAAACAGCTGTGCCAGACTGGATAGTTCCACTGGCTAATAATCCTACAAGCACAAGCATAAATGGATTGCTAACAGATGCTACAATATCTACAAAGACGCTAGAACTTTTGAGGAAGTCTACACCGCCTGACATAATTTCAATGCCAGCAAAAATTAAACCTAATCCTCCAATAACCAAGCCAAGCATTCTTGTTTTGTCTTTTTTAGCACCCATTATAATTGCCGCACCGATTAGCGAAACGAACGATAAAATTTCACCAATTGGCAAATAACTAAATGATAGTAATATCATTGTAAATGTAGTACCAATGTTTGCACCCATTATTATTAATGTTGCTTGTAAAAGAGTGACTATCCCCGCGTTAACAAGCCCCAACAAAATAACAGTAGTTGCAGACGAACTTTCAAGGAGTGCTGCTGCGCCAGCACCTATTCCTATTCCCGCTAATCTATTATCCGATATTTTAACGAGCATAGCACTTATTTTGTTGCCAGCAAGCTTTTGCATATTGTGTGAGATAAGTTGCATCCCGATAAGGAAAACTCCTAATCCTGCAAACATCAATAATACATTACCAGCTACTATCATCACAAGTTATTATATGTTAAGTGCATTTATAATAGACTATATAGTGCGTTGCCGATAGGATGGAGTTGTGCGACATTCTCTAACCACAATGCAAGGTTAATAGCGTTTTGCAATGCTATTAACCCTGCAGGAGGTGAGTTGCGCAATTGCAATTTAAAAAGCGAATCCTTTTCAATAAATTGAATTAAGACGTTCCATTTTTTATTACCACACGCAAAAACACCTATATGAAAGCTGAGACTATAATGCAGAGGATTCCACCGATAGTGTTTAGCCTCTCAGTTTATTATTAGAGCTGTGAGTAAAGATCAAACAATTCCTTATTAATAGCTTGTGTTGATTGAGTGTCAGCTTTACATATATATCGATCGTATGTTAATAGTCCATTAATTTCATCTTCGACATCTGTTACTTGTGTGTATATGCTTGCACATAACCCGCTTTTCGCTGCTGGAATAATTTGTTCGCGATATAGTGCCTCATATGCTTTAGTAAACTCATCTTGAGTTTTGCAAGTCTTATATCCAAAGATATGATTCTCATTCCATACGTGACCAGTGACCTTATGTGAATAGCCTCCAAACTCCGATAACACTGTTGCACGTTTTCCGTCATTGTTTACTTTAACTGGTCTAAAATATATATGGACGCTATTGAAGTCGCCACCGCCTTGATCGTACCAGCCGCTTGCATGATCAATGTATCTTGATTTGTCTCGTTCTCTAATGAATTGGACAGCTTTTAGAGCATCGAATTGCCCCCATGATTCATTAAACGGTACCCATGTAGCAATTGATACGGAATTATACAATAGATCTACAGTACGATCCGTTTCATAGTAATAATTCTCTCTGCCTGCAGGATCGCCACGTCCGAGTTTCCTATAATTCGTTTTGCCATCTTCAAGATTCCAGCCAATGAATGGTCGTATAGCGCGAATAATGAAACTTTCATACCCACCGCCATTTACCATATCCTGCCATACAAGCATTCCGACATGATCGCAATAGTAATACCAGCGCAAAGGTTCTATTTTAATATGCTTCCTTAGAGTATTAAAACCTAATTCCTTCATTTTCTTTATATCTGAGAGCATAGCCGCGTCAGATGGTGGTGTTAAATAACCATCAGACCAATACCCTTGATCGAGTAGTCCATTATGGAAATATGGTTTGTTATTTAATGTAAGTCTGATAATGTTGTTATCATCTTTTACTATACTAAATTTGCGCATTCCAAAATAGCTTTCGACAACATCATCTCCAGTTTTGAATACTACATCGTATAAATTGGGTGTTTCAGGTGTCCAAAGCATTGCGTCTGGTATTTCTATAACGTTCTTAACATTAGGCTTGAGGTTGGCATGTGTGATCTCTCTGCCGTCAAAATATATAGTTGCAACTATTTGGATATCTTCACATTCTGCCATTGGTGTTATAGAAATAGTATTGTTGTCAATATCAGGATCAAATTTAACGTTTTTCAAATGTATCTTTGGTAAACTTTCCAACCAAACTGTTTGCCAAATTCCTGACTGTGGTGAATACCAAATATTTATTGGTCTGCTAGCTTGCTTGCCGTGGCTGTAGTAACTTTTGTCTGTAACATCGACTACTTCCAGACTAATCTCGTTTTCACCGATATTTATATACTTAGATATATCTAGTGAAAACGGCAAATAACCGCCAACATGCTTACCTACACTAATGCCGTTTATGAACACCTCACATGATTGATCTACTGCACCGAAATGTAATACCGTAACATCTTTAACAAATTCGGCATCTAATGTGAATTTTCTATTATAGTATAATTTTTCATTCCTCTGCAACTCTTTATTAACTCCAGATAATGGAGACTCAGGAGAAAATGGCACAATTATATCACCTTCTGCTCTAGGTGTACCATCTAGTGCAGAAATTCTATATTGCCATTTTCCATTAATGTTTAAATAAGATTCGCGTTTAAATTGAGGTCGTGGGTATTCGGGTAATGGCACATCGCTGGGATTTTCTAGCAATTCTTTTCCCCATCTTGTTAATAGCACTGGCTTTGTCTTTTTCGGTTTTATGCCTTTTAATATAAATATTAATGGTATAAACATCAACAGGGAAGCTAATGCTGTGTACAAAAATAACACTGGTTGCGGGATGTTTTCAACTGCGCCATAGTCATTGACGAATTCAGCACCCTCTTTAATAATTGCTGCGCCTATACCAGGACCTACGCACATCGGTATTAAAACCATTGCGACCATGCGAATTCCAGCGTAATGACCGTATTTAGTTTCAGGAATGTAGTCACGCATTATTGCATTTAGTAAAAGTGAAACTATCATGCCACCGCTCAGCATAAGGAATCCTAGAATCGCAAATAAGATTATGTTTTCCTTATTAAATTCTCCTTGAAGAAAGGCACCCATTGCTCCTATAACGACAAGCGAAGCCGAAATCAACATAATTAACCCTTTGCCATGTTTATCAGCTATCTTGCCACATATAATACTTGCTACAGCCGTCAAAACAAGCAATACTCCTAACAATATAGCATAATCAGTTAGTCCCAAATAGTATTTAAGATATATAAGCAGGTATGGCATATATATTTGCTGTGACAAACTATATATTGCTACAGCTATAAGTGTTAGGTAGAGTTGTGGATGAGATTTGATTGAGCTTAATTTGAATCCTACAATTAGGTTGCGGAAGTAGTTTTCTTTTGCTGGTTTCAAATTAGGTTTATCCTTGAGTATAAATATCCCAGCAAGACCACAGGCAGTTACTAAACCACCAGCAATAAGGTAGAAAGCAATCCAGTTATCACTTTGAGCTAATCCGTCTAGACCAGCAAATACGATCAGTACTGATAATAGAGATAAAGCCGAAGCCACACCCTCAAATTTTGCACGATTGTGAGTAGTTGTTACATCTGTAATCCATGCATTAAACGTAGAATCAAATGCAGCACTACCGAAGAAAGTCATTACACAATCCATTAATATGACGAAACTAGCTGTTAGTTTAATTATATCTGCATTAGGAAAAGATTTAGCAACATTATCTTTGCTAATCAAAGCGAATACCATAATTGATAATCCCCAAGCGATATAGCAAATAGTAATTATTATTTTCCTTTTTGCTATTTTGTCTGAAAATGCACCTACGATTATGGCAGTAATTGTTGCAGTGATGGCACTTAACGCAACCATAAGTGCCACTGCATTAGGATCATAAGTAACTGTTTCGTATAAAAAGACATTGAAATACATGTTTTCAAGTGTCCACGCAATCTGTCCAAATAATCCAAATATTATGACGGCTAACATTACACGTCTGCTTGTTATATCTCTTTTTGATGACATGTTCCGAGCACAACCTTCCTTAGAGTAATCCTGCAATATGCAAGGTTATAATTTTCTCATTTATTGTGCCGTTTGTCAATATTGAAGGCAGTTTTCGCGTATATTTTTTACATTTTCTTTCAAATGTTAACAGTTAGCAAATTTTGCAGGCTTTATATATTAGGCTTTTGCGAAGACCCGCGAGTCACAACCCTTTAGTCATGATCTCATCTTCCATGTATTCACAAAATGCAAACAAATTTCAAGTTGTTCGCAATCACAAACAATTACAATTATAACCAGGAAATGTTATTTACTGAAGTAGAGTCAAATATGAATATAATCCATATCGCAATTTGAATATGCATTATAATTGATTAGATAAGACAAGTGACTATATATCATTGCATAAGTGTTCTGATAAATACTATTTTTCCTAATATCAAGTAAACAACTTATCAAACACATGGAAATATGGTACCTCTCCCCGTCAGCTAATTTCACTTTTCCGCTATCTAGCATTAGAAAATCAATTACATAGTAATATTCACTACTGGTCGATCCGAATTTATACATACCCATCTTTGCGTCCTTTGCAAATAGCAATATTGCTATGCAAAAGGAACTCTCATTAGAAGGAAACGTCAAATAATAAAGGTATAGCTAGTTTGTTACTTAAAAACGAAATAGTAAACAACTTGCAGTTTTGTGTAGTATATCTGAATTTGGTTGCAATCTGAACCAGTTACTGCAATAAAATTTTTAATACCATACTAAATTTCATTTAATCTAAATAATTGGTTTGAGTATTGCCAAACGCGTTAAGGTGAGGATGCATTTTATAAACTCTCCTTGTCAATTTCAATACTAAACGACTTTTTAAGAACATAATGCCTTTTAGGGTTATATTTATCATCCAAAATTTCGATTACATTAACATTTGGGTTAATCTTTAATTACCACATAATAACGAACACCGTGACTATAATTCGTTGCGTAGCATAACTACAATTTATAGACTCGAAGAAATTAAGTATTTTAAAGATAATCTCACTCAATTGAGCACTTATATTATCACACGTGTCACCTGTTTTTTTTGACAAAATATAATCTAATTCTAATACCTGATATTAAATTGGTGAAATCATGCAAATTACTAGCTTTATTTTAGGTTTTTTGATACAATTAAAAAACGAGTTAATGCAGTTAGTTAGCAAGTAACGAACTGCATCCAAATTCGAATAAGGTTTTGGAGGCAATTCAAAATGTTAAAAGTAGGAAAATCTTTTCATTTAAACACAGTCTTAATTATTTTAATGATAATTGGACTTATATTAACTATACTGATTTTCGGTAGTGCGCTTTCAGTGGCGAGCGTCACTGTCGCACAAGCGGCAGACCTTTCTTTGATAGACACACCATACAAATATACAAAAGCAGAATTGGATGCATATACTGACAGCGACTTGTTATACAATCCAAACCCAGGACAAGCAAATTTGACAATTAGGCAATACAAAAGTCAACTACATACACAAGGACTTTCAGCATATATTGAAAAATCTATATGCTATGCAACTGTGACTCAAGACGATCCAATTGTAAAGATAGTTCCACGCAAGTTTTTTGAACATAGAGGTACTTATCTACATATAGGACAAGAATATGGAATTTTCACAAAAACTGAGTTACTAAATGAGAGTGCCAATATATCAGTCGTTTTCGTTTTTGATATTACAAGATATCCGCTAAATAACAGTAATTATCCAAGTCAGTATATTATTGAAATAAATCCTCTATTTCAATATAGTTATTATTACTTGACTGAGAATAATGCTTATTTCACAAAAAACTATGAGTTGCAATATAACGTATCATCAGACTTATCTACAGTTGTTGTAGCTAAACACACCAGATATATTGATTCAAATCCAGGCGAAATGCCTTGCGAGTTTGGCGAGACAAAGACATTCTTCTTGAAGGATATTTCATTTGGATTATCACTTTATAATGAGCAAGAATTAAACATCGGTGATAGTGGTTATTCAAAATATAGTGATAATGGTTCTTTTATAACAAGGATAAATCTTAACTATTCGGGTGTATCAAATCAGAGTTTAATTAATAATTCAGTATTATCTACAATAGAATTAGGACTGGGTTGGTTACCAAAAGTCGGGAATTTTATTTCTATACCTGGGTATTTGACCGACCTCCAGAAAAACTTTTCAGACAATTTTAGAGAAAGTTCGGAGTATGGAAATTTATACAGTGCTGAATATTACAATAGTAAATTGGAGCAAGTAATTCGTTATCCTAATTTAAACAAAGTGGGAGTAGCTCAATTATTGTCAGATGATAGCAAACCATTACTTTTTGGTAGATCTAAAGAAGGTAATTATGTGCGTGGCGCATTTACTCTGGGAATGACACTGAATTGGTATACTAGAGTAATTGATACAATTCAATTGAGTGTGGTTAGTGAGTCCACTAACTTAATTACAGACAAATCCACTATTACACATCGTTCAATTGCAGAGGTTAGTAAAACAACAAATATTAGAAACATGCAAACCAAAGGTGTTTCACTAGAAACCTCAAAAACATTTTATATGTTGCCTGAGGGAATAGCAAAATTGAGTTTCAATGCAAAATACGCTAGTAAATATAACATAACTTTATCCAACTCATCAAAAATGATTGTTAGAATTAATGGAACTGAAATAACATTTTCTTCAAATGTCGCAAGTGTAGCACTATCACCTGGTGATAGTATTATAGACATTATTGGTACTAATACCAGTAAGCTTTCGGCAACAATTAACGTAGCTCCTGACACACTCACAGCAAGTACTGGAAATAAACCTATAGAAATCGGCAAAAATCAAAGCTATTTACTAAAGATTAATTCGCTCTCGCAAATAAAGAAATTGAGTACAGGGAATACCAGTATCGTTATAGATCAGATTTGCACAAATAAAAGTTGGACACCTTATACGACATATGGGTCGATTAGTCCAAGTTCAACATTGACACATCCGTTTACATCAGGCAATTATTATGTTATTTTGAAAAACACATCTGGTAGTAAGGGCGCTACGTTTTCAATAAAAGAACCTGATACAATTAGTGTTGACACCCCAAAATCAATCTCAGTTAATTCACTCAATTATACTTATATTAAATTTACCACTGACACCACGGGCGGGCAATATATTATAACACCAAGCAATCACACTGGGTTAACATTTAACATATTGAGTTCAACAACATTATCAGACGCGGGTGGGAGGCATTTCCCAGAATGCTTTTATGAAATAGGACTTGATCCTAACAACTCGTATTACATAGGTGTTAAAAACACAGGTGGATCAGCGAATAATTTAACCATTAAGAAAGTTACAGGATCACTATATAAGTGGAAAATAACAGGCGGTGAGATCGGAACTATTACAACGACAGCAGAAAACTATCAATTAACGCGTGGCTATACTTACACATTGACGTTAGTAGCAAACAATGAAGAGTTAATTAATGGAGAGAAAATAGGAAACTCGCGTTTTAGTTATACAAATCAAAATACAGCATTTGGGAAATACAATATTTCATGGCCTTCAAACAATAAGATTACAATTCAAGCTAATTCGCCACTTCTCGGTAATGGCATAATTGTTCAATCATATATAGTTATTTCAAATAAGCAACTAGTTATGATAGATGAGTTGATGATTATCCCCAAATTTGAAGGGAAAGCGAAAATCACTGCAATTAACAATAATGAAGACTTATCGTTTAATTATAGCGTTCCTAAATATGTATTTAAATTTGACTACAGAATTTCTCCTTATATAAATGAATTTAGCGTAAACATTGGCATTAATAAGGCAAAAAGTGCTGACACTGTGACAGGAAATATAAGCTTTTTAGAGAATTTAAATGCCTTAAATTGTACAACAGCACAAACTTTAAGAATTGATATTACAAGGATATATTACTTAGATGCTGTGCAAAATATTAAATCTGTTGAAAAGATTATTTCGAGTGGTTGTAGTGTCAATAGTTTATTCGGTAGTGGAAATGGCGGTCTTTTCTCGCCATATGAAATAAGAACAATAAGACACTTAAATAACATTAAACATTACAAAGGCGAACTCGGTAAAGGTAAGATTTTCATTTTGGCGCAATCTATAACATTCCCTGTCAAGGAACCAAATGATGATAATCCAAACTCACACGAATTGCATACTATTACTTTCTGTGGTATATTTTACGGCAATTTGAAATACATTAGAAATATTAGATATTATATTAAAAAAGACCCGCAAGGAACTGATATTGGTGGATTATTTGGAATTAATGAAGGGATTATTGTAAACTTAAATCTAGAATCTCTCAAAATTAATTCAGCAATTTCAGATCATAATACCGAAACATCAATCAGTGTCGGTGGTGTTGTAGGAACAAACCGTGGACTTCTATATTATGTTAGGTCGTATTCATCTAATCTCATTATAAACCGAATGAATGCGCACACTGGCGGAATTGCAGGTTATAATATGCAAGTTAGCGATGTTTCCGTTGTTAGAGAAGATGATATTCAGTACAACATAGTTAACTGCTATGTGCAAAATGCAGGCAAAATATACTCTAATGGGTATGTTGGTGGAATTGTTGGTGTTAATAATGGCAATTTATACCAATGTAGCATTGATTGCGCCATGAGAGTTGAGCTTTATCAAATAAATGCAAACAATCGGCCCGCAGGTGGGATAGTTGGATATAATAATTATGGTATTATAACCATATGCATAAATTATGCTACAGTCGCTTTTGTTAATCCATCGACTGAAAACAATAAGAATATAACACCAATGTTGGGACAAATTGCAGGTCTTAATTATTATAATACTGACAATTTAATAGCATATGAGTTGGGAGGAAAAATTGAAGCAGGATCTTTGAGAACTAAATCGAAGAAGGATCGATATCAGCAACTTTATGTTGGCGCACATAGTGGAGGTGCAATGGGAAGAAGTATAAGGACTTAAATAAACTAGATTTTAAAAAAAAAATATGTTAAACTATCTACACGCTATAAAATGTGCTTATGCTGACAACGCTAAAGCACTCGCAATTGTAATTCTGCGTTTAATTCGCAAAACATATAAATGCAATAGGCAATCTCTTAGTTCGCAAAAAGTTTTTGCCTTTTCAATAAATTACAACATTGGTGCCATATGATAATTACGTTATCAAGACGGCATGCTCATGGAGGAAACGCTATAAATGTTACAATTTTCAAACGTAACAAAAACATACCAATCTAAAACTGGTAAAGAATTTAAGGCATTAGATAACATCAGTTT
>JAITLB010000275.1 GCA_031278175.1 Christensenellaceae bacterium
CTGTACATGGTAGTAAGTAATATATTAGCGACATTGCTAAATATTATATATAATGCATATGCGAAACGCGTAGACGCTAAAGAAAGAGATGTAATGCTTAGTACAACGCTAAAATAGAGCGATACGACTAAGAGTTGCCAAAGAAAATAAAGGAGCCTCGAATATGGACGAAACAAAAGTTAACAGTTTAGAAAGTAGCGAAAGTGCTATAGACGATGTTGAAAGTGCAAATGACACAAAGGTGTCTGACGATAAATTGGCCGTTGATATTGCCACTACACAGACAGAGTGCGTGGAATTCATAAAAGGATTGCTTAAGCACATGAGTATTGCTTGTGAAGTCGCGTCTACCATAGTTGATAATGAAATAGAAATCAACATTAACGGGCAGGGTGCGCCACTTGCAATTGGGCATAGGGGCGAGGTCCTTGATGCCATTCAGTATTTTACATTGGTAGTAGCTAATAAGGCAGGCGATGAATTTCTTAGAGTAGTAGTGGATGCCGGTACTTATAGAAAGAAGCGCACTGAAACACTAACAAATTTAGCAACTCAAATTGCTTACAAAGTATCTAAAACAGGCAAGCGTCTTGAGTTGGAACCTATGAATCCATTCGAAAGAAGAATTATACACGGTACTCTTGCCGATAGCAAATTAGCATATACCGAGTCAGCAGGTGAAGGTAAATTTAGACATGTTTGCGTAATTCCATATAATGAAGTGCGTGGTAGTGATCATAAGACGTACGACAACAGACGTGGAGGTTACGGTTCAAAACCGCAATATGGTAAGCCTCGATATAATGATTCCTCAAGTGGGTATGCTCCAAAAGGAGAATACAAGCCACGCGATGGACAGACCGACAGACATTACGATAACAGATCAAATTCTAATCCTAAATACAATTCTGGCGATAGACCACATCATGACAGACCACAGTCGGATGGCAAATATAATGCTGGTGATAGACAATACCAACCAAGACCGCATTCTGATGGCAAATACAATGCTGGTGATAAGAAATATCAACCAAGACCTCAATCTGATGGTAGATATAATTCTGGCGATAGACAACGCGATTATAGACCGCATTCAGGTGCTAAATACAATCCTAATTATAAACCGTCAGGATATAAGCCAGCTGAAAATCGTGGTGAAGGAAAGCAAGGTTCGAACAATTCAGAACAAGACGATAACACATAATTCAGTTTGCTAATGGAAACTATAATGGCATGTGCCACACCAATAAGTCAAATTGGTGCGATAGGTATAATTCGCATTTCTGGGGATATGTCTCACCCTGTGTCTGACAAAATATTTGTGCCATACCAAGCGATAGATAAGCGCGAATATGGACGCATGTATTTAGGGAATATAGTTTTAGGGAATTTCAAAGATAAAGCATTTTGCGTTTGGTTTAAAGCACCAAATACATACACAGGCGAAGATATTTGTGAAATTCAATTTCATGGTGGCCACGCGGTTTCGCGTGGCATCTTGCGTTCCCTTGCCGAATTTGGCATTAGAGTTGCACGACCTGGAGAGTTCACAAGAAGAGCCTTTTTAAATCGAAAAATTACCCTTGATGAAGCTGAGGGAATTGTAGATGTTATTAATGCTAGTAGCGAATCTGCACTTATGCAAGCTTCGCGGATGGCTTCTGGTGAATTGGCAAAAGAAATATATTCATGTCGCGACTTGTTATTAGAGATATCAGCTTCTATTGATGTAATATTGGATTATCCTGAAGAAATATCTTTTGAGGATATTGATAAAATTCAAACTGATCTTGTAAGCGTACAGATAAAGTTGGATAAGTTACTAAAAAACAGTTCAACGAGGAAATACATTTCTGATGGTGTGCTTGTGACAATTGCAGGCACCCCTAATGCGGGCAAATCTAGTCTGTTAAATGCTATACTCAAAGATGAGCGTGCAATAGTCAGTGAAATTCCTGGTACAACTAGAGATGTTTTGCGTGAGAGCATAGAAATAAACGGCATTAGAATTAATTTTGCCGATACAGCAGGGATAAGGGAAACGGTTGACACCATTGAAAAAATAGGTGTTGAGCGTGCGAAAGTGGCAATTGAAACTGCTGATCTTGTTATACTTGTTAAGGATCTATCCGTGTCTTGTCTTTCGGACGAGACCGAGTTAGAATCAAGTATTAGTAGTGAAAAATTGATAGTTGTTGGCAACAAGGTTGATATAAAAAAACATTCCAAGCGTTGCGACTTAGAAATTTCTGCAACTGATGGAACAGGCATAGATAAGTTGTTAGACTCTGTATTTGACAAGCTAAAATTGACTCCCGATGCTGCTATATTGACTAGAGATAGGCACATAGCGGCAGTAACTAACACTTTGAAATCAGTAGAACTTGCGATCAATGCTCTTGCAAATGAAACACCAGACCGAGTTTCAGAAAATGTAAAGAATGCATTTAAAATTATTACAGAAATCACAGGTGAAAACGCAAGCGAAGCCGTAATCGATAAAATATTTTCAACATTCTGTGTAGGTAAGTAGTTTGAATAAGGTTTTTGACGCAATTGTAGTAGGATCTGGGCATGCTGGGGTAGAAGCTGCATATGTTTTAGCTAAGCTCGGGAAAAGGACATTATTACTCACGCTGTCACAGGATGCGATATCCTTTATGGCATGTAATCCAAATGTCGGTGGCACTGCTAAAGGGCATTTAGTAAAAGAACTTGACGCGCTAGGCGGTCTAATGGGTGAAATTGCTGATGTTGCGGCAATTCAAACACGCATGTTAAATTTAAGCAATGGACCTGCTGTAAGAAGTTTACGTTTTCAAGTCGACAAAAGCCTATATCATAGAAAGATGAAACAACGGTTAGAAACCACTCCAGGACTAACAATTGTGCAAGGTGAGAGTGTTGCTTTAATTGTGTCTAACGGACATGTCAGAGGCATTAAAACGGCAATGGGTGCAGAATTTTTAGCCGATGCCGTTGTTATAGCAACTGGTGTATATTTGAATTCTAAAATTATCACAGGTTCCTATTCAAAATTATCAGGTCCAAATGGGTTTTCAAGAAGTGAAGCATTATCGGATAATCTCAAAGCATTAGGAATAGTATTACATAGATTTAAGACAGGCACACCGCCACGAGTAGCTGGCAAAACTATTGATTATTCAAAAATGGAAGAGCAATGTGGCGATAATAATATGCCAACATTTAGTGTTATCACAAAAGGTGAAGTTGATAATAGCGCGAAGTGCTATTTAACATATACAAATCCTGATACACATACAATTATACTTTCCAACTTGGATAGAGCGCCTTTGTATAATGGTTCAATAGAAGGCACAGGTCCCAGGTATTGTCCATCTATTGAGGATAAGGTCGTGCGATTTAAAGACAAATCCAGACATCAACTGTTTATAGAACCAGAAGGAAATGACACTGATGAAAAGTATGTACAGGGGTTATCTACATCTTTGCCTTATGACATACAAGAAATGGTGATATCGACAATTCCAGGTCTTGAAAATGCAACGATCACGAGATATGGATATGCTATTGAATATGACTGCATTGACCCATTAGAGCTAACACCATATTTAGCTATAAAAAAGATAAAAGGTTTGTTTTCAGCAGGACAGATTAATGGAAGTAGTGGATATGAAGAAGCAGCCGTACAAGGATTGATGGCTGGCATCAATGCCGCGCTATACATAGACGCACGCGAACCATTTGTGTTACGAAGAGATGAAGCGTATATAGGTGTGTTAATAGACGATTTAACCACTAACGGTACAACCGAACCATATAGGATGATGACATCTAGAGCTGAACATAGATTGTATTTGCGACAAGACAATGCATATTTCAGATTAACGAAAAGAGGTAGAGAAGTAGGATTAGTTGATGATGTTCGCTACAATGAATATCTTAAAAAAGAATCTGAACTAGCAAGATTAACAGAATATGCTAAGTTGCGACATGCACCAGAAACCTTAAAGTCACTTTTCGATGAAGCAAAATCGAATGAGCCAAAGACTGCATTAAACCTAGCAGAAATATTGAGGCGTACAGAAATAACAG
>JAITLB010000045.1 GCA_031278175.1 Christensenellaceae bacterium
TCTCTTCCTGGTGAAGAAGATGAAGGCGATAAAGTTGTTGAAGAACCAATAAGCCCCAATCCTGATTACAGCGTAACGAGTGAGACCATAGACGATCCTAACCAAGATGATACAGGAAACACGGTCGACAATCCAGCAGGAAATGATTCTACTCAACATGAACAAACTCAAAACGGTGGCAACACAGGGAGTACACCAGACGAACTCAATGAAGCGCAAAAAAACAACCAGCTAGATAAAGGATCAGATGACGATTCTAATGCTAGTTCTAACATAGGCTGGACAATATTGTTTATAGGTTTAGGTGTAGGTGCAGTTAGTATATGTTGCTTAATATATGTTAAGAAACGTAGATACTAATTATCGTTTGATAAGCGCCAAAAAGCATAATGTGTTATATATTTTTTCTCTCAGTCTCGCAGGTCATTAATGAAAAATTATGACCTGCTTTTTTTTCGTCCCATGCATTTAATACTGAATACCCAAAATAAATAATATGTTTTTCTTTGCTGCGTTTCCAAATTAAAAGCAGTCTTAATTTCAATCTGTTGTTTGTGCTATTACGCTTAACAACTCAGACTGTGTGCCGTGACTAGTTATGTAGACTCGTTTCTGTGCGCGTGTTATCGCGACATACAACAAGCATCGCTCTGTTATCTTCGCACTTTCTAGGGAAGCGGGATCTTCTATATTTCTAATTGCTACTTCAAGTGGCAGATTGCCTTTACTCGCATCTACAACAAAAATATATTGAAATTCAAGCCCCTTTACTCGATGCATAGTCGCAAATCTAATACCATCTAAATATCTCTTGTCTATATCATTGTGCTCGATTCTAAGGTGCATCAATTTTTTATTTGATTGCTGCTCTCTGTTCGTTTTATCTAAGTATTCCTCATGTTTTATTAAAAGGTCTTTTGTCCGAGCAACCACGCAAATATCGCTCATTTTAATGCCATGCTCTATCAAATCATTGATCTCTTTTACAATATACGCGCATTCTTCATCCAATGTTTCAAAATTCTTGATGATAGGTTTTTCACCATGTCTTAGAGAGCGGCATTGCTCTTCACTATCTGTGACACCATCTAAATCATCAAAAGGTATACCTTTTAGAAGTGAAAATGCTGCTTTCCTTGTTTCTTCTGTTGTCCGATAATTTATGCGAAGCTTGCTACTCCGTCCTGTAACAAATATGCCACACTTGGAGAGAATCACTTTCCGCATATAAATTCGCTGATGCGTATCTGCTAATATAAACAAATCGTCTTTATGCTCTTCACCTGCCATTGCTCTAAGCAATCTAAACGCATTAGCAGTAAAATCTTGCCCCTCATCAACTATAATATGGGAGTACATTGGTTTCTCTTTTTCTAGCAATAGCCGGCATTCATACATTGCTGTGTCCACATCATGAACTTTACGGTCTTTCATTAATTCTATATACTTTTCAAAAACCGACCAAACTTCTAATCTCTTTTTGCGATCTAATCGTGTACCTCTTCCAATTCTTGATGCAAAAATATATTCATCGCGAGTAATATGTTTCTGTGCTGCAACAACATTTGCCCATTCATCAGCGTAGAACCCATGTCTAAAATTTAAGTTAACAGAAACATCCTTTAAAGCTTTTTTCCAAATTTCCTCTAAGTCTTTATAATATTTAATTATATACGTATACCCGTGACTTTTTAAAAATTTAATTACCCACGCATCCAAATTTATTACATCTATGTGACTCATTTCTGTTTCGGAACATATCTTTTTTAAATTCTCTTTAATATCACTGGCAAGATTACTAGTATACGTTGTAAATAGGATTTTCTCATTACCCGATAACTTCGATGCTAAATATTTTGCTCTATGCATGCCAACTACCGTTTTGCCAGTTCCCGCACCACCTAACACCCGATATGGACCGTTTGTCTTGCACTCTACGAGCTTTTGTTGCATTGGGTGCAAGAATATGCGCCAATACTCAAGAGGTGCCACCATAACGCGCTCAAGCGCTTCATCGGGTATATCAGCAAAGCTTTCTTTGTTTATATCTTTTCTGAGGGCAACGCTTAGACTTGTTATCTCTTCTTGACCTTTTGTAATTCCTAAAGTTTCTTTAGCCTCTTCTAATGAATAATCCTGCAACAATGACAGTGCATTAAACGCTTCATTTGGTAAATATTCTTTATTTTTATCCAATTCAACTTTTATGCTGATGTTTCTTACTAGTTCAAGAACATCTTCGGGCACGCCTAGCTCTAATAAGTCATTGTCAGCAAATGTAGCAAACAGTTTTTTCTTATCCTTATTGGTTTGTTTTAGCAATTCAACTATGCCATCCTCAGCCAAGCAATATTCGTCAATCGCACCTGGACCTCTATTATTATTAATTGCAATTTTCCTGCGGCGCACAAACTGTTCAGCATCCGCCTTGGATGCTACAACAACCATAATAGGCTCTTCTTTTAGTAGCATGGCACAATATCTATCGTCAAAGTAAACCACGTCCCAAATTATACCTATCTCCGACACATACTCACTCTTCATTAATCTAATTTTTTCGCCTTTATCATAGTCTTGAACAAATTTAATTACCTTGTCACGAACATATTGTGGAACATTCGCCATAGATGGCATATAACTCTTAGAAAGGATGATCCTTTTGCTTACGTTGTTTATCATTTAAATTGTTCTCCTAAACCAATGATCTATATTATCATTTATAGTTGCAACGATCCAGCCACTATCTATAAATGCTTTCTTTTGCGTCTCTATTTGTTTCTCTAACATGAGAGCACATTTGTATTCTTCCCAACCCCACTCTGCTTCACCGATAACTTCGTTGTTTTTATTAACTAGTTCATAACCTGCTACAGGGACAGGAAACTTTTTGCCACTACACTTTTTTGCGAACTCTTTTAGTTCATTATTACTGTAACACATTTCTATTATTTCATGCCATTCGTCACTTACATTATCGGAAACAGGGTCATCCCTGCGGAGAGTGAACGTGGCACCGTAAATTCCATTTTTAATACCATTTGTCGTAACCGCTATAAATGATTTTAAAAATTGAATCATGTTTGAAAAATGCCAGAATCCATTCCAGTCTTTAATAAATTCATCGGATCCAATTATGTCTTTATCATTATTCAATTTTGCTAATACTTTCACATCTGCTTTGCTTTCGTTGTTATTATAATCGTCTGATAATACCCAAGCATATATTGTTAACCGATCAGTTGGTTGATACTCACCTAAATAACCATTCTTAAAACTGAAATTTATAGAACTGCCCAACTCTATAGGTGTTGCTATTTCTTTTATTTTCTCGCTCAACGCGCTGAATGCTTGATCCGCAGCAAATGTGTTTGAATCCAGTAATGCAAATGCATATGCTCTAGCGTTTGCATTAAATGTTTCTTCCGCATCTGGATTTTCTAAATATTTCATAAGCAGTTCAATTTGCGTTGTCGCGGGATCCCAGGCTTTAATATCCTGAGCCTTTTCAACTTCAAGGATACGTTGATACATATTGATTGCATTCATTGCATTATAATTCAATGTCGGGGTTGCTGCGTTGGTGGTATTATATAGCACTTGATTTGTATCATTCCGCGAAAGGGTCCAAACTCTGAAATCGTTAGTACTTCTAATGGCCGCACGCTTCAAGGTATCATCATCTACTATTTCTTTATGATACTCAAACCCATCCGTAAATATTGCAATCGGCTTATTTTTCATTCCTGTCTTACATGGTCTAAATATGAAATCAGGTCTGCACGCTACACTCACTCCATCTCTCCAGTCTAAATATCCTTGAGGCTCAATCTCCCATGCCGTTTCATTTTGAGCGGTTCTTATCGTCAAACGATGACCTTCTTTGACTCCGTGATTAACACCAACTAACCCTTTATTTATTTCAACTTGGCGGTCAGCATTATTCATTTTGCTAATAGCCTGAATGAAATTTAACTCCAATTCACTCTGACATAACTGCTCGACAGTCATGCCGTCCAAGTTCTCGATTTCTTGCAATTTATCTTTCCCACTCAGGACATGTGTTAATAATTCTACTGCAGTTTTTCTCGATATTTTCCCTACGCTATTGCTTTGACTGTATGCGAACAGGCAATGGTAGCAACCGTCACTATTAACATCTCTATTACAACTGCATTGCGTAATCTTTTCTAATGCCTTTTCAAGAACTGATATTAATGAATTGTGGCTTAATGTTAATTGCTCAAGATATCCTGTACCACCTGGCACTGAATCATAAATAACTAGATATTGCTTTTTATAGTCACGCCCTTTAACTGGCATATCAATTATTTTTGCTTTCAAGTGATCGATATTCCCGAATTTTTCTTTCATGCCAAGCATAAAAGCCGCGACAAATGATTGCTGTCTAACGGATGCTATCTCTGTTGCAGTTGCAGGAATAAGTATTCTAAACACTTCCGTCTCAAGTTCTCTATATAAAAATAGGCACTTATCTATTATCTCACCTTTCTTACGTTCTTCGCTACAGGATTTATATTTGCATGATGTCGCATGCAGAATTTGAGAACTATCGCTAGGTTGTATCTTGCCACAGTGTTTGCAAATTTCAAATCCCTTACCATTTAATTCGTTACTTGTTATGCCACCTTTTTCATCACTGGCAACATCTATCTCGCCAAAGTTTATCTCTCTAATTATCGCCTTTTTCGCAAAATCATATGCAAATTCAAACTTATCGTTATTCATCTGCCTACCTTTAAATTTAACATCCCCATGTTCAACAACGCGCAATTGAGTGTAATAATATGATTGTCTTCTGTCATCGCTTTCATCGCCTATCAAACTTTCTTCATACAGCGTATTAGAATAAACCATTTGCACTTTAAGCATAGATTTTTTCTGTCCAATATCAGATATGGTAGTTTTGCCGCATATAGGGCATATTTTTTTGCGCGTAGACTCATCGTCTTTTTGGATGTAACCACAGTGAGGACACAAGCACCATTTTTCAATTTCTGCTGTTTTTAAATCAACTTGATCGATCCTTAATTTCATGCCATCAACATAAAAGTTGTTATCTGGCGCAAATTCTTTGATGGCTGTAGCGGACGCGCGAGTGTATTCGTATACCTTGCATTTGGGACCTCGTGCAGGATCATTACTTTTAGAACGCAATATCGCCTTTAAAATTATACCTGAGTCGGGGAACGCATAATTGGGAAGCAACCCCTCATCTGACAAAAATCCAAACGTCTCTTTTTCGAGGATATCATCAAGAACTTGCTTTAGCGCGAGTTGTTCCATCTTTATGTCGCTTTCGTCAGTTTCATATGTCCCCGTTTGAGCTTTTTCTTTTAAATCGCTCAGATGCGCCTCTAACTGATTAATATTCTCTTTAATACCAGCAACTTGCTTTTTAAAATCATCAAAAGCTTTTATTATTTTCTCCTGCATCTGAGCTTTACCAGATCCAACACCCAGCGCAAACGTTCGTATGGCTTCTCTTTCACTTTCCTCAAGTTCAGAGAACATCTCACTAAATGTTTTAACTAGTTCAAACTTATTATCACTAATAAACCTAAGAAAGTTATATGGGAATTTGTTTTTGAGCATTTCATCACTTGTATCATTGATACATCCAGACATCCTCGCTGGTATAGCATTTTTATCGATACCACTTTTTATCCATGTGTCTAAACAAAAAGCTATAAATTGTCGTTCCAGTACTGCTGTCGCTTTTAAAAATATTTTTGGTGTCTTTATCGCTCCAGCTAACATATCTAGCGGATTAGCATAAAAATATAGATCATAAGGATTAGCATTAGCAACACATACATTTAAAGAGTTACCATCTAAACGACCAGACCGGCCTACTCTTTGCAAATATTGCGCTTCTCCTGGTGGCACATTGCACATGATGATAGATGAAAGATTTCCTATATCAATTCCTAATTCAAGTGTTGGTGTACAAGAAAGGGTATTTACATGACCCGTATGGCGCGATTCGCTGTTCTTGAATTCCTTTTCAATATCTTCACGAACCTTACGATCTAACATGCTAGTGTGCTCTTTTGCGATAACGCGCGTTAGGTCACCTGTACTATACAACTTTCCATAATAACCCATATCTGCTACAGGGCGCAATTCTAATTTTCCACAACATTTTTTTCTGACACATGGTGCGCCATCCCATAACTCACTATTTTCATCGCTACAAGATAAAATATGCCCACATTTACTGCAAACCAGTTGTCTAACATTATCTGATATAAACGTTTGCGCCTTGGATATTCCCCATATCTCATAGTCAGGTTTTGATGCCATCTTAACTAATATACCAGCCTCCAACAACATGTCTTTAACGGCTTTTGCTAGTTCTTTATAATCGATAGCAGTGCGGAAAAACTCAGACATTACTTTTTGTGTCCAATCATAATATATGTCGTCATTCTTCTCCAGAGTATTGAAATTGCTTATTAGACGTTGATCTTTTCTCTTTCCCTCATGAACAAATCTTGGTATATTCCAGTCGTCATGCTTTCCTGGAAGCCACATTACATGTTGGTTTGTAAGATGATATACAACACCATTTTCGCTGGTAAATCCATCTAAAACTTCACACTTAAACGCACCATTTGATGCCATCATGGTCAAAAATCCTATAACAATTTTTGAATAAGACTCACGCAGCTCACTATCACTCTTTCCATTATCAACAACAACTTTGGTTTTTATAAGGGTGTCTGCTATTTCGTAAATATCTTCATTTCTAAATGAAATAACTGAACATCTCGTCTTTGCAAGAGTCCATCCTGCTTTGCTGAGCAACCCGTACTCTAGCATAATTTCATATTTTAATCGCTTTTTTATTAGATCAATTAGGTCTCCCACTTCTTTATCGTTTACATCAACATCATGCTTTAACAGTTTCTTATACGTATCCATATACATCATATTCGGCGGAATAAAGAGATTAATAAATTCTGATATTGTGGACAATTCATCTCCCCAATGGGAAACAAACTTTTCTTCAAAATCCTCAAGACTTAGTCCATCACCGCCATTAATAACAACTTTTTGAATCGCACTTCTAAGCAACATTCTCCAAGTTCGCGAGTTGAAAAATGCTGCGCGATGCGCTGCATCCTGCACATTATCAGAAAATGTTATGACCTTTTTATCATCATTGAACTTGGAAGCATAAAGTTGTGAAATACATGTACTAATTATCGTTGCACCTTGAGATCCAACAATCTGATAATTTGAACTGTTACAATGGGGACATTTGAAATTTTCGCCGTTAGTACTCTTCAGGTTTTTAGATAACCATATCGGGATCTGATTAGATCCACAGCTTTTGCATCTGTCATCACCCTCATACCCTATTCGCATGCACTTAGGACAAATAAATGCCTTTCTCAATTTTGGGTTAATCTTTTCATCATCGCGTGGATATATGAACACTACATCCTTATTTAATGCAAAAAACTTATTGTAAAAATTTCGCAAATCGGAAATTCGCGCTTTGCCACCATTATCTATTGAAACCCAACCCGTCTCACCACATTCACGACAATTAACAACTGGCAAATATTTTGCGCGTTGCTCATCGTTTAGATCAGTAGCTAACGCGTAAGATACCACATTATCCGAAACATTAACCTCACTATCTAATTTATCGTCTGCTTCATTCCCAACCGTAGCGAGCATGCGACGCAATTCTCTAATCCAAAATTGTACTCTAACATTCAAATATGGGCGCATCTCTGACACTGATCCACTTCGCGCATGTGAGATCAGCGCGTAGAGTGCATCTAATAGGACACCTGCCTTTTCACCCATTGACTTCAACCAACGATTAGTATTGGCTAAACCTTCTATTATTTCTTCATTTTGAAGATACCGCCCTGACATATACTTTAATAGATCCTGCACGAAAGCATGCCCACTCAAGTGCTCTCCTAGGGCAAGACGTGTTGTCTCACTCATTATTTCCCTAGGTTCAAATGAGTTATCCAACCAAATCCTTGCACTAATTTCAAGGAGCATCTCTTCATCGTTTTCACTAATCGCATCATTTAGTTCTTCAAAAAGAGTCAATTGCCCATTATTAATAGTAATGCTCACATCGGGAGTGGTGAAGTCTTTTTTTTCTGACCTTTCAATAAACTCCACTGCAGTTAATCGCTCTTCTGTTATTATGGAGTCCTCGTCAAATGGATCACCAAATACTTGCGATGCGTAATCCAAAATCGCTTTCTTTCCATCAGCATCGCCTAATGTCGCAGATGTACCTATATTGCAAATATATTTATCAGGGGAGTCTAATCGCTTTTTCAATCTTCTAAGCAAGCAAGCTAAATCCGTTCCTTGCGCCCCATCGAACGTATGCAATTCATCGACAACTATGAATTTCAGCGTCTGGGGTGTGTTCTCATGCCAAAGCTTAGCGTCTTTAGGTCGCACCAAAAGATAATCCAACATTTTGTAATTAGTAAGAATTATATCAGGTGGGTTCTCCAACATTTCATAATGCTCAGTAATGATTTCATCTCTAGCCATTACTTTGTTGGGTATTTTGATGTCTCCATCACTATACTTGCCAATATATAATCCAGCTGTAACATTATCTTTGAGATTCTTGTTACCATTAATCAATTCTGCTATACGCTTAGCTTGATCATTTGCTAAAGCGTTCATTGGATATATTAACAGTGCCTTTATGCCTTTTGTATCACGATTGTTGTAACAATACTCGAGTATTGGATATAAAAAACACTCGGTCTTACCAGATCCTGTGCCTGTTGCTATAAGCGTTGACTTGGGTTCTGCGCACATTAATCTAGAATATGCCTTTTGTTGATGCACATATGGTCTATATTTAGACTCAATTACCGAGAAAAAATCGTCACTTAACTCCTCGCTTACGCGAAATGGCATATGAATACCAACGTACGGCGGGTGAAACAGTGCGTTCGGTTTATTCAAAAACGCATTTAGCGAACCACTAAATGGTGGTGTATTCATCGGATAAGCGCTTTTAACATAATCCGATAATCCTAATTGTAATTGTCTAGCAAGTATTGAAGGTAACATCAATACACCTCTCTATAGTGCTTCTCTGTGCTTAATTAATTAGCACTCTATCGTTAACTCATGCATGAGTTGAACTGTTGTTTTTATTATCTAAATAGTAGTTTAGCCAATAGCAAATTGACACTAAACGGTTATATCTTTAATTTGTGCGACTCTTTAGTATTAAGCGTCAACTACCAAGTTACTCTATGTTAGCAAATTTAGCACTAAAAAATGCCCAAGACGAAGCATAATCATCTTCTCTAGAGCACCTTGTAAACGGTGCTTCGTACTCGATTGTGCGCTCAACTGGACCACCTGGCATCGTATCATCTGTATACGTGCGACTAAATTTACCACAAGCCTTATTCTTTATTTTATCCCAATATTCTTTTTCGCGTGCACTGTATCCGACGTTGGTGAGTCCTGCATTCTTTGTAAATACAATTCTACCATTCCTATCGTAGTATGTGTTTGTTTCGTTGTCTTTTAGTATTGGAAATTGAATTCTGTACATCGTGAGCAATTGCTCAAGCGTAATTCCTAATGCCATTGCTGTTAGTACGTCGATCTCAACAAGTGCTTGCCGCCTCTCGAAGTCAGTGCGCAGTGGTATATTTCTGTCCCACACATTACTAACATTAGTAAATCTTGATTGACTAAGTCGCTTATCTGACTTAGACCACCATACTTCAAAATACTTAGCATCAAAATTATCATTCCAAAAGCTGGCATAGTGAGTAGTTAGACAATTTAATAATAAAGCCCTTCCAATAATCGCATTATTGTACTTGGATGTTATTATTGGCAATAGTTCTGCATTATCTTCGTGAAGATCCGTCTTTCCAAATATTTTAATAAAAAAGTCAAAAGGCAGGGATGAAAATGTTCCCAGCAGTATTAGTAGAATATCTTTATCAGCGAATTCAAAACTTATAACTCCACCAATGTGACAGCTTCCTTTTGGAATTAAGCAACTCATCAGCGTCCGCTCGCTACTTAAATTTAACCTTCTCCGTGCCACTAATCTATACACTGCGTTTGCCTTGTGTCCATTAAGTCCATCTGGAACACGCTGACTATACACCGACAAATCACATTTGGGTGCATATTTGACACGCTGTAAGTAATCATCGGTAATATTAGTCAAATCGATAGTGTCAAAATCACTATTAACTTTACATACAGACCTAGCACATTTGTATAATGGGTTAGATACACCTATAAGTGGTCCCGAATAAATTGTCTCTAAAGCATTATCAGGGAAATGCACTACTTGCTCAATAGTCCCTTCCATTTGCGCATTAGTCTCGTTCCAAAATTGTGTTGAAAGGGATCGTTTATCTAATGATTGAATTGTAACTTCCTGCTTAGCAAACATCTTTAGTATTTCTAATAGCGTTGCGGCATGGATACAAGGTAATCGCGCTGACATCCACTTGGGGCTTCCATCAAAAACTTTAGCAAAAAGTTTCAACTCTTCTTTACTAATATTAACAATTCTATCGGGATGTCCTTTAGAGTTCCAATTGTTATCAGTGTCCTTTATTCCAGAGACTTCAGTTATTATACTATCGTCCTCACATTGTCCTATAGTGCTTGGATCATATAAATTGCTGATAGATTTGAAGTCGCACTTGTGTGTTGGACCATAAATATTTACACTAAATTTAACATGTCCATCTACATCGCTAAAAAGACCTTTTCTGTTTTCAAATTGAAAGTGATATAAAAGTCTCTCATACACTTTTTCTCTAAGTTCACTACCTTGCGGATCGTCATATATACCCTCAGGGTGTAAAAGCGCAACGATGCCGCTATTATTTACATTGTCCCACGCTTGAGGTAAAAAGCATTTATACAAATTTGTTTTCATACCTTTAAGCAAATCATAATTATGAGGTGAACCGAGAAATTTCTGCATACCCGTAATATTCTCATATTCATGCAAATATAGTAACTTAGTTTTTGAGTTTTTAAGCGCTTCATTTCGCTTTACTGCGATCTCAGTTGCATTTAAATTTCTTATGGCGAACATTGGGTTTTGTTCGGATAGGACTCCCCGCTCTTCCCAAATAGGGTTGACCCATGGTGGATTGCCTAATATCAAATCAAATCCACCTTTATCTTTGAATATGTTAGCAAAATTTAATTCCCAATGAAAGAAATGCTGCTCTTCTGATATTCTTTCTGCTATGTTTAAACTTTCCGAATGTTCATGTATAGTTGCCATGTTCACTCTCTCAGCGTCCTCGTAAATTTTAGATATGTTATCTAAAATCTTTCCAACCACAGCAGACTTCTTTTTTATTTTTTCTCGCCTTCTTCTTTCATTAAAAACGTCCATAGAATCCCAAACTACCGATTGTGCACCTAAAAGGCATTTTACGTAAGTAAGAAATGTACCCCTGTCAGGTAATTTATCAGCTTCTTCGAGTGGCCAAAACCATAATGAACACCAATAATCCATTACACGCTTTAGTCGCACATATGGTGTCGCGTTAGAATTTTTCCAATTATCCGAATCGCGTTTTGAATCGAATACGCTTTCATATATCATATCCTTTTCTTTTATTGTTGTTTTGGTTAATTTCTCTGGCTCTTTTCTTCCATATATTGAAAGCGAGTCTGTTGTCTCTTGTTCTACGGCATTCAAGATGCTAATATGCTTTTCCCATAGATCATCTATGTATGCCGATATAGATT
>JAITLB010000245.1 GCA_031278175.1 Christensenellaceae bacterium
TTCAGGATTCTGATCTTTTGGTAATGAGATTCGCTTCTTTCTCACTACTGAAAAAATTATGCCTGCTATTACTATTACAGCAACGACACCCTCAACTATCCATATTGTATAATCGTACTTGTTATTTGGGATGGTAAATTCTAGTCTTACTTCGGTAGCCAGATAATTATCATCACCAGCATATTTAATGATTACTATATAATTACCTGGCTTAGTCGGCTCAGTAGCAGTTTCTACTCCATCACTTGAGATATATGTAATGCTTGCAGCATTTCTATAATCGTTTGATAGCAAGGTGTTACCAACTGTCATAATAAATGCTTTGATTTTCTCAACGGAATTATAACTGTCAAGATTGGGTACGCTTATAGTTATTCTCCCCTTTTGAACGGTTAGTGGAATATTGACATAGCTAGTTAAATAATATATATCATTGGGGCGATATGCTAATTGGTATGTTTTTTGTCCAACGGCTAGTGAATTGTTAAGTTCGGTAAACGAAAGCGTGCCAAGCCCATTTCTGTCGGTAAGTCTTGGCAGCGGATCGCCAAAGTATAGTTCGCTTACATTATCAACTATTATATCTTGAGGCAGTATTAGAAGTTCGCTTCTTAAAATTTCAAGGGTAGCGACAAGAGTAAGATCTGCGTAGTTGGCTTTTGTGACTAGAGCTGTAATTGTGTATTTACCTGGTAGCACGTATGTAGTGCTAGCTGAATATTTGACATCAACACCAGCATTATCGCCCTGGGTGATTTTTAGGGTATATTCTTTTCCATTATAATTTTCCCTCACATTATTATACTCAACGTCTGTGATGGTTGCAGGGATAATAAAATAGTTTCTAAATGCAGTAGCGGTGTCAAATGTATAATTATTAGATGCATAACCTGTAAGACCAGTCACTTCTACGGTAAATCCTTTTCCTGACACATTTAGACGATCGCCACTATGACTAACAACGGGTGCTATAGTATCATTTTGTGCAACAGTATTTTTATCGATTGTGACCGCTACAGTTTTTTCTTCGCCGTTGTATACAAGATCAATACTTGCAAATAAAAGCTTTACAACGCGCTTATTAATTACAACAGTAGGTGCTATGCCTTCATTATATAATGCCACATTATAGTTAGAAGTGTCATTTGTGCCCGCCGACATATATGAAAGAGTTCCGAGCGATACACCATATGTCCCAGCGTATATAACATCGCCATTTCCTATTTGGAGTGTGCCATTGACTATAGTATTAAGTGGCAATGTCTTGGAATTGCCCTCACTATCAACTGCCATATATTTTACTGTATAATTTACGGGATTGCCTGTGTAGTCTACATTTTGGTTAGGCAATACTTTAATATACACCGCGCAAGCCCTTATTTCAATACTTTGTTTAAATATTTGACTTCCATCGCTATAGTTATCATTGCTTAGTCCTTTAACATACGTGGCTTTAACATCATAAATACCAGTGTTGACAGGCGCTGCGTCAGTCCAACTAGAATCAGAGGTGCCGGTTAGTCTATATGAATATACTATCTGACCTTTGGGTGCAGATCCTTCTTTAACTTTAGCGATAACTTCATTCGAATCATGCTTAACACCTGTGTAATCATAAACAACACTAGTTATACCATTTTTGAAAACTAGTTCAGGTGTGATATTCAAGATCACAAGGCTTCCGTTAAGTATGGAACTACCAGTGTAATTGGTATTTTCACTTTCAAACTCAACTTTAACTGTTACAGAGTAAGAACCAGAATTAGTTATATTAAAGACTCCATTGTCGCTTAGTGTAGCCCCAGGAATAGTGAAAGTGTATGTTGGCAGTTCACTATTGTAAGTGTCATATAATGCTTTTGTATATGTTGTTGCGTCCTTTAGCATTTGAATAGTGATTTCGGTACCGTATTCAACGCTTAATTTTTCAAACGATACAATAGTTTTAAATTTAGTTATAGTGCAGTAGTTGTCAAATGTTCGGCTAGTAGTTTTATAGTTTTGAGAATCAGGTATGAATTCAACCTTAACATGATATGTACCAGCGGCGATAGGCAAATCAGGTGTCCAATCGTAACCGCCCGATGGTTGAACTTTAGAAAAGAGAACTGTAGTTCCTTTTGAATCTACAGGATAATTATCTATCCCCTTAGCAGTAGGCATTTTAAATGTAGCGATGTTAGCACCCGTATATGTAGCACTAATCTTATCAAATTCGATTGTAGGAACATCAACTTGTGTGATTATAATCATTGATAAATACCACCGCGAGTCATCAGCATAATTATCGGCTTCACCTGAAGTGTAGATTACTCTGACATCATACGTGCCAGCATCTTGTGGTGCTATATCTATGCCTGTAGGACCAGTGTTTCCATTCAATCTGTATTGATATGAGAATTGTCCAGTTGTACCCGTTGGGTCGTTTGGAAAACCACTAAATCCGATATCATTACTAACTACATATTTGCCATTATACGCTTTTTCAGGTACTCCCTCTAGATTTACTGTCAGTAAAAATTTGGCTTTTGTTATTGTAATATACCGCTCATAAGTTTTTTCAGTTGCCGCGTAATTCCCATTGTCGCCACTAAATACTATTTTAACATCATATTGACCGACATTACTAAATGCCTGGTCCGACCACTCGTCATTTGTGTTCGTAATTCTATAATATTTTTTTACCGTGGATTCACCAATTTCGAAATTATTAAAGCCACTAACTTTCACTTCGCTACCAGTGACGGGGCTACCACTATATTCGGCGATAGTATCTGACATGCTAAGTGATGGCTCACCTCTAGAGACGGTAAACATGTCGGATATAGTCTGCTCACTTGAGTTATATAGTGGTGAGTCTACAGGAGTAAATTTAATTATCACTCTGTAACCACCAGCTGTGAGTGGTGAAGTAATAGGCAATTGTGATGCGCCTGCGGTGTTTGAGAGAAAATTAATTTCAAACGTACCTTTAGGATCTGGTATTAAAGACTCTGCGTCTGCATTTTTAACTGAAATATATTGCTCAATTATATATTGAGAGAATGCCTCTCCGGTAAATTGTAATACTACAACCTCATCGAAGTTTGCGCCATCACCGAATTTTATGACAGGTATCAGTAGTTCCATTGAAGCAATATTATTTTTGATAACTATGGTA
>JAITLB010000190.1 GCA_031278175.1 Christensenellaceae bacterium
TTAATCTGCACCTTAGAAAGAGAAGCGCTGTATGATTACATAGTTAGAGTATTGCGGTCACTTAAAAAACCAACATTAATCGATACTATTGATGAACTAAGGGATTGGTAGGAGGATGAACATGGCGATGTGTTGACACTTATTACATAGACGGCATAACTGATCGCAAGATTAAGTAAGTTGGCAGATTTTATACGTGAAAATCTTAGCGGCAGACAGGAGGACATAAATAAATGTTTATTAGTAAAGCAGAGGATACTGTGAATTTATCGAACTTAATAAACAGCGTAGCTGAAAGCAATCCCAGATGGGAAGAATTTAGAAAACTGGCTGAGTTCGCATTAGCGCGAATACTCAACGGGGGTTAATAATGAACACTACTTCACTTTATGCAATCAAAACAGATTCTGGTTACGGACTGTTTCAATATTTTAGAAAAACGGTTATGTCGAACAGACCATTCTATCTTATATATAACAACCAAATTCCTTCGTTTGAAAAAATAGCAGATGCTCTAAGTGGCGACTATTATTACTTGCGACTTATAGATGACTTGTTACCGATAGTAAAAGATATGGACAACTCATCGAGTGAGAAGCAGGTTACATATTCTCTATCAGGTATGACTTATTATGATGCTGATTACAGAAATTGCCATGTTGCATATTTAGGAGAATATGAATTACCCCCAAATGCTATATTACCACGTTATTCGCGCTACCTTGAATTAAATTTCATTACTGGTAAGCATTCATGGAGCAAAGTTGATGAATATGATCCTGGTGCATATCATGTTGGAGGGAAGTCATATAAGACTATAACCCCAGAAATAGAAGATTATCCGTGTTTTTACGGAGAATCCCCCACAGAACTGTTGAAATTCTTTAATTTGAAACTTACAATTAAAGACTTCAATGATGCTTATGTTGATGGACTGGTTGAGGAGCGTTACTTACAACAGCCTTATTTAAGACCATCTAAAGAGGCATATGATGATATAAAGAGACCATTACCGACAGATGGGTGGCGCAGAATGCTAGAAAATCCTGACGCAGAGAGTGAATATTTAGAATTTTGCGATAAAATAGAGGGATCTTTAGATGAATTTCTTGAGAGCATCGATAATAATCGGCGGTCCGCAAAAGCACCATTAGTTATATTAATAAGGGCTTTAAACAAGATCGCAAACGATACAGGTTTAATAGGCACCTTAGAAAGAGAAACGCTGTATGATTACATAGTTAGAGTATTGAAGTCACTTAAGAAACCAACATTAATCGATACTATTGATGAACTAAGAGATTGGTAGGAGGATGAACATCACAATGTGTTGACACTTGGGTGCAAATACCGCGTAACTGATCGCAAGACTCAGTAAGTTAGCAGATTTTATACGCGAAAATCTCTTAACGATGATCCGCCTAGCATATACTCTTTAACTACACTTAGTTTAAACTCTTTTGAATAAGCGGAGTTAGTCGACTTATTCCGAAAGCACTTAAGTCCGTACAAGTCGTAGCACTGTTGCTATTTGTAAATTGTGGAAGTGGTGACTCCCAAATCGTTCGCCACCTCACTAGCGGACTTAAGCCCACTAGTGAGGTCGGTAAGTGCACGTTTTATAGCACCTACACCATGTTTTCTCTTTCTCATATGAGATACCTCCAAAGTTTTGCTGCTTTGCTTTTTTGCGTGTCCTCTTTAATGGTAGCAGAGCAGCAAGCGTAGCTGGCGTTCTGTTTTATAACCATAGCCGTTGGACATTAAAGAAACTGTTCAACGAGCCGAACACATAGCGGCAAACTTTGTCGATTATATAGAGGGCTTCTGCCTGCAAATACGAACCATGCAACTTAGCAAGAAATCGGGTTTGAACTTCGGCGCGGAAATCGAAAAGATGGACGGCAATAACCGCCTTTACGGCATGGTGGAAAGTTTAGCGAGCTTGACCTCAACCCCGACACGATAGACAACATAAAAATGGGTTACATGTTTGAGGAAATCGTCAGGCGATTTTAGAAAATGCCGAGGCGGGCGACCACTACATGCCCCGCTAGGTCATACGGCTTTTGGTCAATTTGCTAATGGCGGAGGGGATAGACGATTTGTACGATGACAGCCGCCTTGTAAAAATACTCGATGCGGCGTGCGGAAGCGGCGGAATGCTTTCTGCATCGTTTGAGGCAACCAAGCATCTAAGCCCGATGGCATCGCTCGCGCCACGTGCGGTTTTGGCGGTTCGGTCTGAAGAATACAAGAAAATAAAGAAAAATTTGAAAAATTAAAATTGCGATTTGAGAATTCAGGCGGCAGCAGCTCACTTTTTTCTTTATTGACTATAACTTTGTTTTTATCACAAAGGCAACATAACCTCGAAAGATGATGGGTTCAAAATGTAAAATTATCGCGAACGCATATAATTTAGTTGCTTTTTGTGTTTTCGTGTGACAAAATAATAGGGTTGTCCTGCGGCAAAACCGCCGTTACGAAAAAAAGCAGGAAGTATAACAAATGGCGCAGCACGGAACGATAAAATCACGAATAGGCAGATTTTATTTGCCCAAGGACAATACGGAGTGAGGATTTAACCATGGTAAGTTATAAAAGGCTTTGGAAACTATTGATTGACAAGGACATGAAAAAGCAAAACCTTGTCACCGCAACGGGTATCAGCTTATCGACCTTAAATAAATTAAACAAAGGTGAGAATCTAAATACCAACATCCTTGTCCGTATTTGCAATTCATTAAAATGCAAGTTGTCCGACATAATGGAAATTTACCCCGATGATGATGCCGCCCCGACAAAAAAAGAGAGGATAGGCAAGTGAAGCTAATCGACAACATCACCGAACTGCTCGGCGACAATTTGATTTGTTGTTTCGACGATAACGTCAACAAAGATGCGGTAACGACAATCGCAAAGCGCAAGCCGTTATACGCGGTATTCCGCAACGCAAGTTTTAACAACGATAGCACGATGGTTTCTTTCGACCAAATATTCGCTGTATACAGTCCGATGACCGAAAGGAGGGTTATATAATGCCGACAAAGATTTCAATCCGCTTTTTCAACGATAGAGAAGTCCGCGCTGCTTGGGATAACGAGAAAGGCAAATGGTGGTTTTCGATTTTGGATATAATCGCGGTTTTAGGTAAGTACGATGACTATGCTAAAGCCCGCAATTACTGGAAATACCTTAAAAACAAACTTAAAAAAGAGGGTAGCGAGTTGGTTAGTGCCGCTAACCAACTGAAACTTACGGCGGCGGACGGCAAAAAATACCTTACCGACACTTTCGACGATAAGGGCATTATCGCGCTTGCAAAAGAGTTCCCTGGCAAAAAGGCAAACCGTTTTATCGAGTGGTTTACTTACGGTGAGGATACAATCGATAGAAAAAGCAAGCAAAAGGCTTACGCGCTATTCGAAAGTTCAATCTTCGACAGTATAGAGGTCGGCACGGTGAACGGCTTAAAGCAAATTAACGCTTACCTTTTCGGCGGGCTTTACGATTTTGCGGGCAAGATACGCAACGTTAACATAAGTAAAGGAGGCTTTACGTTTGCGCCCGTGCGGTTTTTAGCAGATAACCTCAAAAAAATCGAGGCGATGCCAGAGGCAACGTTCGATCAAATTCTTGATAAATATGTCGAAATGAACGTGGCGCACCCATTCCGCGAGGGCAACGGCAGGAGCACGCGGATATGGCTCGATTTAATCCTAAAAAAGAGTCTTAAAAAGTGCGTGGATTGGAGCAAGGTGGGCAAAAAAGAATACCTCGCCGCCATGCAAAAAAGCGTAAGCAATCCCGCCGATATAAAGGCATTAATATTGCCTGCTTTGACCGACAAAACAAACGACCGAGAAACCTTTATGAAAGGAATTGATTATTCTTACTACTACGAGGAAACGGACGACATAGACCTGCCCGATGGGCAGTCGGGGGAGGGCGGCGATAAATGAAATTCAAGTTCAAAATACAGCAATACCAAACGGAGGCGGTGAGTTCCATAACCCGAGCGTTCGAATGGTAACCGTTTTTAGACCGCGTAAAATATGCGCGGGATTTGGGCATTAAAAAGGAATCCGCGCAAAGTGCGCTTTTTGATATAGATGGTGTTTTTGAAAAGGACGATATGGACTTTGAGAACGCGAAAATCGCACTGACCAACGAGGCTTTGCTCAAAAATAAACCGCGTTCAAAGCGAAAACAATATCCGCCTATCCGACAAACTTTTTAAGCAGTTAGGGCATTGCTCGATCGATATCAAATGGAAACGGGGACGGGCAAGACCTACGTTTATATAAAGTCCATATTCGAGCTTCACAAAAATATGGGTGCCGCAAGTTCATAATCGTCGTGCCGAGCATAGCAATCCGCGAGGGCATAAAGAAGTCATTTGAGATAACTGCCGACCACTTCATGGAATACTACGGCAAAAAGGCGCGGTTCTTTATTTACAACAGTGCGAGGTTGCAAGAGCTCGACACGGTTGCAAGATCCGCGACCATAAACGTGAGGATTATCAACGCGCATGCGTTTAATGTGAGCGGCAAGGACGCGCGGCGCATAGACATGACGCTCGATGACTTCGCGGGCAGAATGCCGATTGACGTTATCGCGAAAAACCGCTCTATTTTGATTTTGGACGAGCTGCAAAAACTCGGCGGCGGAAAGACGCAGGACGGGCTTAAACGCTTTAAACGGCTATTTATGCTCAGTTTTTCGGCGATGCACGTAAAGCAAAACAATCCAATATACGTGCTTGACGCGCTGGAAAGTTACAACCAAAAGTTAGTCAAGAAAATCGAGGCGAAAGGCTTCGAGTTAAAGAACCTGCGTGGCACAAGCGGTTACCTTTATTTAAGCCAAATCGTGCTGAGTAAAGGTCATGGCGGCGGGGAAAACCTTGCCGCTTTTTCGTTTACGGGAGTTTACGTAGTTTGAAAAAAGTTTGATTTCCAAACCAAATTCAAAAAAAATCAAAAAACGGTTTGAATTCCAACTTGAATTCGGAATTCAAAATTGTCTACCAAACGGGGTACACTTCATGCTTTGTTTCGTGTTGTATGGAGTTTTTGTTGGTTAATAGTATTGAGAGTTTGCTTTATTGAAATGTTTTACTTTACTCTTGGAAAAAGTCTTGAGAGTTCATTTTCAAATTGTTTTTTGTCATCACTCCAATTTTCCAAATTGCCCGCATAATTGAAAATCCTGTCTATAATTTCTGCAAGTTCTTCATTTTTCAATTCATAGAATTTTTCAAAAGTTTTGATTGAATACCAAAACCAACCAATATCGTATATATCAAATGCTTTCCAAACAGAGTTAATGAAACTGTCTTTTAATTGTTCTTTATTCTTTAAGATAAAAGGCCATACAACTTCGTTGCCTGGCCAATTACCGTCCTGAAACCAAACAAAAATATCTTCCTTAACATCATCAATTTTATCTATTCCGCGATACGCTAACACCGTTGCTAAACCATGCCAATATTTTTTCCTGCAAAACAGTTCAGGATAAGGAGGCTTTAGATGTTGCAAAAAATAACTGTTTGGCAAATCACTATTGGCAAAATATTTAACCGCATCCCAAAATTCCCCTAAATCGCCACGCTTGTCTATTTCATCGCGCTCAAAAATATATGGCCTTCCGCACAAAAGCGCTTCATCATATAAAATATCTGGATGAGAAAGATTTTCAAAACAGTCCATTAAACACCGCCCACAAGGAAAACTAAGCCTTGTATAGTTTTGGTATATAGATGAGGATTGCTCGCTGCAGTATAATATGTTGCCTGCCAAACAGCTAAATCTCCAGCAGTAGGTAGCACAGAAACATGATTTCCTCTTCGAACAGTATAAAAAGTGCTATTGGCATTAATTAAATCCTCAGTAGTAATATAGACCCTAACTTAATAGTTAAAGCACCAAATATGGCAACCGATAAATAAGACTTAAAATCTTTCAAGTTTGAACTGGGTGATCAATTTTAGTATACTAGAATTTCTGCCATACGTGTCTTACTATCTAGTATATATTCACCTTTTATAGGTTTGACTGGCAGAAGTGCATTAACTAAACCAGAGCTGATAATATCATATCACATCTGCCATATGTTTCAAACAAATACACAGCGCAATTTTTTGTGATGATTAAAATAAAACACAAAATGCTGAACACCTAAATATTATGAGATTTGTCTAGCTGGGTAAGGTTGTGCTAATCTCAT
>JAITLB010000252.1 GCA_031278175.1 Christensenellaceae bacterium
GATCTTTAATTGTTGAAGTTTCTCCTAGTGACAAAAATAGCGATGATAGAGTGTTGCTTTTTAATCCAACGATAGCATGTCCAGATCCGCAAAATGTGCCATTAAAAGCACCTAAGAGAGTTGTCTGTTGTGTGCTAGTAGGGATATAATTATATAGGTAGATATCATTTTTCAAGTATACATTGCGTGATTCAAATGTGTCACCCGACTTAGATTGTGAAACAAACTCGAGAAAATCAGATTCATTATATATAAAGAAATCTTCCTCGGGTTCGGCTTGCGCAATTGTATTTGTGCTGAATATGCTTACTAGCACAAGTGTGATGCAAAAAGCAACCGATAGAATTATTATAATTGGCGCACACCTTTTAGACATTACATTATCTCCCTACACATTTCGGCTAATTGTCAATCTTATCAGATTTTTTTAAGCCTATATTAATTGTTTTTTTGTGAAACCAAGCAATATTCTTCTTGACTAAAGTTATTTTAGATTTGCCAGCTATCCAATCAAAAATATGCAGGCAAAGTCCCATGAAAATATGCAGATAGAATACTAATATCCGCCATATTATTACAGCCCAAAAAATGAATCCACCTGGCACCCAGGATATAAATGCTGTATAGAATATTCCCTCTGATGCACCTGATGAACCTGGTGTCGGTATTAACCCCGATGACATAGTTGCAAAGCATGCTAGAGTAAAACACTCTATAAAGTTTATATTGGCATTTCCCATTGCGCGGATGATAAAAAACGGGATTGAGCTTACTGCAAAAAAGTCCACAAGCGAAGCCAATCCAATTATGAGTATCATAGATTTGTGCTGACCTAAATATTTTATTGCAGCTAAGAAACTATCCATCATATCTTGCGCTTTGATGAGAACTTTCTCATAGTTGCGTATTATTTTTAACTTGTGTAACAACCAAACTACTTTGCCTGTAATTTTTAACATTAGAGGTACATTTCTAGAGAAAATTATAAGGAAAAGAGGCAGTGAAGGAGTAATAACGAGTCCGACAAAAGCGCCGACTTTAACATAAACAGATGCGTTTATAGGCACTACGATGAATAATATGAGCATTACTATATTTATCACAAACACTCGAATTGTATACTTTATTACGGGTAGTGAAACGGCTGTGGGAACATCAATATTAGCTTTAGCCATGTATGCTACTTGAAAAGGTTGTCCCCCAGTGTTCCATGGCGTTATATTATCATAATATCGACCAACCAATACAATTTTTAGAGCAAGCCAAAACCTATTACCGTAACCGCATTGTCTAATGAGCGAGTGAAAAACAACAGCATTACTCAAAGTGCCGATCACATAGCAAAGAAATGCTATCAAGAGAAATATAACATTAGCTTTTAGTACAATAAGGAGTGAAGACGATGCGACAAATTCAGCACCGTTTACTTGTTCTAGATATAAAACAAGTCCTATTGCTAATGCATTGAGCAGAATGAAAATGCTGGCATTGATGATTTTGCGTATACGCTTTTTCTTTTTGAGGGCATCCGCATTTTGTTCGGGTTTAACTGTCTGCGTTGTGGTGTTTGCGCTGTCAGTATTTGAAGCGTTTTCAGTAGCAATATTTATGCTGTCATCAAGAGGAGTAGTTTCTACTGCAATTGTATCGTCAATAATATTAACACTGTCACACACATCAGTAGAACCAGATTGCTCTGATTGGTTTGTCAATGCACGTTGTAGTTCAACATCTGCATTTTCCATATTCAATTTTGCCGAAGTTTGATGACTACTTTGCTCGGTGTTGCCTGAGCAGTCATTTAGCATTTCTGTAGCAGTTGATCGGTTTTGCTCTGTAATGCAATCTTCAGATTTCATTGTACCGTTTTCGATCATAATTTTACCTAAAGAGGAATGTGTAACATGTATATTTAAAATGCTTAAATTACACTCTAATTATATCATATTTAGCGCATAACAACAACAAAGAGACTAAGTGAAACGTCAAGTATATTTCCATTTGACTGCTATTTCCGCTATTCAATCTAAATATGGCATCAAACGATAAGACAACTACCAAGTTTGAATATGACACTGAAATTTGCATTGTAGTTCAACTCAAAAAAAAATATTTAAATTTTCCAAAAGCACTTGTTTTCTTGTGGTAAATCAGTTACAATATATCAAGTTGGTGATGACAAAACATGTGTCTAGCGCAATATAAAATTGCAAGTTGTAATTTTGCACTTGTTTTATATTGAACATATCTCATGTTTAGTAAATAAAACCTTTTAACTTAACAAACTGTTTTGTTTACTCATCCATAAATATACAACAAGCAAGCCTTGTCTTGTTATGCAAGACAGTGAAACAATAAATTAAGTTAATGTATTGTGCGACCAGCATCAAATTATTTTTGTGGTAGATGTCATTAACAATGAGACATAAGCAATGCAAATTCAAAAAATGGATTCGTTTATGCTTTTGTATATGACGAATGCTGAAAATTGATCTTTAAAACATTGCAAAAATAACCATTAAGGAGGTACATATTATTATTATGACTCTAGAGCAAGCAAGCAATCTGATAAAAAGCGGCGAAGATTTCACCGTTGAATTTAAGACATGTGCAAACGCACTGAGCAAAACCGTCTTTGAGACTGTGTCAGCGTTCTCAAACCGCTATGGTGGGCATCTATTTTTAGGGGTTAAGGATAATAGACGAGTTGTTGGTGTTAATAAGGATGTCGTGAGTCAATTAAAAAAAGATTTCATTGAAACGCTCAATGATCACCGAAAGACATCGCCAACGCTTTTTCTCGCTCTTGACGAAATTGATTATGACGGCAAGATTATTCTCCATACATATGTTCCTATTAGCACGCAAGTGCAGTTGTGTAATGGGAGAGTTTTTTATAGAGTACAGTCTTGTGATGTAGATATAACCAAAGAATCGAGCCGAATGCAAGAACTTTATGAGCGCAAAGCTTCAATTTATCCCGAGCGCGAGGTTTTCCCCTATGTTACAAAGAACGAGTTGCGGTTTGATCTTGTTAAGAGGGCACAGAGAATGGCAGCAGAGTGTTTTCCAGAGCAGCATTGGGAAGATATGGATCCCATGCAATTGTTTCAACATGCAAATCTTTATGAGACTGACTGGCGCGCTGGCAAGATTGGATTCAATCTTGCCGCCATATTGTTGTTTGGCCGTGATGATGTCATAGAATCATGTGCGCCAGGGTTTAGGACTGAAGTTTTGGTTTCCAAAAACCTTACTGGCGGCGATGGGGAAAGATTGACTGTCGGGACTAACCTTATAGAAGCTTACGATCTTTTGACAGACTATGTAGGAAAACATATTAGAAAACGATTAACTCACACAAACGGACAACAAGAGAAAGTGTGTGCAACTATAACGCGTGAGTTGGTTAGTAATTTGCTTATCCATCGCGAGTATTCGAAAAGATTTTTAGCTCGTATAAGTATCGATGAAAACAGATTATATGCTGAAAATTGGACTTCGCCCTATTTCGAGGGGAAGATAGATGTTAAAAATTTCACACCTAGAGCAAAAAACCCATTGCTTTCATGGTTTTTCGTCAATATTGGACGAGCCGATTATCTAGGTTCTGGATTGCGCAAGCTGCAGGAGTGTTCAAATCTTTGTTTTAACAAAAATCCTGAGTTTACTGAAGGATACATCTTCAAAACTACAATTCCACTTGTTTTCACGAGTCCTGAAACGGCAAAACACGATTAATGCTAATTATTTGCTGAATGGTTATTACTGTTTGTGCTTTAAGCAATGTAAAGTTAGTTGATATCGTACCAGTGTGGGAAGTAAGTATTTTAGAATATAACATACTTTAGATACACATTATTATTTATATTGAGACTTAATGGAGGTAAAATATTATATGACTGCAGAAGTTATTAAGCAACTGTTAGATGCTGGCAGGAGCGAAGTTGTTGAGTTTATAGAATGTGCAGGCAAGTTAGACGATGCGGTTTTTGAGACAGTGATAGCGTTTTCAAACAGGTTTGGTGGACATTTGATTTTGGGTGTCGATGACAAAGGAATTATTATAGGTGTTAATCCAGATATTATAGATCAGATTATGCTCAACTTTGCAACTTGCCTTGACAATCCAGAAAAGGTTTTGCCAACGGTCTTTTTGAAACTCGAGCAATTTGTTTTGGATGGGAAGTGTCTCCTTTACGCTTACGTACCCGTATCCGAAAACATGATGTTAACTTCATGTAGAATTTTCGAGCGTGTGGGTGCTACAAATGAAGATGTAACGACATTGCCAGCCAGGATTACGCAAATTTGTGCTCGCAAATCGCGATTTTCTTCTGAGGCAGAAATTTTCCCCTACATCACAGAAAGCGAGTTGCGTATGGATCTTGTATTGCGTGCAAAAGCGATGGCATTAGCGAAGTATCCAGATCATCCGTGGAAAAATATGCGACCATGGGACATATTTAGACATGCGGGTTTATATGGTCATGATTGGCGCTCTAACAAAGTAGGATTCAATCTTGCAGCAGTTTTATTATTTGGACATGATGAAGTAATTGCGTCCTGTGCGCGTGGACACATTACAGATGCTTTGTTACGTGTACATAATATTGATCGTTATGATGATAGGATAACTGTAGGAACTAATCTAATAGAAGCGTATGATATCTTGATTGAATTTGTTAGAAAACATACAATGGATAGGTTTGTTCTAGTAAACGATCAAAGTGTTAGTGTTCGATCACATATAGCGCGTGAAATTGTTAGCAATATGCTAGTTCACCGTGAGTATTCTCAAAGCTTCGTCTCCCGTTTAGTCATTGAAAAGGACAGAATGTATACTGAAAATTGGAATATACCAAAGCGAAAAGGTCGCATAAATCCATGCAATATGCTATGCAATCCTAAAAACCCAATAATTTCACAGTTTTTTCGAAATATTGGTCGTGCAGATGCAATGGGTTCAGGAGTACTCAATCTCTACAAATATACAGAACTCTACACTGGTTTAGAACCAGAAATTATCGAAGATGACATTTTTAGAACAATTATACCGATGGTACCAGCAAATCGTCTATATTGATGAGATGGTTGATACACCAAAAGTAAGTGCGAAAAGACGTGTTTGCAGAGATTTTACAAATTAAGCGAGTTAGAAATTTAGGAATCCCTCACTCGTGGTTAATATTTTATTTTTTATTTGCGTCTACTTGACAGGTGGCAGTTCAACCTCCAAAGTTTTACTGCCTTCTCTTTTGGTGTGTCCACTTTAGAGGTGTCATAGCACTCCAATCGCTTTCAAGTATATGGTATCCCTACAATTAATCTTTTTGCAACTCATTATTTAAAGACGTAAAATTTGTTTGACTTATCGATGGCAAATAGATATAATTAAAATTACAATAGTTTATGCGGATTTTATGGTGACATATAGTTCGATCAATATTGCTATTGTATACAATTAAGGTAAAAACATGACATACTTCTTGCAAATATTAGTCGTTATACTCATCGTTATAATTCTTGTCATTTTAAATGGTGAGAATCGTTTGCGATCGTCAAGAGCGGCTTAAGTTTGAGAAACACATAAGGCTCCGAAGCGAAAGCAGAGGGGCTTTTTTAAATTATTAGAAATGTCTAGTGGATGGTAGTAATGAAACTAACAGGAGCTAAAATACTAGTTAACGAATTGATAGCACAAGGTGCCGATAAGATTTTTGGCTACCCTGGTGGCAGTGTTCTCGATATTTATGATGAAATATATTTAAATTCTGATAAAATAGAACATTATATATCTGCACACGAACAGGGCGCAGCGCATGCTGCAGATGGATATGCTAGAGTATCGGGTAAAACTGGTGTGGTTATTGCTACATCAGGACCAGGTGCTACTAATCTTACCACGGGTATAGCAACTGCATATTTGGATAGTGTGCCGATGGTGGCGATAACAGGCAATGTTGCAACAAAATTGATAGGACGTGATTCTTTTCAAGAAGTCAACATTGTTGGAATAACAATGCCGATCACAAAGCACAATTATTTAGTATACAGTGCAAGCGAATTACGAAAAACTGTACAAGAAGCATTTCATATTGCAAATGATGGTCGACCTGGTCCCGTTTTAATAGATATTCCTAAAGATATACAACGCGAAACAGCGGATTACGATGAACTAGTGACTGAAACCATCTCACCAAGAGATAAGACTATCGCTTTTAATCTAGAAAATGCATGCGCTTTATTAAAAAACGCAAAGAAACCCTATATATATGCTGGTGGCGGTGTTATAATATCTAATGCAAGTGATGAGCTGGTAGCATTTGCAGAAAGAATTAATGCGCCAATTGCCACAAGTTTAATGGGAATAACCGCAATTCCCGATGAACATCAGTTATCGTTAGGAATGGCAGGCATGCATGGTAGATATGCCGCTTCTATCTCTCTTTCCGAATGTGATTTGCTAATAGCTATCGGTGTTAGATTTTCAGATCGAGCGACTGGCAACAAGGAAAAATTCATAAACGGTTGCAAATTGTTGCAAATTGATATTGACAGAGCAGAGATAAACAAAAATATCAAAGCGGATGAATATATCGTTGGTGACATTAAATCCGTTATTTCATCTCTATTAGAAAAAATCCCACAAACCAAAAATGATGCATGGCTAAATCGCATAGCTGCGCTGAAAAAGTGTAGCGAAAATGCATTGTGGGAGGGATATCAAAAATTTGCGCCTAAGCAGATAGTAGAGTGTGTGCAAGAAATATTAGGGGACACGCCTGTAGCCACTGATGTTGGACAACATCAGATGTGGGCTGCGCAGTATTATAGATTCAAGCAACCACGTTCATTTGTGACAAGTGGCGGCTTGGGAACTATGGGATACGGTATGGGATCCGCAATCGGCGCATCAATTGCATCAGGCGGGAGGCGAGTCGTATTATTTACTAGCGATGGTAGTTTTCACATGAATATGAACGAGCTAACTACAGCAGTATCATACAAGTTGCCGATAACGATTAT
>JAITLB010000014.1 GCA_031278175.1 Christensenellaceae bacterium
ATCGATGACAAAGGACCTATAATTGCATCGATCTTTGCTGCTGCAAAACTTTTGAATGCTGGGTTTACCCCTAAAAAAAGATTGCGCTTTATCCTCGGCTGTGATGAAGAAAGTGGTTGGAAATGTATGGAACGCTACGCAAAAACAGAAGAAATGCCCGCATCAGGATTTTCACCAGACGCGGATTTTCCAGTCATTAACTGTGAAAAGGGCATTATTCACTACAAGCTAAGCATACCCCTCCCACATGGTATCATAAACTTCAAAGCTGGGACTAGGGCAAATGTTGTGCCAGATTTGGCAATTGCACTAGTAAATCCCTCGCTATTTCCATCCTCGCTTGCAACCACTAACCCCCAAATAACTAGCACACCAATAGATGATATGATCCAATTGACTGCTTGTGGCATCTCTGCACACGCAAGCACACCTCAAGAGGGGCGAAACGCGCTCATTACAATTTTAGAGCTTCTTGCAAAAGACTCACCACTTTTAGCAAAAATTTATACTGCCTTTTCTTCTCATGACGGTAGCAGATGTGGTTTAAATTTTGCCGATGAGATGAGTGGCAATTTGACTCTAAATCTAGCAACCGCTGACATCGAAAATGACATTCTGACATTTAAATTAGATATTAGGTATCCAGTGACTCATAACAAGGAGACTATTCAAGGCATCTTATCAAATATTTCGGATAATATCCAAATTGATGAAGAAGATGGTCACTTACCTTTATATGTCCCATGCGATGATCCCTTAGTCACTACACTACTCGGATCATATAACAAGATTATGAATACAAATTTAAAACCATGTTCTATCGGAGGTGGCACATATGCTAGATTCCTAAAACATGGTGTCGCATTTGGACCATCATTCCCGAACTCAAAATCAGTAGTACATCAAAAGGACGAATACATCTCTTTAGAAGATTTTTCAAAGATCATCGACATCTACTACGATGCATTATCAAAGTTGATTTTCTCTTAAACTCTCTAGACGCAATACTTAAAATACTAACTAGATCGCAAACGTACTTATTGCATGTTTTGTCAAGCACACAATTTTAAACTGCACCTGCTATACATGCGCCTTTGTGTATTTATACAAATGCCTTGTGGATCATATAATTAATCGTCATATTGTTGCTTTGTTAATGATTAAGCACATTTTCTTGATAATCTATTGACATTTTTACATCAAAGTTATATAATCTAATGACCGTGAAAACATAGGATTCTAATATATCAACTAACTTCCAATATCAACAATAAACACACTTCAATGTGTTGACGTGCGGTTAACATCGCGCGATGGAGACACCTATGAAAAAGCCAGAAATAATATCACCAGTTGGAGACTACGCATCGTTGCGACGTGCAATCATGTGTGGTGCTGATGCCGTTTATCTAGGACTTCAAGGATATAATGCTCGCTCTGGTGCAGAGAATTTTGATGAACGTACATTGAAAGATGCCTCTGTGCTGTGCAAACTTTACGGAAAAAAATTGTTTGTAGCACTAAATACGCTAATTAAGGAATCCGATTTCGATCAAATAATGTCAGTGATTCCAATTATTTCAAATATTGACCTAGATGGAATTATTGTGTCAGACATTGGATTGATACCTTTGTTATGTGATTTAGCACCTGATATTCCGATTCATATAAGTACACAAGCTGGTGTTCATAACAAAGAAAGCGCGATGTTTTTTCAAAAGCTAGGTGCCGATCGTGCTGTATTGGCGCGTGAGACCTCGCTAAAAGATATAGAAGAAATTAAAAAATTTGTACCTAGACTTGGTATCGAAGTGTTTGTACATGGCGCGCTTTGCGTTTCGTTTTCAGGGCAATGCCTGATGAGTTTTGTGCAAAAAAGCGGTTCTGGCAATTTAGGAACATGCAAACAACCTTGCAGACAGAAATATTCCCTAAAGGTTGGTAATTCCTCTGTTAAACGTGGTTACTGTTTATCTACATCAGATTTGTGCTTAATCGATCACTTGCAAGATTTGGAAAAGGCAGGTGCTAGCTCTTTTAAGATCGAGGGGCGCATGCGCAGACCTGAATATGCAGCTCAAACAACACTCTCATATAAAGCAGTATATGAGAATACCTCAACACCCAAACAGGAGTATCCTTTACTTAGACGCATTTATAACCGTGGGAATTTCTGTGCTGGATATATATATTCAGACACACTAGAAATTATGTCCACAAACGTTCAAGGACATTTAGGTGACAGGTGTGGAAAAGTCCTGAAGGTGTTTTTAAAAGGTGGATACAATTATGCGCAAGTACAATCTACGCATCCTATTGTAAGAGGTGACGGTTTTAAAATATTGCGTGGCACTGAAGAAATCGGTGGATCTGACGTGCATTCCGTTACTGAAATTAGTAAAGGCATTTATCAAATACCAGTCAGCAATGCCGTGTGCGCAAACGATGTGCTCTATCTTACAACTGACAAGGCGCAAAATGACAAACTTAACGCTATTATAAAAAGAATAGAAATAGGCATTGGTGTGACAGCACTTAAAGGTTCACATTTGTCCATATATATGGAGTATGGTAAATTTAATATAGGTCTTGAAAGTGACTATGTTGTCGTGCCAGCTCTTGATGTTCCCGTAACATCTGAGTTAATTATATCCACTATATCAGCATTAGGCGATACTGAATTTATTGCAAAACATGTACTTATTGACAAGGATCCTGATGCGTTTTTCCCGCTCTCAAAATTAAATGATCTCAAAAGACGAGGAATTATTGCACTTCGCAAACAATTAATCGATGCTGCAATAAATATGAAGCGCAAAAATGCATCTACTTTTCCGACTGAAAAATACAATAAAAATACATGTGGCATACGTATCATTGAATGCGAATCGTTTGAGAGCTTAACCCAAGCAGATTATAGTGCTATGTGCATTGTTTACCGTCCTAAAACATTCTCTGAACCAATCTTGACTGCGTTTTTAGCAAAATTGCGAGCGGTATCATCGTCTAGAGTATACTTAACACCGCCCAGATTACTTAGATTGCCTGATAAAAAAATATATGTCGATGCTCTAAAGTCAATTAATGACTCCAATTATGGGCTTTTAGCTGATAACTACGGTGTAGTAGAACTTGCTAGGCATTTAAAAATCCCATATATAGGCGGGATTGGTCTGAATATATATAACACGCATGCTATGGATCTATTAGCTGATGCTGATTATATCTTGATTTCACCCGAATTAACTCTTGAAGAATCAAAACCACTTCTTAAAAAGGGTGGCATACCATTTGTATCAGGGTATTTACCTGTAATGCATCTCACACATTGTCCTGTATATCTAGTCACTGGTAAAAACTGCTCTAGATGCACATACAACGGAGAACCAATACGCTACACAGACGCATTATATACATATCCAGCAACGCGATACAAAGTATCATCATGCTTGTTTACGTTGCATAATCCAATACCTGTAAATTCAAAATCGAGTTATGTGTTGACCGAGCGGACACACGGATATTTCTACAGCAAAATTCCTATAGACACAGAGGTCGTTAAATAACAGCACACATTATACGTGAAATCCTAAACTAATAAGTAGTGCGTTGTTAACCCTTGCCATCGTCTCATCATTGACAAGCCCAATCCGCTCTTGCAGGCGCGTCTTGTCTAGTGTCCTTATTTGCTCAAGCAAAAGCACACTGTCACGCGTTAGTCCTGTCGCTTGCGTCAGTTCTATATGTGTGGGTAATCGCGCTTTGTTTAGTTGACTAGTGACAGCTGCAGCAATCACCGTAGGAGAATGCTTATTGCCGATGTCATTTTGAACAATTAATACGGGTCTCACTCCACCTTGCTCACTACCAATGACAGGACTCAAATTTGCATAATATAATTCGCCTCTTCGTATCATAAGTTCACTATTCATTCTATTCAATCCTTGTCTTAATTGTTGACAACTAACAGGAAAAATAGTCATATCAAAATAATTATATACTGACTTTTCTTTAATTTCTATGTCAAAAAAGCGTTTGTCTATTATGTAATGACATTTCAATTTTAATGTAGGCAACTAAATATTATCGCAGCACAACTGTCAGATTGAAAACACTCATCTAAATTATTCTTTTTCGATATCAATTAATAGAGTTCTATCCGATTTCTAACTAGAACTATTTCAGCACGGTAAAACGCGAGTGCACAAACTGTTGCTTTGTTTAGGGATATTCCGATGTTTGCTTGTTGCTACTTAAGTGTCGCTCATGTCTAAACAAAGCAAAGTGCTTATTGGAATTTTATTTTTATTGCATTCTCTATTTTTGTTATTGCCTCGCAAGTAATTTTTCTGTAAAAACGCAAAATATTGTTGACAGTTATGACTATTTAGTGGTAATATTTATATAATTAAATTGTTTACAATTGTAGCACTGGTATGCAAATTTTTGTTTATTTGTAAAACTTTTGGTAAACAGTTTTAATTTTAATCTGCGTCCGCATTGGCGGATGTGCTTTATTGTTTGATAAACAAAAAGGAGGTTTGATTATTATGTTGGACAATGATACACGCTGTTATTCTAAATTTGAAATGAGTGAAGAATTGCATGCGAAAATTATTGCTGAAATAGCTGGTGCTAAAGCGTTAACCAAAACACGAGATCGCGAAATAGCAGAACGAATTGGCAAATCACATCAGGCATATGCGGCAATGGTCAGTTACGGGTTGTCTAAACTAGGAATGCTCGAAGCCATAGCAAATGCGTTAGGTTTCAAGCTTCGCATTGAATTTGTTCCACGTGATTCTGAATAATCATAAATTCGAATATAATTGAATTGTGGGGGGATATTGTAATGCAAATCTAGTAGCACTCACAAAACTTTAAAGCATTTAAGTTCTGATATACTAGAAAGTCTGTGTCTCATGAAATTCGAAAATCAAGATTTTTGTTCATCTTAGAAACTATTTGCAAATATACGTTTGATACTCAAACTATAACTTGCGAATTAGTAACACTAATCGTAGTATCAATATAAAAACGTTGATCCACTCGTGCCCGCACATTAGCGGGTATCATTGTATTTTTAGACGATGTAAAACTATTGCTAGTATCAACTCACATGCGTCTTAGTCTTTGTAAACTATATAATAACCTGTTGCTTTTCAAGTTTTGTGTCTATTATTCACCATTTCATGCAACAGCAAAAAGCAAAGCCGATCGCGCTAAAAATTCAAATGCAGGTATTTATCGTTTGTTACTAAAAATTATGTACGAGACTATCTAATAGTCATTCATTTTGATTGACAACAACAATATGCATATATTATAACTTATGTGGTAACACTTAACTACTCTATTGCATCAGAAATTGACGCAATGTCCTATATATTTAACAGGTGATAATATGACAATTAAGGCTTGGGAGAATTTTAAGCCCGGTAACTGGAATAACAACATAGATCTTCGTGAGTTTATTCAATTGAATTACACGAGTTATGACGGCGATGCCGATTTTTTAGCACCACCAACTGAGAGAACTTTAAGCGTTAGAACAAAAGTAGAAGAACTCTTGGTCTCTGAAGCAGAAGCTGGTGGAGTACTCGACATAGACACACAGCACATTTCATCTATCCTCTCTTGGAAACCTGGATATATTCTAAATAAAGATTCAGAACTTATCTATGGTTTGCAGACCGATGAACCACTTAAGCGTGCCGTAAATCCTTTTGGCGGCATAAAAATGAGCATTAAAGCGTGTGAGGAGTATGGTTATCATCTCGATCAAAACCTCATCGATGCGTTTCAATATCGAACCACTCATAATGACGGTGTATTTAGAGTATATACCGATGAAATGCGCAAGGTGCGTCGCTCGGGGGTAATTACAGGATTGCCCGATGCCTACGGCCGAGGTCGCATAATTGGCGATTATAGACGCATTGCGCTCTATGGTATGGACTATCTTATACAACAAAAAGCAGCAGACAAAGCTACAATCGGCAAAAAACACATGACCGAAGAAAATATCCGCTTATCCGAAGAACTGTTTAAACAAATGCAATTCATGAAAGAATTAGTTGAAATGGCAGCTGCTTATGGCGATGATATTACGCGCCCTGCGGAAAATGCCCGCGAAGCTATTCAGTGGTTGTATTACGGGTATCTCGGTGCAATAAAAGAACAAAATGGTGCAGCTAATTCAATTGGACGCATTTCGACATTCGTTGATATATATATACAGCGTGATATAAATCGAAATATTTTAACCGAAGAAGGCGCGCAAGAATTGATAGATGACATGGTTCTAAAATTCAGACTGGTGAGGCATTTGCGCACCGCTGCATATAATGACTTATTTGCTGGCGATCCTGTTTGGGTTACGCTATCCGAGGCGGGAGTTACTTGTGACGGTAGGCATATGGTTACAAAAACTGCCTATCGCATCTTGCAAACACTATACAATTTGAAGCCATCAGCTGAACCCAACATAACAGTATTATGGAGCACTCAACTGCCTGACACATACAAACTGTTTTGTGCAAAAGTAAGCATTGACACAGACTCTATACAATACGAAAACGATGACGTAATGAGACCCGCTTATGGTGATGATTATGCAATTGCTTGTTGCGTATCAGCACTTAAGACAGGCAAACAAATGCAATATTTCGGCGCAAGATGCAATTTAGCAAAAGTCTTGCTTATGGCATTAAACGGCGGAAGAGATGAGTTACACGGCGAACAAGTAGGTCCCATAGGTAAAACATTCCCAGCACAAAAACTTGACTACGAGGCAGTTATGAAAGCTTATAACCGCTATAGTTCATGGTTAGCAAAAACATATGTCAACACTCTAAACATTATTCACTTTATGCATGACAAATATGCGTATGAGCGTCTAATGATGAGTTTCCACGACACAAACGTAGAACGATTAATGGCATTTGGTATTTGTGGATTAAGTGTGTTAGTCGATAGTTTAAGTGCTATTAAATACGCATCAGTCACGCCTGTCAAAAACGCAGATGGGTTGATAACCGATTTCATAACAGAGGGCGATTTCCCTAAATATGGTAATGATGACGATCGCGTTGATGATATCGCTAAATTGTTGGTAGAAGACTTCTATGCTAAATTACTGAAAACAAAACCTTATCGCAACGCAATACACACGCTGTCAATTCTTACAATAACATCAAATGTTGTATACGGCAAAAAGACTGGATCCACTCCAGATGGTCGCAAATGTGGCGAACCTTTTGCGCCTGGCGCAAATCCTATGCATCAACGTGACACACGTGGTGCAATGGCCAGTTTGAATTCAGTAGCAAAACTCAAATTTGATTGCTGTAGAGATGGAATTTCTAATACGTTCACAGTCACACCTGATGTGCTAGGCGAAACCGAAAATGAACGAGCTGACAGACTCGTCTCACTCATTGACGGATATTTTATACAACAAGCGCACCACTTAAACGTCAACGTTTTAAATCGTGATAAACTTGAAGACGCTATGGAACATCCTGAGAACTACCCCAACCTTACGATACGAGTAAGCGGATATGCCGTTAATTTTAATAAGCTTGGCAGAAAGCAACAATTAGAAGTAATTAATAGAACATTTCATTCGAGCTTGTAAAATGATAGGATATATACATTCCATCGAAAGCTTTGCAACTTTTGAAGGCAAAGGTATACGTACGGCTGTTTTTATGAGCGGATGCTTTCTTCGATGCGCGTTTTGTCATAACCCAGACACATGGCAAATCGGTGTAGGTGAAAAGATTTCGCCTGATGATCTTTGTCATCGAATAACACGCTTTAAACCATATTTCTCGCGTGGCGGTGGTGTGACATTTTCAGGTGGTGAACCGCTTTTGCAGGCTCAGTTCATATTGGACACTACTAAACTTCTTAAACAACGTGGTATTAATTGCGCAATTGACACGTCTGCTTCAATGCTTAATGAAACCGTGCGCGAACTTTATCTCGCAATGGAGTTTGTTATTGTAGATCTTAAATTCCCAACCAAAGAGGAATATATTTCCGAGTGCCTCTCCGATTCAATTGATACCGTCATAGCAACATTGACATATTTAAATGATATGAAAATACCAGTTATATTGCGCACTGTTGTAATTCCAGGCATCAATGACACTACCGCGTACATTGACGCGTACTACAATATTATTAAAGACTTCTCTAACAT
>JAITLB010000130.1 GCA_031278175.1 Christensenellaceae bacterium
CGTTTGGAAACCACAGCCGAAAATGACAAACGAACAAAAATATACTATTGTGATCCATATGCGTCCTACCAAAAAGCACATGTCGAAAGGAATCATTCGATTATCAGACAAATACTCCCAAATACTGAGAACTTTGCAGAATATACGCAAGATGATATCGATAAAATGATGTCACATATCAATTCTTATGCTCGCGCTTCTCTACAATGGAAAACACCTTACCAGGATTTTTGCTTGCTCTATGGAGAACCAACTGCAAAAGCACTAGGGATGTTCCCAGTTTCTCCCAGTGCCGTTTGTCTAAGACCATGTCTTATAAAAAGAGAATAATATATTTTTTCTTTTAAAGAAAATAGAAAGAACAAATACCAAGCAGTTAAAAATGAATGTTCATCATTTTTTTTTAATTCTTTTTTGTGTTTTATCGACTCTTTCTATTGAGGTAAACATCGACTAGGTTTTTGCTTATTTAGGCAATAAACGCTCTACGCGGTAGTTTCAAAGCGGGGCAATTATTGCAGAATATTATATTCTGAGCTGGTAGTTATTTTTAAAAATTTCTATCATGAGCTCCTTTTAGTGTTGCCATTTCCCCAAGAAAAGTCTGCATTTAGGATTAAAAATCGTGCCTAAAACATGTAATTTCGCAATAATATATGTTTTTTTTATGATAAAAACCAGGGAATTTGCTTGCATTTCGTTTTTGCGGTCCTGACTGGAAGTTACTTTGTCATTTAACGAATTTTAAATTATAAATCTTAATTCAGCAGCAACTGTTAAACCCGTAGCGTCCCTCCATGCATATGCATTATAACTATCATTGCCAAAACCGCTTGAGCTATATACTCCATAATCGAGAACAGCCCAATCCTTTTCTTTCACGAGGTCGCAAACTTCTTGCCATGTCACTGGATTGCGATCATCACCAGTTTGCAGACCCGCCTCAATTTCTCGCTTGAAGTTTGGTTTGTTATCAAAAAAACCACATAACCCTGAATCCACATATATGTCCGTATCATACAACCTCGGTCTATACGCGCATATCCAATCTTTGGCATCTGTTTTTCCGTACGCGTAATGAACAATACGTAAACCACACACGTAATTACGAACGCGAACAACTGATTTACCGTCTTCACCTTTACACCGCTTTCTTATTGTCCTAACATCAACATAGGCATTATATAAACCTGGCAACCATTTACTAGTGAGACTCGGATCACTAAGCTCTTCGCTGATGTCATAACAAGGATCCGTAATGTCCATAGTTCCTGACTTGTTAGCAAATGTCCCTATGTGTTTCCATTGAATATTTTTTCGACTCATTACCATTTTCTCCTAAATGAAATATTCGGGGCTTGCTGAATTTCACCAATACCCTTGGTTTTCTTGCACCCCCGATTTTTGGGTGCAACTGTCCTTAATTAGTTCAAGACTAACCTTAGAGTATAATCCTTGAACATCATTTTTTTTCATAGCATGTTTTTACATTTAGCATACAATAAGCGAGGCGGAATAATTCAAAATGCCATGAGGCTCTGCCTTAACAATATTTAATGCCGCCAGTTCTTCATCGGTGACATGGATTCCTGTTTGACAATCGCATTCAACACGATGCGGCACTTAAACTTGTTGAAGTGTTGCACCAATAAGAGGGACGCAAAAGAGCACTACTTGTCAGTGGCAAACTCGCCAATTCTTAGGTATAGATGCAAACGATCGGTATTCTGTTTTGCTCGATTGTTCGCGTCAGTTAGACAGTGTAATATGGCACGCGCTTGTTACAAATAATTGCGATGCTGGCATTAGTTCAGTACCAGCAATACCGCTTTTATAGTAGTTCGGATACCGTATTCAGTTATTATTCCAATCCTTATTATTATATCACTTTTTGCATTCTAATTCAAGTCGTGGCATAAGCAAGTCTTAAGTGTGCGAGACAAAATACTACTGATTTTATGTTGCATTTTGAAACTGCAAATCTCCACACCTTTTCAAGTCGCAAACAACAGTTCCTTTAGATGTGTGGGCAATAATTATTTTTCATTCTTCTTAAAATAAGTTCGGTCTTTTAGTGAATCCAGCAGATACTGCTGTTCCACATAACCGCCATAATCGTGCGGATATTTATAGTTTTTACTGGTCTCAGTATGGTTTTTAAGTACTCTGGGATATTGTCATCAGGGTTGTTTTGTGCATCGTTTATTGCCATATACATCGCAATGGTCACGCTGTTGTCTTTTTTGCCTCACACACGGCAACAATAGCTTGTGACAGAACTAAATTACCCTCTCTGCCACACCTTATTGTTGAGTGCATAGTGAGCGTTACAGGCAGTATTTAGAGCCGTAGCACTTTTGCAATCCTCGGTAGAAGTCTTGTTTGTACAAACTCTGGTCATGAAAAAACAGTTCCTTGAATGTCATCGGTATTTACTATATTATCTTCACTTATTAAATCTCTATTTATGCAATTTATAGAGATATTATATGTAACCTCTGTAAAATCATCATTTACTACAATTCTATTAACTAGCTTTAATAGCATCCTATTTTTTCCATTGTGTCTTGCACATCAAAACGAGTTGCCCAGTTTTCCATGTCAGAGTTAATTGTTTTTGCGCCGAAACAAAAGATGCCAAATCTTCTGCCCTACGGGTTAATTCATCATACTTTTTCGTTATTGCTATAAGTTCTTGCTCTTTTATTTCAATTCGCCCAATAATGATGTGTTGCGAGGTTTGGCTTTCACCCATAATCTTGTCTAATTCTTCGTTATATATTAGAAGTTCTCTTTCTTTTTGACTTTTATCTCGCGTTAATCTTTTTAACTGTTCATTAATTTCACTTTTTTTCACCTATCACATCTTCATGTGACCGTAATGGCTTCTCCATTTCAGCTGTTTGCAAACAATTTTTTTAATCAAGAATAACAGCGCTTTCCAACTTGTCTGCATTTATAGGACCTCTTTTACATTGCCCTTCTTTGGGGGTACTATATCAACCGCAACGAAAAGCAGTTCGTTCATAACACCATGTCGAACCATTTTGTCTTTCCTCTTTCATTGTATGAGTTTGACTTGTAAATTTTTTACCGCATTGACAGTAAAGCAATCCTGTTAATAATCTTGAACCGCCCATTGTCGGTCTCTTTTCTCCTATTATTATACGATTCTTTTTTATGAGTTCCTGCACCTCAAAAAATTCTTCGTCTGAAAGAAATCGTAAATGCTCCATAATTGGAGATATTGTTCTAACTTTTCTAGTAGCTTTACCTAATTCATATACTCCTGTATAAATTCTATTTTTTAGAATATCTTCGACTTGCCTATTCGACCACAATGCACCCGTTTTTGTCGGGCCATCATTGTCGTTAAGATATTTTGCAATACCAATAAAAGTATAATGTCCTTTATACTTTTCATATATTTTTCTTTACAATCTCTGCGGCTTGCGGATCTATTTCAATATCAAATACTGGTTTCCATTTTCCGTTAAGCGTTCCTCAACTGACATCTTTGTATCCGTACGGAGGGCATCCACCACGCTATTTGTCCTGCTCAACCGCCTTTTCATTGGCATCCTTAATTCTCATTGAAGTTTTTAAGCTTCCGCCATCTGCTTGCTAAAATCAAATATGTGTCATAAGTTTATCATTATGTGTTACTGACGAAATCTCTCCTTCAGTATATGATAATACTATACTGGTAGCAGAACACACCCCCTAGAGTTTTTTCCCTAGGTTCTATGCCTCTGCTGACTTTTTGCAGTTCGTTGTTACTATGCTCACGCACCTACAAGACATCACGATGTAGACCGCAAATCTTTCCTCTTTTACCTGCCTAATTTACTGCATACGCTTACGCTCATTTTTCGGACTTCGACTTGTTTAGTAGTCTTATCCACGTACACAACCTTTGTATTGGATTTCTGTTCGTTAGGTCATTTCGCTACACCCTTTCTTCACCTCACAGTATGCAGCTTGGACTTCACTATATGGTTGACTATTAGTACCTCCGTTCGGGACTTCCACCCGTTAGATTTGCGACATACTCACCGCACTAAAAACAGCCCCGATGCACAACTGGCGAATCGGGGCGACTTTCCATCTCCTAGTTCTTTTTACAAAAACATTGCCATATACAGGGGCATAGTCAACTTAGCATCGACCTGTCCAACATTGCCCGTTATAAACTTATATGCAAAGTTTGGCTTGAATTGTTGAATAAATTTATCAAGCGAGTGTGACGCTGAATTGCCCGCTTTGACCTCTATCGGAATAATAGACTCGTCCTTGGTATAAAGAAATTCAATCTCTTGATAACCTTCGCTAGATTTATAATAATCCAGCGGCAAATATTTCTTGAGCAGAATATCAGCAATCAGATTTTCATATATTCCGCCTTTTGCGGGACCTTTGAGCGTATTATTGATTATAGCAGCTTTCATCTCAAAGCCGAACATAGCAATTATAATGCCTATATCAGTTCCGTAAACCTTAAAGTAATTTGATTGTTTATACGAAACAAGCGGAAAACTTGGAGTCGAAACATTTGTGCACATTTTGATAAGCCCGGCATCCCTCAGCCAATCCAAGCTACTCGCATATTTGCGGCTCTTTCCATCCTTATCAAACAAAACATATTGAAATTTTTTATTTCCCTTTGCAAGCTGCTCTGGTATTGAAAGATAGCAATCCCTAGACTTGATTCGTTCGGTTGTTGGTGCATATTTCGCTATGTCTGCCGTGTATCCCTGTAATATTTCAACTTGAGCCTTATGCACGATGGCAAAATTGCTGGTTTCAATGAAGGCATTAACTGCAGCCGGCATACCGCCGACAACCATATATTCACGCATGTGCTCAAGCATTCTATTATTTATTTGCTCGGGAACCTGTTCACGCTTGTCAAAATACTCTTTTACAGTTTGAATTCTATCTGGTAGCATTCCCTTTGCCCATAAAAACTCCTCAAAATCAAGCGAAAACATCTCTAAAGTTGTTTCATAACCAACGGCGATAGACGCGGTTTGCTTATACGCCACTCCAAGCATTGAGCTGGAGGCGATTACATCATATCTATTATCCTCAGCTAATGACTTCAATGCAGTTCGTGCCGGACCGCATTCTTGTATCTCATCAAGAAGGATTAAGGTCTTCCCAGGTATAAACTCTATATCATAAAATTGCAACGATAGCTGCTTGTAAATTGCGTTGGCGGTCAGATTCCCCTGAAAAATGCTTTTATGATCCTCATTTAACAAGAAGTTTAATTCAATGTATCTTTCATAATGTTGCTTTGCAAATTCGCGGACAATGAAGGTTTTTCCGACCTGCCTTGCCCCGACCAACAAAAGACATTTCTTGTTTTTAGTGTTTTTCCACTCTAAAAGGCTATTTGTTATTTTTCGTTTCAGCATGATCTACGATCCTTTTTAAATTATGCACATTTCAAGCCCTTTTGTCAATCAATATTTGCACCTTTTGACGGTATCTAAGCAAACTATTTGCACCTTTTTGACGAAATATCGTAAAATATAATTTTTAACTCCTAAAAAATCGAGTAGGGGGTTAAACGCTTATGGCTTTTGATCCTCTTGCACCACCGTGCGTACGGTTTTCCGTATACGGCGGTTCAATTCGTAATTAAATGCTAAATTCCTGGAAACTATGCATACTCAGGACAAACATTCAAAGTTTTCATGTGTTTTCATAACGATCTTTTATGATTGGAATTTCTAGAGCTTTCAAATAATGATTTTGTTTTTTTGATGCGTTCATATATTTATTTTTACCATTTTTGCTACTTTTGCTTTTTATCGTAGCAATCTCATTGCGTACATTTGTCAATGTATCTTTCCTCGTTAAATTTGCTTTCACTAAACGATTTCTTAATTCTGCTTGCAGAATAAGTGCTACAAACAAACAATGATTTGACTCTAAATGTTTCAATATTATGTACTCTTAGTGTGCGAAAATTTCGTTCGTTTTTATCCATTGAAAGGGCTTTCTTGGTTTTGTCTTTGGATCTGTAAATATCTAAAACCTCTTTTACTGTTAAGTTTTTTCGCTCGAAAGTATAAGAAAATAACCATGATATTTAGTCTCATCATTGATGACTTTAAAGTTTTTTTGATATCCATTATCTGTCTTAATAAAATATTTTTTGATTAGCTTTTGTAGTTTTTTATCAGGATTTACATCTGATAAGTGCGTCCCTAATTCAGTAATCTTGTCGTTGAACCCATTAGCGTCACTTGCCTTTCTATCCCATGAATAGTATATATTAACTTTAAGCATTATGGTTTCTGATGTAATCGCATTATCTTCATTTCTGCAGTCATATGTAATGGGATAATCGACTTGCAAACAGTACGTGCGTGTGTCATTGTCATATATCGCAAACGCGTCCGAGGTTATATCTCTTGCAGACTCTGCAATTAGTCTCTTTTCGGCATTTGTGGACGCTTTTAATCCTATTATAAAGTCAAATCGCTCTGATAATAGTGCTTTTATATTAGATTCGGAGTAAAATCCTCTATCTAGGCAGAGACTTAATTTTTCAATATCGTAGTGCTCTGTTTGCGACACTATATGTTTTATTAAAGTTACATCAGTTCTATTACCTGGAAATTCTTCATACCACACTGG
>JAITLB010000149.1 GCA_031278175.1 Christensenellaceae bacterium
TTTTTGCACTTGAGTTGTGTTAACAATTAACGGCAACGATGTATATGTGTAAACGGCATCAGTATTAGTTAACTTGTTCGGTTTCCCTAAAAAGACGAAAAAAGACGTGACAAAAAACAGACTCAATAAAATTATTGAGGCGATTTGAAAGAGTATAGTAAATGCCTTTTTCATATTTCTCTCTTTCATCTATGTCACCTTAAGTAAGTTAACTATTTTCGATTTACTAAACACAAGCAACGGTATTAGTGCCAAAACGCAAATAGTTAACGTAATGACGGCTATTGGGAAAATAAATATGTCCCAATTTAATGGGAAAACAAACGTATTTAGATTTTTACTTATGTTATGCGAAATAAACGTCATTATTATCGTAGCAACAGGAAGACCATAGCAAACAGCAATAAATATACCCACAACAACTTCGCTCAGAAACATCGCGACGATATTAGTTGTTGTAGCGCCGAACGACTTACGAACGGCAATTTCGCTTGCACGCTCCTTAATCGATATAAATATGATAATCGTTGAAATTATGCAGAGGATAACGGTAACAATGTTTAGTGAAATATCAATAATGCCGCTACTTGCTGTGCCACTGTATGATTTGTTAACGATTTGGTATTCCGCCGTTGTTAAAAAAACATTTTCAAGATTCGAATTATTTATCGTTTTTTGCATAGACCCCAGCGTATCTATTTTGATTGATCCATCGAAAAACAAAAGCACATCTCCGACATGAGATGATTTGCCACCATAAATAATCAACGGTATTTTTGTCCAACTTGAAGCGTACTTTACGTTGTCGTAATTAAACATTTTAATCAGACGCAGTATGTCGGGCGTGTCGTTTAATATCCCTACAACCTCGTAAACAATTCCGCTTAATTCAATCTTTTCGCCGACAATCGGTGAGCCGTTGCCAAACACAAATTTCCCAATGGCATTATGAACCAGTATAAAATTACGCCCAAGCGCAATATCGTTACCGTTTACCAATCGACCTCCAATCAGTTTTGTATATTCGGTTGCCCCGTATTGGGTAAATGACGGCAAAATCATTTTTTCTTGTAACTTGCCAACTTCTAATGACTCGAACAAATAACTCATTTGCCCTAATACCGCACTGCCTAAATCATTTTTGCTGAAATAATTATAAGAGGAAGCGCTGAAGTATTCGCCGACTTTTGAAACGTTTGAGCTGTTAATGTTCGAATTTGTGACGTTAGCAAAGACGGTATTATTGCTTGTATTCGCAAATTGCAAAGTGTCAGTTTCTTTTACGGTATATGATATAAATCCGCTTATTGTTAAGCAGACAATAGCAACCGCTAAGCTAAATATCACTAAGAATGTACGCGATTTGTTTACATTAAGCCTTGCGAGTACGGAAGTATTAAGTGATTTTTTACTCATAAATGCCTCCGTCACGTATGACTAATTTCCGTTTTGTAATACCCGCGACTTCGGGGTCGTGAGTAACGATGGCTATAGCGATATTTAAGCTCGTATTCAGCTCTTGCAATAACTTTAATACGGAATTGCGAGAGTTAAAATCAAGGTTTCCAGTTGGTTCATCAGCGAAAATAATTGACGGGTTATTGACCAATGCCCTTGCTATTGCAACCCTTTGTTTTTCTCCACCCGAAAGATTATCTATTTTTTCATCTTTTAAGGTGTCAATATCCAGTTTCCTGAGCAAGATTGCAACGTACTGTAAACCTGGACTTTTGCGCTCTTCGCTTGCATATTGTAAAGGCATTGCTATATTTTCTTCAACGCTTAGTCCAGATAAAAGATTGAAACTTTGGAATATGAATCCGAACTGCTCATTTCGAAGCTTTGCAACTTTGCTTTCTTTTTTAGGTATGGGCGAATTGTCAAAGTAATAGACTCCGCTCTCAGGTCTTTCAAACAAAGCCATTATGTTAAGCAACGTGCTTTTCCCTGCTCCCGACTGCCCCATAATGGATATAAAGTCTCCATGGTTTATTTGGAGGCTAACCTCGCGAAGTATCTCACGACCGCCGTACGACTTAGAAATGCCCTTTAATTCAATTAGCGGATTTAACATAAAGTTTACCCCCCGCTAATTCAAAGTCGCTAAAGTCACACATTACATAAACAATCTCGGCATAGTCGTAATAACAAATGCCAAACTGAATGTTTATCTTATATGCCTCGTTATTCTTTATATATATAAATTCATAGGTTTTATCCAACACTTTATAGGTATCATCGTATATTTTCAGCGCGTTTTTCTTGACGCATAATGCCGTTCTAACCTCGTAGTTTATCGGCGAAAACTCAATATAAGTGTCGCTTATAAAATATAGTTCATCGTTGTCGATTTTAATCGTTGCCGCTACGTAATCCTCATTAACTTGCAAATAATCAATGTGAACGATTTCTGCCGTTGTAACTTTCCTCCCGTTTTTATATACATCAAACTTATCTCCTACAAAATATGTAGTGTAGTCGTAGATATTGAAATAAAATTTGGCATACATTTCGGTCAAGATCTTAACCGTTACCTTTGTTCCGTCTATTAAAACAATAAGACCATCTACTGTGCTTAAATAATCTACTCCTCCTAACTTGCCCAAAATATCGCCGACTTTTATTTTATCACCTATGCCTACTCCTACCTCGTCAAGAACAACATCTTCAAACGAAAGCTCAGTATCATAATATGTGTTGGTCTGCTTTAAGTCGTAGAACACTTGAAAGGTATGCTCACTCACCGCAACCTCGGTATAGCCGTCGAGAGATGGATCTGCGTTATCGTCGCCGCCATTCCCTGAATGCATTGGATAATAATCGGAAACATTCTGATTAGGCATGTTTGTTTTTGCAACCCAAATGAGTCCGCCCATGCCGACAAGAAGTACCGCGATTATAATTAGTTGAAATATTGATTTTTTCATAACCTACCCCATCAATTCACAATTAATGCCCACGCGACAAAGATAATTGGCATCATCGTGCAATGTGCGATAAATATCAAAAAAGAATGTTTCCCGCAAAATTGTATCGCAACATCTTTGCATAACGGAAAATTAGGTATAATACTCTTTTTATTTTTGTAAACAGTTTTTCCAAGCAATGTCCCTCCAATAAAACAAATTAGAAACGGAAATATAGGAAAGTCATCACGCCAACCAGTTTTGAGCCTTTGCGGCAACCCAATCCAACGAATAGGGCTGGAGGTTAACTTCGGACTAAAAAACAAGATAAAAATTCCAATTACAACTATTGCCACACATATGACCAAATACCATCTAAAAGGAATTTTTCTTACAACAACGTATATAGTTGAGCATAATGCAAAGCAAAAAAAGAACCCATAACTGGACATGACTGGATATTTAATCGTTTTAATTGTTATTATGTCAGCAACAAACATCAACAATGGATAACCCCACATTACGATGAGCCTGACGCTTATTTTCTTTGAAAAGGTTGTCGATATTCCCGATATTAAGAAAAAAAGACAAACATTGCATACCCTGAAAATATCTCTCCAAACAAAATCAATCTGCAATTGTTTGCACCACACTGAAAAGTGGTATAGTGTACTATCAAAATCTATGCCAATTATCTCTTGCAAATAAATATACCTGTAAAACCACCATGCCGTATGGTCTAATATCATCATTACTACGAGTATTCCACGAATAAAGTCTATTTCCCATATGCGGCTTCTGGAAATAGACTTTTTGTCATTAGATGCCATAATCAAGGTTATTGTCCAAACAGTTGCTCTAACGCAATGTTACGACAGTGTAATTGAATATTTGCCACAACAACTTTATGACTATTCCCATTGTATTCAATTTCGAAAATCAAATTGTCGCCAATAAATAAAAAATTGGCGCAGTCAACTGTTTTCTCTAAATTAAAATCAAGAGTATCTATCCTTTGTGAAAGCGTATACTCAAAATCTAATGGATTTGCAATCGCATAATCGATAAAAATCGGACTATCAATTGGATGATAATACAAATTCAAGTCACATAAAGAGAACGCCCCATTCTCGAAATATCCCGATTTTATTGTTGCAAATTTAGAAAAGTCTGTAATATCTTCTGAGCCCCACGCTGCGCAGTCCCAATAAAATGTCATCGGATAGGGAAATGAGTTTATATTATCATTGTCAGTTTCAGTCTTTGTTACATACTTTGTATTGTTTCTTATAATTGACAAGTTGTTTATTAATTCATACGGTGCAGAAGGGGTAGCATTGATATTTACATCAACGGCAAAATCGGAAACGTTGTTTTCATAAGAAAATCTTAATGATGTAATTTTTCGCTCTTTTTCGGATAAATCAAAGCCCTCTTTTTGTGACAAAGTAAATTTAAAAACATAAATAGAGTTAAACTTGCTATCGCAAGATACCCAATCCAACACCACCAAAAAATTAACATCACCAATGTTTTTCCCATTCGCCGAAACAAACTTAATAGGGAAGTCTACAGCTGTTTCTTCTATAAATTTGTTCGTAAATACAGGCATGCAAAAAGAAACTGTTTCGCCTGAAATGAGATACAAATTATATTTTGAAAAGCACTCATTATCTTTCAAAAACGAGAATTCAATTTCATCAGCACTTCTATCATCGTTATTAGGTTTTAATTTATTACAAGAAGTGAATGCAAACAATGCTACTATTAATAGTAGCATTGTAAAAACACTTCTTGAAAGAAAGCTCTTTCTTTTCCGCATTTGTTATTCTCCTATCGAGGTGTGACTAAAATATTGAAGTTCAAGTCTTCATATGAAATATAATCTCCTGATAAATCATAGTTAATCGAGACACTATAATTTTTGTAACCAACAACATCCTTGTCGGAATTTTCAGTGACTAAATCCCTTTTTACTTTTAGTGTTAAAATGTAATACGTATACATATAACCCGAAGCTTCTGCCTTAATGTGCTTATTTGCCGTAGTTTCACTTATGCCTATTGTGTCGCCAATTTCGCGGGAGCTTTCATTAGAATTTCCCCAAGTGTTTCCTCCGCCAATGTTAAACGCAACTTTAGCATATTTGCATCCTCCAGCAATAGTAAAGTCAGCCTCAACAGAATACGTGTACTCCTCCTCGGTTAACAATCGATTGTAAATTGTAAGAGCCGTAGCTAATCCTTTTGTATGGTCAGCTTCAACCGCATATAATTTGCAATACTTTGCTTGCACATTGGTTCTTCTATAAATAACATAAATTGTCGCCTCGGTTTCCCTTTCTCCCGCTCCGAAACCCCCAGAATACTCGATATATTCCATTTTGTTGTCTTTTCCATATTTGGAATAATCCCAAACACCTTTGAATTTCAAATCCAATAGGTTTACCTGTTCGGAATATGCATGGACGACCATACTTGAAGTGCTTGAAACAACCATAAACACAGACACAAGCAGAAAGACGACTGCGATAGGAATGCTGATTTTAACTTTTTTGTTTTGTACAATATTGTTCATTTTTTATTACCTCCATATGAATTAGGCTTTCGCCCACGTGAAATATTGGGTTTCGATAGAGTAAAATTTCTCGTTAGAGTAAATTTTAAATGCATAGTGGTCATGAACTTGCTTCGTGCCAGTAACGTTTCCCGAGTTGTCTTTTACATCTTCGGTTCGAGTAACTGAGCCAGCTCTAAACTTTAGCAAAATATATTCACGTCCCGTGTTTCTTTGAATTAAAGCATATGTGCCAACGTTCGCGCTTGTCACATTAGGAATAGTGTATGCCACAAGACAACCATTTCCAGTTGTATTTGTTCTAGTTATTTCTTGATTAAACACCACCATCAGTTCAAGGTCGACATAATCGGTAGTAATTGTCCCTCCGCCGCCGACGTGGTACAAGCCTCCTCTCATTTGCGATGTTGTAGCACCATCTCCTACACTAAACGAATACGAATGTCCAATTTGAGATGAACTAATTGTTCTGGTCGAGATAGTTTTGTCCTTTTGACTTACCGTTTTCTTTTTAAGAAGAACTTGTAATTCTTTTGCACCGTCAGAGCCGTTGATATAGACAACTTTGTATCCGTTGGTCACAACAGAAAAAGAACCATATTTAACCTCGGATAAATTATCAACATAGGCTTTTGCCTCCGCAACAGTAGGGTCATTTGCACTTCCTGACCCAGTTCCCACCGTTAAGGTTGCCGCTACGCTTGCAACACCTCCAATTGGGACTTGAAATATTAGCAAAGTTGCGAAAAACAACAGTACCAACCCTATCGTAGTTAGACAAAGTTTTGAAGTAATTTTCTTAGTCATTTTTGACCTCCTTGGGTAGTCATATTTGCAAGAGTGTTTGGTAGCAATTTCTATTATTCTCTCGCACCCTCACTACGACTGCTCTAATTTTACAACATAAACTGAAGGTTTGTCAATACGACGCAACGCTATTTTTAAGATAAATCCTAAATTCCCAGGGACTATGTGTACTCTGGGCAAATATTCAAGGTTTTCATGTGTTTTCATAACGATCTTTTATGATTGGTTAATATGCCAAAAGTATTTTGAGTTGGTTCATTATGTAAATTTAAATTATATAATCATACATTAAGCCCATAAAAATTTGAATTAATATAGTTTTTATGATATAACCCGACTTACGCAGATGTCATGTGAATAGCAACCGAGAGTGAAGGCTTTTTTTTCAGAAGATGTAGAAAAGCACGATGTTTTACGAGAAAAACGGGAAAAAAGAGAAAAAACCATCGTATTTTTAAATGTCCCAGGCATGAGGAAATGTTTTAAACTTATTACTTGAGTCACATATGCTTAAAACTTTGTTGTCAATTCTATATGCTTGTTATATAATTATATATCGTGCTGTACAATTATAGACAAATAACACTGATTTGTGTTTAAGCAAAATTCTAATTGTTGTACCCAGCTTTTATACTTATGTGCATCTAGATGTGTAATTAGACTAGAGGGTTTACATTGTTGCTCTATTATGTTATATTCTATCTATGCACGAGTGCAGCTTGTATCTTATGATCTAAAATGAGCCAGACAACATCAATTACAGACTCGACAATGCATTTTGCTTTAAAATGTTAAATCTGATTTGTTTTTTGATTCCGTTTGCAAACTATGGGGTTCAATTTATCTGCCAGCTAATAACTTGACAGTAGAACTTTTGATCTCTAAACAAATTGACACAATATTGTATTTTGTTACTCGCTCATTAAGTAGTGCTAAGCTAAAATAAGTATATGTCAAGTGTGACAAGTGTCTTTAGGGCGCAAACACATGAGAACGTGATCAAAACGCTTAGGGGATCTTAGACATGCGCAATTGCACAACGTAGTATGTGCATAGCAGGTTAGCAAGATCCTCTCAATATAATAACGTTAATCCAAAATGCACTTATGCATTTAGATTGCGACAAACCAAGTAGCAGTCCAACCAAATAATGCAGGATTAACAATGTGGAGTAATATCGATGTCAAAAAAAAATTGTTATGTGTGTAACAAACAAGGGTTAAGCAGAAAAGAAATCGGTTTAACAAAAAAGCTGTTAGATGAGAACGCTACACGTTTCTATTGCATCGATTGCCTAGCAGAATATTTGGAAGTTGATAAAGAATTCCTACTCGACAAAATTGAAGAATTTAAAGAGCAAGGATGCACAATGTTCTAAGGAGAAACACTAGTGATTTATGTCGACAACGCAGCTACAACTAAATTATCAAGCAGTGTCTTAGATAAAGTTCTTCCTTTTATGGCAGATGAATATGGCAATCCATCCAGTCTTTATTCCATCGGGGTAAAGGCAAAACGTGCTATAGATGTAGCCCGCAATCAGATTGCTATCGCAATTGGCGCATCGCCAAACGAAATTCTCTTTACATCTGGCGGTTCAGAATCTAACAATTGGGTTTTTCAGAGTATTAAAGATTGTTACCATAATCAACCACTACATATCATAACAACAGAAATTGAACATCATTCCGTTTTAAATATCTGCCACGAGTTAAGCAAAAATGGTGTCGAAATTACATTTATACCAGTTAATAGAAATGGTCAAGTTTCTCCTGTTGCAATTGAAAATGCATTAAAACCACATACTAGATTAGTCTCAGTCATGTTTGCTAATAATGAAATAGGGGCAATTCAACCTATCCTTGAGATTGGCAACATCCTAAAAGAGAGACAAGTCTTATTTCATACCGATGCGGTGCAAGCCGTTGGACATCTTCCCTTAAATGTTTCAAACTTAAATATAAACTTTCTAACAGCGTCTGCGCACAAATTCAATGGAATAATGGGTGTAGGTTTTTTATTCAAGCGGGCAAATATTAAATTTCAGCCATTAATACTAGGTGGATCTCAAGAGCAAAACAATCGTGCTGGCACAGAGAATGTCCCTGGAATAGTTGCAATGGGTCATGCACTTGAAGAAAGCATGTCAATATTAGATACAGAGTATCAAAGACTGCGCAAAATGACGGAACTTACTATTGAGGGTTTAAAGTCAAAAATTTCAGGCATTAGAGTCAATGGTTGTAGTGATCGATTGCCTGGTTTGATTAATATCGGTTTTGACGGCATATTGGGTGAGTCGCTAATGCACATGCTCGACCTAAAAGGGATTTGTGTATCTACTAGTGCTGCTTGCACGGCAGGTGAAAATAAAATCTCTCACGTGCTACGTGCGATTGGTCTATCCGAAGAATGCGCAAGAGCTTCAATTAGAATTTCTTTCGGCAGATATAATACTTTTGAAGAGGTGGAAATGATAGTTAATGCTATATGTAGTGCATATGCTAAAATTAAAGGAATATCGCATCAAATCATTTAAAATTTAGAATCAAAGGATCTAAGGCATCCCAAGCTAGCTTTTAATTTATCTCTAATGCGGATATAATTGCGCTGATATGAAATACTATCTAAACAAGACACGTTTCGAAACAACAAATCATCCCTAAATGCCAGTAAAACTCATCTTGCTTTGTGTTACAATTCTGCAACAGAAACGCTTTTTGTCACGAATGCCGAGTTTTATCGCCTCCAAACTAAGCATGGTTTGATACTAGATTTTAACAGGAATGCTAACATGTCGTATCATCCATCACGCTTTGTCTGGTGATTTGAGATCCACTAACAAAACGACTTACAGTGCGCTAGACTAAGTTACAATTTTAGCACTGTAGACTTGAAAATTAACTGTGATTCTAAAACTTTTACTAAATACGCTCGCAACTCCGCTACTATAATAGTGATTATGTTGATTTTCATTACTATTAATGCTATCATATTTAGGATAACTAACGGCTTTGCTATTTGCAATAATTAAGTGTCTACTATTTATTTATTCGTATTCAAGATCGCTAATGAGTTTTATTCTATAATATACTCAGTGACTGCCGTTAAGGAAAATCTATATAAGGAGACTTGAAAATTGTCATATAAACCGTTTGAATGGAAAGACTTAGGTGATATCAGCACTGGACGTACCAATCTAGGACCTGAAATGCCTGTAGCCGTATACAGATTGTTTGAATTCACCACTAAGGATGTTTTAACACGTCGTTATGGTGCCGAAACAGCAAAAGAAATAATAAGAGAATGTGGGTTTATAGCTGGAAGCGAGTTTTATAAAAACGTTATTCAAGAAGACAACTTAACTTTCGATAATTTCATTTCCAAACTGCAAAAAGCAATACTCCAATATAAAATAGGTGTTCTTAGAATAGAGTCAGCCGATATTGCACGCAAGCGCATAACTTTAACTGTTGCAGAAGATATAGATTGTTCGGGTTTAGACGTTGCTGATGAGGCAGTATGCAATTACGATGAAGGATTCATTGCTGGGATATTGAAATGCTATACAGGTTGCGATTGGGACGTTTTAGAAATCGACTGCTGGGCCACTGGTGATCGTGTCTGTCGCTTTAAAGCTATCGGTCGGTAGTAACTAAAGCAAGTGTTCTAATGTTTATTTAGAATATCAGTACAGCTCAGAATACAACCTTTTCTCAAAACCATAAAGGGATTGGTTTCACAGGTCGTCTGTAAATAAAATCGATTCGCTTTTAATTAACTAATCTCTTATTGCTCTTTCAAATACCAATTTGAAATAAATATTCGCGTTGCTTAACAGCAAAGAACCATTTGCAATTTAACTTTGATCCGTTTCTTTCCGTCAAAGTTTTAATGATGTTGCCACTATTATACTATCCCTAGGAAGCATTAGATGAATGAATCAAAATGACATTAAATCCGACATATCTTTAATATTTGATCAAGCTTTAAATTCGCTTCTTGTAGGACGCATTCCAGATCCTGTCAAGGTTGAAACTGCAGACACAAGTGTCCTTGCTTTAATCGAAAAATTTAATTCGCTCTTAGTTTATCTAAAGGAATTGCGTTCTTTTGCTATAGCTCTAGCTGATGGAAACCTTGAAAGTGAAACACCCAGCAGAAAAAATTTCTTGGCATCACCTCTAAAAGATTTACAATCAAAAATGAGACATATTAGCTGGCAAGCTTCACAAGTTGCAAAAGGCGATTTTACACAGACACTCGACTTTATGGGTGAATACACTAACAGTTTCAACGAAATGATTTCTAAAGTCAGTGAACGAGAATCAACTCTTAAGTCAGAACTCATGCGCATTGACACTGAACGGGATGCCTTAAGCCAATCACAACATATTTTAAGCATAATGTTAGAAAACATTCCCGATATAGTGTTGGTAATAAAAGATGGAGACATTATATTCGAAAACGCTAGAGCACGTAGCATAATGTTGCAATTGGAAAAGAAAAATTCAACTGATAATATCATCACTTTCATAACTAGTTATAATAAAAAGAATCTAAATACCAATGTTGGATTTGATTATTATGACAAATCTCAAAAACGCTGGTTTCATATTGCGCATAGCAATTTTATGTGGAACGATGACCAATATGCTGATATGTTTGTAATAGGTGATATAACCGAGTCAAAGAAAATCGAAAAGAGATTAAAAAAGGACTCTGAGTATGACATGCTGACAGGTTTAGGTAACAGAAAACACGGTTTGAGAATTTTAAAAGAGGCATTATCGCAACATGGAAGTTATCCTATTTCCTTATGTTTTATTGACTTAGATAAACTGAAAAAAGTCAATGATCTACATGGACATGCTGCGGGCGATGAATACATAAAAGAATTTACAAATCGCTTTGTTAAATTTTTGGATCGTGGCAAATTAATGACACGATTTGGCGGTGATGAGTTTTTAGTGATGATGCGGCGCACCTCAAAAGTTGTAGCGAAGAGACTTCTCGATACTATTGAAAACGACCTGCTTGCTAATCCGTCTATTGGAATCCCTTTTACTCCGCAATTTAGTTATGGACTATTACCGATCGAGAAAGATAACACATTAGATTCCGAAGCACTTATTGAAAAAGCTGACTCTCTAATGTATTCTCACAAGAAGCGAAAAAAATCTTCTGCTGAATCCAATATTGATCCTGATGGATATGAGGACGATCGATTAACTTAAAACCTCCAACATATCCATATAAGACCACAATAGCTTTTCGTGCAATATTATCGCACACAGACATTCAATTCACCTTATCGCTTTTTATTTGTTGGATGAGTTGGTTTTACCTGATTGAGCAGTTGTTGTCTTTTTTGTGACTTGTGCTTTTAATTTATACTCGACTATTATAGACTCAGTATATCCTTTCAACCTTTCTTCTAGCAGTTTATCCTCTTTTCCCATAGTCGCTTTCATTGCTCTACAAACCATAGGTTTTTTATCTTGAAGCTTCATTGCTTCATGAACTTCATCCGAATTTAATATTAGTGCTTTTTTAGTAGCATTTTCTGCACTATTCTTCATTTCGTTTATATGTTCAACAATTTCTCTTTCAGTAATACTAGAAGTCCTGAATTTTTCAGCAATTTGGTCTTTTGTTGATCCATCTTTGCTAGCAAGAAATTGAATGGTAATATTGCTTAGCTTTTCTAATTCATCAAGACGTGAAATTATGTAATCGCCTCCCATCGCGGTTGATCGCGAAGATAAATCATAATTCCTTTGCATTTGCTTCTCTAGTGCGCTTTGTACATCAGCCAATCCAGCATCCAGTTTTTTGCTTAAATTTACAACACCTCTAAAATGCTTATTAAGTATTTTTATTTCTTCAACAAATTCTTTCTCTAGAGTGCTGTTGCCTGCTATTTTTTCCTGTAGTTGCATAATGCTATTAAGCAGTGTCTTTTGCAAATCGTCATGTTCTGTAATTTGACTGTTAACAGCACTACATTCTTGCATAATGCGTGAAGCTAACATGCCTATCTCGCTTATGCTTTCGAACACTTTGCTCGCAGCTTTTTTAAAGCCACTTAATTGTTCAACTGTCTGTTCAAATTTTTCAAGTATTAATTTATAATCATTATCCATATTTAATCTATAGTTCCTTTATTTCATTAAGTAATTTCTCTATCTCGTCATTCCCCTCATCAACGTAACCGCTGTTGCAAATGCTTAGAAACATTATTTCATCGAAGTTGGGGTGACTGTTTATTGCTTTTCTAACATCTTCTCTGGCAATTGGCTTTCCTGCGCACTTTAGTGCTAATAATTCACTGTGATGGTCGCCCATGTGACCAAATAATTCAGCTGACTTCTCGTATTCTTCAACTGCGAAAAACTCTTTAGCAAACACGGATTCTTCGCTTATAAATTCAATACCGTTATACATCTCAAATGTTTCTTGCCAATCAATATACATTTGTGAAATGCGCTCACCCTTTTTGTCACCAGCTCTTTTAAATGCTTCGCGCGATTGCTTGTAACGCTGCTCTGCTTTAAGATGTTGCGCCTCTTTTAACCAATCTTCGGGGTTTTTCGTTTCACTTACCAGATTTTTTAATGCGTCAAAATCATTATTGGGTAGTATTTGTTGTTCTGTGAAAAATTTAGATTCTACGCTTTCATCGTATCTTTTATCTTCACAGATAAAAATTCTATCCTGGGCACGAGTACAAGCCACATAATATTTATTAAAAACCATACGATGAAATGTGCTTCTTTTTGCTTCGCCTGCAAGCATATCAAGAAAATACTGTTCATTATCGCTTATTATGTTATATATGATTACATCACGATATTCTAAACCTTTAATCTCTTGTACTGTAAAAATGCGACCAGTCAAGTCGGGCAATCTTTCTTCAAGTGCCGTTTCCGTCATTTCATCGTTGACAATGATAATACATTCTGTCGATTGGTTAGCAAAATCAAGAACTTTTTCGACAACATCGGAGTCTGTAACATAGCATGCCCAATAACTTTCATCTACACCTTGCCGCATCGATTTTTCGTCTGCGTCATCGCGACTATCCTGCTTGCCTATAAAGACTTGTCGTAGCCGCGTTAGTCTATTGATATATTCTATTAGGTGTGGACCACTACGCCATGTTTCCTTTAGAACATATTGTGGGATTTTACGCTCTACGTCACTAAACCCATCGCGCCCTCTATAAAATATCCCTCCGATTTTTCCAAAATCAACGACAGTAGGATTTATTACTTGGTTAGGATCTCCAAATAAGAATATTTTGTGAGAAGGACAACATTGGGATAATGCTAAAATTTGAATTTCTGTTAAATCCTGCACTTCATCTACTATTATACAGTCGTATATCTTAGGTTTTTTTAACAGCGCTGATGCGCAATCATTATCATCATGCCTATTCAATTGATCGAGTCGAGCTTGATATGCTTCGGCCGCGACATATATCTCTCGAACCTCATCCTCTTCCAACTTTTCTTTTTTAGTAAATTGCTTAAATTCATCAAAAGATATTAACCCACTAAGATTGTTCCTGTCACCATTTAGTACACCGCCCTTGATAACTCCACGGATGTATGTGTAAACGTTTGTTTCAGTTAAATTAGAACATCTGCGTCTTGCTTTTTCTGAAATACTCACTAATCTCTCTGGTCTTGGTTCGATGACACGTGTGATAATGTTACTCTTTTTAGAGAATTCGTTAAATGTATAACACTGAGGTTCGTCTATGCCCATGGCAACAAGCAACTTACTAGCATGTCTGCGCATATTCTCAGTTAGTGTTATATACACTATGGACTTAACAACTTTATAAAGTCTGCGATAAAATTCTAAACTTAAAATAGTTTTGCCGCTTCCTGCGCTTCCCCTTATTATTACAGGTGGTTCTACTCTTATATACCCTTGTTGCTTTGATGATAGTATTGGAAGATCTGTTGCTGCAAAATAAAGTGGGTGAATAAACTCTATTTCATCCCTATAGCAATTTTTGACAACTGCTTTAACTTTCTCTATTATTTTTTCAAATCTTATTTTCCCTTGTTCCAACTCACTACGACTTTCTAAAGCTATATCTTTTTGCTCATCATGTATCTCAACGTAAGCTAAAAATATGATATCACTGTCCTTTATAAGTTCATTGTCAATATTTGCACTACTTCCATATACATAAACAATGCGAGCTGAGCGCGTTACTCTGAACTTAAACGTTGCAGGGTAAATATCTTTGAATTTTTTAGAATTTCTAGTGTCGAGGCGATCGCGAATCTCTGTTGGAGAGAGACCACTTAACGACTTAATTATTGCTTTTACCTTGGCGCGCTTTTGCGATTTGAGCGCTTCTACATCGTTTTTAAACCGACTTGAAACAATTATGCGACATTCACCATCAGCGGGAATGTCGCTGTCAGTAGGTGTGTCCTCGTACAATGATTCGTATTCTAGCAACTGTTCCTCTTGCAAATCTGCAAAGAAACTTAATTGATCAAGATCCAAATCGCCTTTTTCTTTTGATGTCTTGTCTTTTATCATGCTTTTTTGTATTACTCATACTGACAAATCAAACTATGATTGTCTCATGCTCCATCTTTTATTGCTTGTTAATATCCTATTTAGAACAATACTTAACAGTTCCGCACATTGAGACTATGGCATTTCCTTCAATCCAAAATTCAATCGCAATATTGCAAACACCTACACCCAATTTAATGGTAAGCATACTCTATTTATCTAGACATTGCTTTGATATACTTGCTTTATTATCTACAACTATTGAATTTTGCATCTTGGCTTGGATTAAAATGTATTTTAACTGCAACACTAATCGAAGCCTTGATATAGAACTACATCCGACTTTGACTGAGAATTAAAATATCCTCATGTCTAAATTGCCGCAATCAACACCAACACAGAGGTTAAATAATAAACGACAAAAACATCATTTAAAATTAATCCGCTCACTAATAGCACAAACTTACAGAGTAGCGTTATATGTCCTTCTCACAGGTCATAAAAATCGCACTCGCAAGAAATTGTGTGGCAACTCACTGCTTGCGCCTTTCAATTTATAATTGATTCTTAGACATTACTTGTTTGCCTTGCGGATACATCTAACAAAATCATGTTAATTTGCCAACTGCGTATGCTCCGTTCTGAAGCTTCATTTGCAATATATGAAGCTTCAGAACAATTAAACATTAAAAGAGTAGCAAATTACAAACTTGCAAAATCTTTCATGGCTTGTTTGCTTCCAGCATACACAACTTTACCCTGGCGTTTTGCTCCATATTCATCGCCTTCTTTGGAACTAGAATCTTTAGCAAAATCAGACATCTTTTCTTTCATGTCATTGTAAAATTCTTTTGCTCCTGCCGATGTTTTAAACCATATCGCCATAATAATATTAAAATCTTTATCGAGAGCACAATATGTAGCTTCTGCATCAGTATCAAGACCTTTTATCAAAAGAGTAAAGCCTATATCATATACCGTAGATGAACTGTAACCTAGTTCTTCCATCTTTTCTATTGCGTCTTCCTTGCTCGTGGGAACACAGGCAACCAATAGGAGTGACATAGTTGCTATGACCAATATAATACTCAATGTTATACTTATTTTTTTATTCACGCGACCCTCCGCATTTAAAGTCTTAGAATAACTAGACTAAATTACAAAATTACGTTTAATTCTAAACTTAAGCGCTAATCTTAAACAAACACCTCATAAATTACTAAACGTTGATATCTTGTACTTAAATTATATCAATCTATCAAGTATTTTGCAATATTATAAGCACTTTTTTCTAAATTAAACTGTCTGCTATCGATTAGTTTGCTTAACTTGATATCACAACCGTTTTTATATCTCGCAAATTTAGCAAAATCTAATGCCAAAATTCTATATGCAATTATACTATGTATGTCTATCGTGGTTCTCTCACAGTGTAAATCCACCATCTACTGCCAATGTTTGTCCTGTAATACATCTAGCATCTTCACTTGCAAAAAAATATGCTACCCTCGCAACATCACTAACCGTTGCAAGTCTGCCTAACGGGGTATTCGCTATAATATTTTCAACATCGTCTTGATTAAATTGCGCATTCATTTTGCTGTTTACAAATCCTGGTGCTATACAATTCACCGTAATATTTGATGGCCCTAATTCTTTAGCTAAAGCTTTTGTAAATACTATAACACCTGCCTTTGTCGCTGAATAAACAGACTCACAAGAAGCGCCGACAATTCCCCATATACTGCTTATATTTATTATAGATCCTTCTTTTGCTGATACTAAATCTTGCATGAATGCACGAGTGATCTTTATTGTGCCTGTTAAATTTATGTTTATCGTTTGATCAATTTCACTATCGGTATATTCGGATAATAATCCATAAAGAGCGCATCCTGCACAATTGATTATGGCATTAACAGCGCCAAATGCATTCTTGCTAAATTTATACATAGCGTCTATTTCAGTTTGATTCCTAACGTCAGCTTTAAAAATTTCCACATGACAAAATTTATCGAGTTTTGCCTTTAAGTCTTTTGCTACCTGTGTGGATTTGCAATAATTAAGCAACAAGTTGCATCCCGCTACTGCAAATTTCTCAGCAATTGCTTCACCGATTGATCCCGTAGCGCCTGTTATCAAAACTGTTTTATATTTCATGGAAATTGCCTCACGTGTTTAGAGTCATATGCGCGCATATTTGGTTATTATCTCATCTACAATAACACGTTTGCTAACTCTACGATTCATAGCAGTTCGCTCTATATACTTATGCGCTTCTTCTTCTGTCATTCTCTCAAATTCAATTAAGCAACATTTTGCTCTGTCAACTCGCTTTATATCTTCGATAACCACTTTGAGTTCGCTATTGCTGTTTTTCAATCGCGATATCTTATTAAAAGTGGCATTTGCAAGCTTTATTACGCTCCATATCGATTCTCTTGTAAAAGGTTTAGAAATTGTTAGAACACCTGCCTCTTCAACGTGTGCGCGCGTTTCCTCGAGCTTATCAGCGGCAACAATTAAAATGACCTGGCAAAAATCAATATAGGCTGCTTGCATTGCAAATCTATTTCCGAATTCGTCTAGCAGGGGTGTATTAACAACGCACAGATCAAATTCCTGCTCCGCCAATAATCTGCGACCGCTTGAGGCATCCGAACATGTTTTAAAATCCTCAAATCCAAACTGCATTAGCAACCGCTTGAATTTAATGGCATTTTCCTCATTTTGGGTTAAAAGCAGTACTCGCCGCATCCTCTCGATTGCCTCGCATGTGTTCGCAAACTCAGTAAATATATACTCGGTTAGTCTTATATTAATTTAAGACTAAAACACAAACTTTTATTGTTAAATGTAGAGCATGATTATTATACTCTAATATCGCCTAATCTACAAACATAACTTGCTATTATGCTTAACAAATTACAAATGATCTAATTTCTCAAACGCTACATAACGCTACATTGCAATTATTAATAACCGATTGCTTAGTATAAAACTTAGTCTAAACACATCAAAACAAGTTGGTTGTCTATTAAACATCTAGGGGTTAATAAATCTTGCGCAAGATTTTAAACTAAATATGTGAAAATGCAAAATCGTTTTAGGATTGTTCTGTCTGTTAATCCTTGACTACACGTGTGCCTTTTTTCATCGCGGCTTTTAGTGCCATTGTGATTGGTGGTGTCAAAATTAAACATGCGACCAATTCAGCTATAGAATTAGTTATTAAAATAGTCACCATCCATTCCCAACCAATCACTACAGACGCGTCTAAATAACCAAATTGCGAGCCAAAATTAAAAAGCAATATAAAACCTATTACACCAACTGTGTTAGTAACAACACCAGCGATTGCGCCAATTGCAAAAATAATTGGATGCTTTAATTTTGGAAATAATTTGTTTAAACCGTTAATTACTACATAAACGACAACAGGAATTAGTATGCGAGGTAAAAGCGATATTATGGGATTTCTAAACGCCTGAGCTAAAAGAGACGGTGCTATGAATGAACCTATAAAGCTGATCATACCAAACATCGAGCCAGCTACTAATCCGTTTTTAAGTCCAAAAGCCGCAGTCGCTACAATTGCTGTTAAAACTGGTAATATCGCAAGCGAGACTGGTCCAAACTGAAGTGGAAATGCAAGTGACAGCAAAATAATTGCCAAAAATAGCGCGTTAAGTGCTATGAATTGTGTCTTTGATAATTTCTTGTAAACGATTCGCTCACCCATTTGTATAGTCACCATATCCGAAAATCAATATTCGCCTGCTAGATAATATAATAAGTATCGCCTTTAAAAAAGCAATTTTATCGATTTAAATAACTAAATCTACCATTCCGTATGCGCACCATTCAAGTTTCAAAATGTTTAGCTTAGCATCATCGGATTTCATAACACTAGTTTAAGCTTTGCGGTAGCACAAACTGGCGAAAATTAATCTTATAGCACTTTATAAAAGCAATATTAAAGCGCACATCTTATATCAAAAGCATCAAATCTTAAAAATCATTACTATATAACTAGTGAGACTGACAACCTAAATTGTAGTTGCGCACATACAAGCACATACTTTAACACGCAGTCTAGAATACAAAGCTATTTTAAGGAGCAGATCGCATTATGTAACTGTGTTTATTTGAGATCTTTAAATACAATATGCCCCGCACTAGACATTCATTCTCTAAACTATAATTTTGTTGTCTCTATTTATCGCGGTAGTAAAATAATGATAGTAAACTTGCATCATAATACACCTACGGTATAGACACAAAAATTGCTACCTCATTCAGGTCGCTATGCATTACACATTAATTTTGTCGCCCTATTAGCAATGATTTTAAACCAACACTTCCTTGAAACTTCAATTGTGCTCGCTGATGGTCAGTTACTTAATTACTTTTGGCAGGAGCAGTAAGAATCGAACTTACATCAGAGGGGTCAGAGTCCGCTGTGCTACCATTGCACCATGCTCCAGCATTAATTAAGAAACGGCAGCCTCTTCAAGCGCTGCAACCATAACATCAGGATCTATGCCGTGTACATAGGCAGCCTGCTCAATAGTCTCACCACTTGCAAGAACGCAATGTAAACAGTGCATGCCAAACCCAGCTAGGACTTTTTGCATAGCAAGTGCGTTGCCCATTTTTAAAGCATCACCAATAACTGTTTCTCTAGAAAACATAAACGTATACCTCCAGATAATCTTGAAATATTATATAATATTTGTTCGTTTTTCTCAAGCGTTTTAGTACAACTCAAAAATGTAATCCTAAGTTATTTGCAATCGTAGTTAGTTAAGTGCTATTCTTTAGCTAATAGATTGCCTTTACTACTCAACAAGACCATATGTATTAATAGCGCAAAGTTTTGCTATTGAATTACTACAACGCTAAAACCTCAAAAACGCATCGCAAATTGTTTTGCATTCTTAGTGAGGTTTACCTATGCTCATAATTTTCTAAATGCCTTTTCTACAAAAGGCGGGTGCACTCTCAAATGTGACATGCCACAATTTACAAATAATAGTAGTTAATAAAGACGCAAGTTAGACATATCGAAGTCCATGACTTTTTCTATATGCGCTAACGCGCCTGTTTGCTCTTTAATAGTTATACTTATCACGCACCAACCATCTTAACATTTAACAATGTTCTCAACTTGTTATCTAGATACTTGTACTATCAAAAATTCTATTGTGAGACCAGTCTACATGCATTTTTTTCGTAATTTGAAACCTTGAGCATGGTTATAATCGTTTTTTCTTGATAATATAGCGTCAATAATAGTATAATAACATAGTTAAGCAATGATCAAATGTCTCTTGCTTGAGAGCTGGGCATTATTTATCGCTACTTAAAAACTGATCAAACGCTCTAACAAAAAACAATTTCAATAATTGTTTCTTGTACAACTAGACAAACACTTAATTCTTTAAGCTTAGTTGTTAAATATTATGCTGAGGTGCAATGTATGATTCACTCAATCGATATCTCCAATGACTGGAAATATTCATCTAAAAATCGCTTATTCAAAGGCACTACAAATTTGCCAACATGTAATTATTTGGATCTGCTAAAAGATAAATTTATCGGAGACCCGTTTTTTGGCGAAAACGAAGGCAAACTTTTTTGGGTAAGCGAATTAGATTGGACCTATGAAAAGTCATTTGAAATCAGGCAAGACGAGTTGCAAAGCAAAATAGTGCGAATTCATTTTGAATCTATCGATACGATAGCCGATATATATTTAAACGACGAATTGCTCGACTCGGTCAAAAATGCACATATTCCTTACGACTATGATGTTAAATCTAAATTGAAAGTTGGATTAAATACATTGTCCGTCCATCTCACATCACCAGTAAATTATGTAGCAAATAACTATAAAAATATGAATTTCCCTGCTAATTTTGCAGGTGTAAACAGATTTACCACTATCCGCAAAGCCGCTTATCAATTCGGCTGGGATTGGGGGCCAAAACTCCCGTGTTCTGGATTCGATGGTCGGGTATATATATTATGTTCTGATGGAGATTTGATTAGTGACTTGCGTGTTGAACAAGCACTTTCTAGCGATTTTGCAGATTTATCTATTAGTGCTACAATAGAAAGGTATTGTGGCGATGGGACTGTCACTGTAACTGATCCTGATGGCTTGCAAGTAGCTCACGCATCGCTCACTGTCACCTCTGAGCGAGATGTATTTACTTGTGTTAGCTGTTCTATTAGAATCGAAAATCCTAAACTTTGGCACGCAAATGGTATGAAACTCAATGTTTTGCAGCAACCATTATACACGCTCACGCTAAACTCTGGAGCAACTGAAAAAAGCATTAATATCGGCATCAGAGAATTATCTCTATCGACACTCCCTGACAAATATGGTAAAGATTTCTGCTTTATCGTAAACGGCAAAAGAATATTTGGCAAAGGCGCAAATTGGATACCTGCTGACAGTTTCCCTGCACGTGTCACAAACGAACAAATCGAAGTGTACATAAAAGCTATGGCTGACGCTAATTTTAACATGATTCGCGTTTGGGGTGGCGGTTTCTATGCTTCTGATTATTTTATGGATTTGTGCGACCGCTATGGAATATTAGTTTGGCATGACTTTATGTTTGCATGCGGTTTATATCCGTTTAGAAAAAATGATTTCTTACAATCTGTTACCTCTGAAGTTATCTACCAGGTTAAACGTTTGCGCACGCATCCTTCTCTTGCACTGCTATGCGGTAATAACGAAATCGATGCAATGAGTCCTGGGTGGGGATTATTCCCTCAACTTTTAAAAGATAACAAGCTCTTCTTTTATACTACTATGCCATCGGTTATCGAGCCGTTGACATCTTGTCGGTACTGGCCAACATCACCAAGCGTAGAGAAAGGCATTAAAGCTGATAACGCGGGCGACACACATATTTGGGCAGTTTGGCATGGAATGATGCCTTTCACTTATTTTATGAAGCGCAACACACGTTTTTGTAGCGAATTTGGTTTTGAATCACTACCACCTGTTGATACTCTTTTAAAGATAGCAAATAATCCTAAAGAGTTGGATCTTAACTCATCATTAATGAAATCACACCAAAAATGTGGAGCTGGAAACGCACGCATTCTCTATTATATAATTAATAATTATCGCATACCGAAAAGATACGATCACCTGACATACTTAAGCCAACTCACACAAGCTGAAAGTGTCGAGGCTGCTGTGGATCATTGGCATAGAAATCTCGGTCGTTGTAATGGCTCGCTATATTGGCAATATAACGACTGCTGGCACACCGCAAGTTGGTCTGGAATCGATTATTTGGGTTCATATAAAGCTCTCCACTATTATGCAAAGGATTTTTATGCACCGATCTCGGTTTCATTTTATCGAGATGATAATGATATTTCAGTATATGCTGTTAACGACTCAACCGAGGAATTTAGTTGCAAGCTTTTAATCAAAATTACAGACTTTGATGGTGATATACTCTTTAATTCTGAAATAAAGACAACACTGGCTTCATACTCAGCAAACAAAATCGAAACAGTTTCGCTCTCGCGCATCCCAGATAACAAGATAAATAAGACAGCAATGATAGCAGAATTGTTTGATGATAGCGACACATTAATATCTAGAAAAACAACATTGTTCACGAAAGATAATGAAGCCGTCTTTAAAAAAGCACAAATCAATGTTACGGTAGAGGAAGATGCCGACCACTTGAATATTCGCTTAAAAGCTAATACTTATGTGCGCAAGATCATGCTTAACATAGCTGGACTAACAATACCATTCTCAGTAAATTATTTTGACATGGAACCTTCTAGAGAATATTCGGTAAAGCTCTCCCGCGAATGCAATTTAAGTGCAGCAGAAGTCAAATCGGCATTGCAACTTATCTCATATGCGGACATTGAACCTAAGTATTCACGAAAAATAGAAAAACTAAAAGCTTCCCAGATAGCATTAATCCCTATAAACTTCTTTGGGCGTATAGCGTATAAATTCTTATGAGACTCGCGCCGAGCACTTTAAATGCTAACTAAGTTTCCACGGTTATTGTCTATATTCTAAATATATAACTACATCCTCTTGGGGGCATCTCGCATCACGCATGCCTTGTACAAAATGCTTATCATCTTAACTTAAATTGCTCAGGTTTTAAATTTATTTGCGCTGGTCTTTTACCAAAGCACTATCTATGTTCAAAATTAATGCCCCGCTATAGATATGTCATTTTTTTGTTCTTGATGAAATTATTAACCCCGATAGCAACCCAGCTACCATAACAGCTGAAAGGCAAACCGACACCGTCTCTAGACCACCCGCTATCGCGCCTAATATGCCACGCTCACTGGCGGCACTCATTGCGCCCTTAGCTAATAAGCTCCCGAATCCTACGATCGGTACAGTTGCGCCTGCATGCCCAAAATCTATTATATGCTGATAAATGCCGAGCACTTCTAAAACGACACCTGAGAGTAGAAATATAACTAGGATCTTTGCAGCTGTTAATTTCGTTGTATTGATTAATACTTGACCTATTAAGCAAATCGAACCACCTACTACAAAGACACGCAAATATGTGATAAGCATAAACACCTCTAAATCCTCTCAAACGACACAGCATGAGCTATAGCTGGTATACTCTGTTTTTGCAAACACGATGTCTTTGAAATAAGCGCACCTGTGGTGACGAGAAGGACTCGACCAATTGACCCTTCAAGTAGTTTCTTATATACGTAAGCGTTAAATACTAGCGCCGAGCAGGCTGGACCACTTCCACCCTGTTCAACTTTTTGTGTTTCTCTGTCAAAAATCAAAACCCCGCAGTCGGTGTAATTTGTTTGATCTAAATCGTAAGATCTCTCATACATCAGTTGTTTTAATAGCAAAGCACCAGTATGACCCAGATCACCAGTAATTATCAAGTCATAATAACGCGGTTGCCTGCGCGTATCTTTGAAATGCCTAATCATAGTGTTCATCGCCGCAGGAGCCATAGCACCGCCCATGTTATTGGCATCTTTAACACCCCAATCAACTACTCTCCCGAAAGTCACAGACTCTATTCGTATGCGTCCTTCGGTCTTATTTATGAGCATTGCACCTGCACCCGTTACTGTCCATTGAGCGAGTGGTGTTCGCTGTGTCCCTAATTCAAGTGGAAACCTAAATTGTCGCTCGGCAGTTGAAAAATGACTACTCACAGAACAAATAATTCGTTGCTTAAAGACTGAAGCGTCTATAATTCTAGCAGCTAATGCAATCGCTGCGCCATATGTCGCACAAGCACCAAAAGACCCTACAAAAGGGATTTCCAGCGTGCGCATAGCAAAGTTAGTGGCATACAATTCATCCGTCAAATCGCCAGCAATGCATAAATCTATATCCTGTGGCATGTAGTTAGTTTTGTTTAATAAATATCGTATCGCACTTTCATGGATTTTACTTTCGGCTAGTTCATAACTTGTTAAACCGAGCAAATCATCTCTTAGCGCTTTGTTGAAATGCTTTTTCAGCGGTCCCTGCGACTCTTTGGGACCTGCTAGAGTTGCCACAGCACCGATGAGAACACGTGATTTTAGTTGTATCGTGCTTGCTGGCATAACTTAAGTCACGCTCTTCAATACTAATGCTATAATTCCTGAAAGAACAGAAGCCACAATGCCAATGACTAGCACAGGTCCCGCAATTTTAAACATATTAGCACAAACACCATTTATTATACCTTCACGCTTGTGTTCGATAGCTGGAGAGATAATCGAGTTGGCAAATCCTGTAATTGGGATAATTGATCCAGCGCCACCAATTTCTCCAATTTTGTCGTAGATGCCAATACACGTGAGTAGTGTAGCTAAAACTACTAGAACTAGCGGCACTATCTGCTTGATCGTACTGGGATTTAGTGCTGGGAAAAAATATGCACACAAATCATTAAATGCTTGACCGATGCAACATATAAAGCCTCCAACAAAAAATGCCGCTATCATAGTCCTTAGATGTCGCGTTTTGGGTGCCCGTTGTTTAATTAGTTCTAAATACCGCTGATCTTCCATATACATCATCCCCGCTAACATTATCGCCTACTGGAGAAAAAATCTCTTCTCGCTCAGCCGCGTCTTTCCTTGCTACAGTTTTCTTCATATACTATATTTTTGACAAACTGAATTAAAAATAAACCTAAATCTTTGTTTGCTTCCAAAGTTGCTTTTGCGACTGTGCTTTGCTAAATTGACACATGCTGTTCGTTAATTATTGAGTCATACTAAAATTATTTTGCTGGACCATTTGATTTAGTTAAATAATTATTTCTAACGCTCTGGAGTGCTCATGTCAATTGCTACCAGTCAAGTTTTCTCTTACATCTATATTGCCTAAAGGATAAAACTCGCACGTGTCACCTTTTGTCATACTTTAAGTTTTCGCAAATTGTAAGGCTGCTTACTTTGCTCTAGGGATTGATATCGATTATTGCGCATTTAGTAGATCGCACTTCTATAACGTCTTTATTCTTAAAAAGAGAACATGTAATAACACATGCTCTCTTTTTTAATTTTCTTGCTTGGCTTTCCAAACTGGATTAATAAAACAAGGTTTCTTTATTTAAACTAACAGTTGCTATTATAATCGTACAATCTCGGTGTTTTTAGCATCTTAAGAGTTGTAGATATATTTGACTATTTGTTTAACAACTCTAGTATTTTCTTCGTTACATCTGTTGTTCTTATTGGCTCAATGCCGTCACTAGTTATATCAGCTGTTCTATAACCTAATTCAAGCAACGCTGTTACAGACTCTTCTATTCGCTCAGCCGCCTCACATTCATCAAGCGAAAAGCGCAACATCATTGCAACAGATAAAATTGTAGCCATAGGATTTGCGATATTTTTTCCTGCAATATCAGGAGCTGAACCATGAATTGGCTCATATAATCCTAGTTTGCCTTTGCCTAACGAGGCAGAAGGCAACATCCCTATTGAACCAGTTATCTGTGAGGCTTCATCGGATAAAATATCGCCAAATATATTGTTAGTCAAAATGACATCAAATTGTCCTGGATTCCTGACTAATTGCATCGCTGCATTATCGACATACATAGTAGAAAGTTCTACGTCTCTATATTCTTTAGCAACATCGGCTACGGTTTGACGCCATAGTCTAGATGACTCTAATACATTTGCTTTGTCGATTGAGCAAACCCTTTTGCGTCTCTTTATTGCTATGTTAAAAGCCACATGTGCAATTCGCACTATTTCATCAACGGTGTATTCTTCGGTATCATAGGCATATACACACTTATTTCCTATATGTACAGATTTCCTTTGCCCAAAATATATTCCGCCTGTTAACTCGCGAATTACCATTATATCTACACCATTTGCTAATGCTGAGTCTTTGAGTGGTGATGCATTTTTAAGAGCATTATACACTACAGCTGGTCTCAAATTAGCAAAAAGTCCAAGCCCAGCACGGATTTTTAAAAGCCCAGCTTCGGGTCTGTGATTCCCTGGTAACAAATCCCATTTAGGTCCACCTACTGCACCCATAAGCACGGCATTGCACGATTTGCACAACTCTAAAGTTGAATTAGGCAATGGCTCTCCTAGCGTATCTATAGCGTGTCCGCCTATAGGCGCTTGACACATTTCAATCTGGAATTTATATATTTGCGCTACCCTCTGTAATATTTGAGTAGCTGACTCTATTATCTCTGGACCAATTCCATCACCTGGGAGCAATGCTATTTTGTATTTTTTCATTTTTGCCTCATTATTGATTTATTTGTTTGTCTTTTCTTTCATCGCCCTTATTTTCCCTACTAGTCCTCCAGCGTTTATTATCTCTTGCATAAATGCTGGAAACGGCGTAGCGATGTAACTTTTGCCCGTTGTGAGATTTAATATCTCGCCGTTTGAATAATCTATTTCTAATTCATCACCTGCAACAATATCGCGTGCAGCACTAGCACACTCAAGCGCTGGAAGTCCGATGTTGACGGCATTTCTGTAAAATATGCGTGCAAAGTTTTCAGCAATGACGCAACTAATGCCTGAGGCTAATATTGCGATCGGTGCGTGTTCTCTGCTAGACCCACAACCAAAATTGACACCAGCAACTATTATATCGCCACTCTTAACTTTTTTAACAAAGTCTTTATCAATGTCTTCCATACAATGTGCCGCTAGATTTTTGGGATCTGGGTTGTTTAGCACGCGCGCTGGTATTATTACATCGGTATCAACATGATTACCATATTTGTGAACAAATCCTCTACTCTTCATTTTAATCCTCTAAATAGTCATTTGAAACTATTATTAATATCTTAGTAAAATTCTTTTCGCTTTTTTAGTTTGCTTAATTTGAATATTCCATTAGGTTGTATTATTAATGTTGCCTTGCATGCCTTTCGGCATTTCTTGCTGAACTTTTTATACTCCCTACTTCTATTGCTAATCCAACTACAGAAAGTGTAATTTATCAACATTCCAAATTAAATCAAAGTGCATCGGGACTGCATATTACACCTGTTATTGCAGACGCTGCTGCTATAGCTGGCGAAGCCAGATATATTTCACTCCTTATATGCCCCATCCTGCCTATGAAATTTCTGTTTGTCGTCGATACGCATTTTTCACCTTCTGCTAGTATGCCCATATGACCACCTAAACAAGGACCACAAGTCGGTGTAGATACAGCAGCACCTGCATCGACAAAAACCTGCATAAGCCCCTCTGTGACACATTGCATCCAAACGTTTTGCGTAGCGGGAATAACTATGCATCTTAAATACTCACTGACCTTGCGCCCGTTTAATATTTTTGCTGCCATGCGCATGTCCTCTATGCGTCCGTTCGTACAAGAACCGATTACTACCTGATCAATTTTAATTTTCATCTTCTCTACTTCTTCAATGCTTTTTGCATTTTCAGGCAGATGTGGGAAAGCAACAGTTGGACTTATATTTGACAAATCCATTTCAATGACCCTTGAATAAATAGCATCATCATCGCCAACGTATTCAGTATAATTTTTGATTCCACGCTCTGCTAAATATGCTCTAGTTGCACTATCAACAGGGAAGATACCGTTTTTAGCACCAGCCTCTATTACCATGTTAGCAATTGTAAATCTATCGTCCATTGTAAACTGGGCTATATCACCAGTAAACTCTATAGACTGATAGCGTGCCCCGTCAACACCAAGTCTTCCAATAAGCCAAAGTATAGCATCTTTACCACATACATATTTCTTTTTTTCGCCTTTGATAATCACTTTAATCGCTTCTGGTATCTTAAACCAACATTTACCTGTCGCCATGCCTGCAGCCATATCTGTTGATCCTATGCCTGTCGCAAACGCATTTAAAGCGCCATGCGTGCATGTATGCGAATCCGCGCCGATAACGGCATCACCTGGTTTGATAAGACCTAACTCGGGCAGTAATGCGTGTTCAACACCTACGCGTCCTATCTCATAATAGTGCGTTATTTGATGTTTTTTTGCAAACTCGCGAACTTTCTTTGTCAAAGCTGCTGCTGCTATATCTTTATTAGGTGTAAAATGATCTGGAATAAGTGCTATCTTATCTTTATCAAAAACATCACCAACGTTCATTTTATAAAATTCATCTATTGCAACTGGTGCGGTTATGTCATTAGCAAAAACAAGATCGACACTGCATTCAGTTAATTCGCCAGCTTTTACGCTACTACGACCTGATTTGTGCGCCATGATCTTTTGAGTTGCTGTCATTCCCATATATATACCTCGTAACTGTAATTTCCTTGCTGTGGTCATTAAAATGCCCTTATAGCGCTTTCAACATATCTATGCCCTATTTGTTAATGCTTAAATAATTTGTTTTTCGTCTGTGTCTGTCAATGCTCTATTGACAGAGTCAAGATAAGCTAGTATTGATGCCTCAATAATGTTATGTGAAACGCTTTGCCCTGTATAAAGTTTATCATTCTTTCTAAGTCTCACTATAACTTCTCCTAGCGCATCATCACCTTCTGGGATGGCGCGTATATCATACGATGCTAGTTCCCATTTGCCGTCAGTTATCTTTTCGAGTGCCTCGTATGTCGTTGTAATCGGACCGTTTTCGGACAACGTAGTAGAAATAATTTGATCACCACACTTGACAGAGATTGATATTTCAGAGAGATTGTTAGCACTAGTTCGCAACTCGAAATTTTCTAATTTGTATACCTCGGGTACGTTTGCTGTATTATTTAATACTATTGCTTCTAAATCCTCATCGGTAATCCTTTTCTTTTTATCAGCAAGCTCTTTAAATTGAGCAAAAGCCTCGTCTATCTTTTCGCGCGAGAGATCGTAACCTAGATTCTTTAGATGAGCACTAAATGCATGTCGACCTGACAATTTACCTAAAACCAATGTGCTTTCTTGCTTGCCTACAGACTGTGGAGTCATTATCTCATATGTTAGAGGATTCGTGAGAACACCATGCTGATGTATCCCCGACTCATGCGCAAAAGCATTATCGCCTACTATAGGTTTGCAAACGTTAATAGGAACACCAGTTAATTTTGAAATTCTCTTACTAGTTCTAAATATTGCTGACGTGTCTATATTATGATTAAGTTGCAAAATATCCTTTCGCGTGGTTAGTGCCATTATTACTTCTTCAACAGAACAATTCCCAGCTCTCTCACCGATGCCATTTACCGTGGTTTCCATCTGTCTAGCACCATTTTGCAGTGCGGCTAGAGTATTTCCGACAGCAAGTCCTAGGTCATTGTGACAATGCACACTGACAACAGCTCGTGAAATATTCGGCACATTCTTTATTATCTCTGCAATCAAATTGCCAAATTCGTTAGGTATTTTGTACCCAACTGTATCGGGAATATTGACTGTGGTTGCACCCGCATCAATGACACCCTCTAAAACCTTGTATAAAAATTCAGGATCCGTTCTGCTAGCATCTTCACATGAAAATTCAATATCCTCACATAATGTCTTAGCATATCTTACACACTGTACGGCCTGCTCAAATACTGCATCAGGACTTAGTTTTAGTTTGTATTTCATGTGTATTTCGGAAGTGGCTAAAAACAAATGCAATCGCGGTTTTTTTGCTTCTTTTACAGCTTCCCAACCACGATCTATATCCGTTCGCACACAACGACATAGTGCTGCAACAGAACACTTGACTGCTGACGCGACACCTTGCACAGCTTGAAAATCACCATTCGATGCTGCTGGGAAACCCGCTTCAATTATATCCACACCCAACAGTTCTAACTGTTTTGCTATCTCTAGCTTCTCGGACAAATTCAAATTGACACCTGGTGTCTGTTCACCGTCACGCAGTGTCGTATCGAAAACTATTACCCTATTTGAATCCATTGTTCTCTGCTCCTTGTATACTACTGTGCTTAGCTTTTATTGCTAAGCGTGTGCCTCTTTAACTAATATTTCAGTTTATATAGAGACCACTTACTAGTCTTTTATTGTTTTAGCATTTGACTATATAGTATTAAATGAAATGAAAAAGGCATAAAAAATGTCCTTGACATGTCATAAAACTGTCAGGACGAAATCAAAATCAATGAAACCGCGGTACCACCCGACTTCGCACATCAAAGAGACGTGCGCACTCATATTACTCACAAGATAAAACCTAATGAGACCTCAATTAACGGAGAGTACCCGGCAAGGCATAATTACGTAAAGTGTTCCGCCCGCTACTCCAGGATGAGACACCATCAACACCAATAAATCGTCACAGCAACCCGATTCTCTCTGAAATTGGAGAACATTGATGATACGTTTAAACAAACCATGCTCACATAAAACTGTTTACATGCTCTGTCCTCAACGATTCCTTTCATCGTATTTAAATTTATTCAATTTTTATTGCATATTCATGTTGTAAAAACACTCATATATCTATATTCATAATATTAGCACGTATTTCGCACGCTGTCAACGAATAAAGCAACAGTTATAAATAAAAAAGTATTACTGTTTACTGCATTTCTCGCTGAGAGCAAAAAGCGTACTAGATTCTTTTTGTGCTTAGAACTTATGAAAGCTGTTTTATGCGTCTTGCTTGACAGCGATGCATCATTACTATAACACTATAAAAGATAATACCATATAGTCATGAAAAATGCAACAACAAAATAAATATTACGCATGCTTTGCATAATAAATTTAGTATTTATCTTAAATTGCTGAAAGTTATACCATGATATATTTCATTATCACAAAAACACAATGGGATTTGCTACTAAACTAAATTGCAAAACATCCCCATTTTCGCCAAACAAAATGAAAATAACTAGCACACACTATTTATACACTCATAAAAGCGCACCTCCTTGCTTTTCATTAAATTACCAGTTTTTCGCGCAATTGCTATCTCCTCACTAAATCATATCTATTTCAACACCTTGCTTAGCAAAACATACATGCGACATCTAGCAAAATATAATTATCACATTTCTCTCCGTTTAATAAAGTTATCAATTGCTTGTTAAGCGTGCAAACGAACATGCGTTCATTAACAAGTAAATGCGCGGTTCAAAATACTGGTAGCTTCAATAATCAGAGTTGGGCTTTTTAGATCTGCTTACTCCAACAAAACTCTGACGCTTTTATTCTAAATGCATCATTTTTGAATCTCTTTTTATGTGTCGCGGCTGGGTTTATATAATTTCAGTGCCGCGATAGCGCGTATTGCACTAGCGGGGCACCAGTACCGAGTTATTTGCTACCTTAACAAGCGCTTATAATGCTTTCATAGCAACTGCATCAATTTGTGACTGTTGCTAAACGCCATCACCCCAGCTAGGATAATAAAATAATAAAGCGACCTCGGCGCACTTAAAATAACAGCATTGTTCGATAGTTTCTACTACAACTAAAGCTAATCAAAATTTTTGCATGCCATAAACCTTATTTTTGTTTGTACTAAAGTTTAGTTAACAATAAATTGCGTGTTTAGTCTTGATTTTTCGACCAGTAAATGATACTATTATATGTGTTAAATTTAAGTTTGTACAAGGGTTAGTAATATACAATTATACAGACTATATAATTGTCACAAACTCGCGCTACTTAAGCAGTTTTCTATTAAATTATATCACTTGTGAACAATTCGATTTAATTGCGAGTTAATTAACTTGTTATAATTTTAGAAGATGCTAATCAATACAATTAATATCTGAACTAATGCAAAACGCGTTCACGTTCAGTTTCTAGTATGTTCTAATATTAGATAGTAGCTGACCCAATCAAGCGCGTTTGAGCTGTTTAGTAGAGCGTTAGTGTAAAACAAAATCGGCACACTAATACATTCTAAAATTATTAGGGAGTAATGTAAAATGCTATCAATAACAAAAATCCAACACGCGTGTTTTCTTATTTCTGCAGGGAATGCTACTATAGTCACAGATCCGTATTGCACCGATATTGAAAATGCTATTAAGCAATTTCCGACAATAAAAAACCCAGATTATATTTTAGTCTCACATGGACATCATGATCACATCGGTAATTTGTTTGATATATTAGGGAATAAAACAACGGTGATAGCAAATTTTGAGATATGCAATTTCTTAGCAAGAAAAGGTATCACTAAATTGATTCCAATGAACACAGGCGGCCGTCTTGAGTTTACTGGTGGGTCTTTTACTATGGTTCACGCTATACACAGTAGCACCATTGAAGACAATGGGGAGTCTCTCTATGCTGGGCTTGCCTGTGGTTATATTATCTCAATTGGTGGTAAGACAATATATTTTGCTGGCGACACAGATTTATTTGGTGACATGCAAATAATGGAAGAGCTATACAAACCTCAAATAGGATTATTGCCAATAGGTGGAAGGTTCACAATGAATATTGCAAGTGCTGCTTTTGCTTGTAATAACTATTTTAACTTCGAAATTATTATACCTATGCACTACAATACTTTCCCGCCAATCGCGGTTAATACTGATGATTTTGTAGGTGCAATTAAAAAAAGCAAAGTTGTAGTACTAAACGATTTCACTAGTGCACTTGTGCCATGATGTAAACACACATTAAACCCCGTAGCAAAACTTCTTTTGCTCACTTATAGTTTTTAAGCCCATAACGCGCTTATGGCAAGCAATTAAAGCTTTTACACGTCAACGTTTAACGCCACACCCACTTTCATCGCTGAAGTAGATGTGGCGCTATTGTTTGTTTTTTCTCTATATCGACACAAAATCATACAAATCTAAATGGTTTCTAAATATATGAGTGCTATGTCTCAATGCGGATTTGTCAGATTTGTTTGTCGCGTCGACTATGAAAACTGATTATGCGTGTTAGTGACAATTTGAACTATTTGCGCATCTATAGCGCGATGTTATTCATCTCTGGAACAAGATAAATGGGTTTTACCTGACCACGTTAGCGGATGCTATGTCTATCAATTCGCCTACAGAAACCACTTCTACGTGAGATGCAAGATTGTCTACAAAATAGTTTATCCATGACATTTGGGTTATTGTCCATACATGTACATTTATTAGACTATATGCACCATTAGTAGTTATGTCAGTTGATTGCATGTTAACTACGTTTGCGACACTCCTTATTATTAACTCAGAAGGGTTTGTATCCCACAAAGAACGTCTCACCGTAATAAAAGGTTTGTCGTTACTCCAGTATATTTTGCCTTTGTCATATTCGTATTTCGATGGATCCATCAACCATATCCCGCCTTTTATCGCATCTTGTGAAGAATAATACCCTGCCTTTTCAAGTATAGACGTTTCACCATTTGCAAACTTATGCTTGTTATCTAAAAGCGTAATTACATCAATATCTGAAGCTCTCATTGCTTTTGTCGTCTTTTCTACAAAAGCTGATAAAATGTCATTTGGGAAAAGGGAAGAGTTCATGTATCCCGCTCCTGAGGGACCAGTAATAAAGTGGTCATTTTCACTAGCACTGGCATACACGCGTTGCAAGCTGTATGCATTCAACTCAAATGCTAGAGGAGGGACAGTCCACGTTAGTTTGTAATCGGTACGACCTTTTAATCGTTGCGCAAAAAGAGAACCATCTAAGAGATACTCCCCTTGGAAATATTGCAAATTGTCGCCATCTGAAAGCAGTAGTGCAACATAGTGTTTACCTTGTTCGCCAGTAATTTGTCTATCCTCATTAGGTTGAGAAAATGTTGTATGCTCTAGCGCACTTAAATAACTCAAATTGAAAGCATAATCAGAAGCAATTATAAAATCACCAAATTTAGATATTTCAATAACAAATTCAAGTTCATCAGAAGACCATCCAAGAATTGGTGTGTTGCTATTTGCCCATGGCAAAACTTCATTTCTCAAAAAATCAACGTCGGTCTGTTCATCATGTCGAGTAAAGAAAATGAAACAACTATTAGATATGCCATAATCTCTTAGGGCATATGTATCTGCCTCATCACTAAGCTCGACTGGTTGATGGATTAATAAGTTCTTATTAAGTACATCTTTATAGCGATTAAATATTACACGTTGTTTTTGCGCTCTGTCGCCTTCTATTAAGCTCATATCCTCGTGAAATTCAAATCCTGCTTGCTCTACTTGCGACCTTAAACTTTCTGGAACCGCTAAATATGACTCTGCTGCAGAAACAGTAGAGGCTAAATTAATGCCGATATCGCCGTTAGCGCTATTGTACGTTACAAACTTCTTATCTTTTACATGCGATTCAAACATTTTAAGCAACTCAAACAGATCATTAACCCTAACTATGTTTATCTCAGGATCGTAACACTGTGCTGTATATAAATAACTAATATCGTTATACCTGTCAATATATATCTCTGCCTTGGTTTTTGCAACTATACCCTGAATATTTATTAAAAGTGCCAGTCTGTCACGATTGAATTTTCTTGCGTCTACGACATATACCGTCTTTGAATATTCTTTCTTCTCAAAATATACACTATCAAATGACGTATCAGGTTCAGTAATCTCTTTTTGATATGCCGAAATAGTAAAGTTTATAAGCTTGCCTGTTAGTCCTACAATCACTTTAAAAGTGAATTTCAATTCATTTTCATTTACCAAAAAATACACAGTGGGCAAACCATTAGCTGGTCTTTCGAATCCAAGGGTGTCACCTAGTTCCATATATGGAGAGTACTCAGTATCTCCATCATCACTAATAAGGGTGACTTGTGACGCATAAATCGTCCGCTGCTCCTGGGTATAATTAACATCAACTTTTATAAGTTTTTTGCCCGCTTCTGGGCTTGTCACATTTGTTACTAGATATCCTCTTTCAATGCACATTGTGTTACCACCAAGGAAAAAGTATTTACCCAATTGCTCATACTCGTAATTGACATCTAGACATCCCAACGGCAAAATAATCAACAATGCAGTTAAAAATACAACTATAGCTAATTTGATTTTTTTCATAATAGTCCTTCCATAATAACGCAAGACTACGTTATTATCCGAGCCGCGCATGCTTAAATTCGTGCTAGCGACAGTCTTGCAAAATTACTATTACTGCAATAATATCACCAACACTGATTTCGGTGTCGTTAAGCATAACATTTTTTATAGGATTTTTCAAGTAAAATGCCAAATATCGACACAATTGCCAATCTGAATAGGGAATTGCATTTGCTCATTAACGTATCAATATTACAATTTGTGTTCAAGAATGATGGTGCTTCTTTGTGGTCATATAAATGGATTAATGCAACACTTTGCGGAAAACGTTTATTCTCTAAAATTCAGTAACAAGATAATCCAAATTAAAATGTTAAGCTCTAAAATCCCAATGTGATGTTGCTCTTAACTTGCTTTCATAAAACGCAAATATACTACATACCACTCTAGTATTTGACAAATTTCGAACGTTTTGATATATTTAATTATATTTACTCACCTAGCTGAGTCAATTATCGTTAGCCCTTGAGTAAATAAAGTAGTTTTACTACGCTTGTTTGTCTTTAATTAAGCCAAAAAGCGATGTAGTTATTATAAAACAAATTGTAATTTGCGATGTTTAGCAACTTAAGTAACTATCTTTTGCGCTGGCAACACGTTGCAACGTATAGCAGACTTGATATTTGTACCATCAATAATTTGAAATTGATTTCTTATTATCGAGATGTAGCGCAGTTTGGTAGCGCGCTTGGTTCGGGACCAAGAGGTCATGGGTTCGAATCCCCTCATCTCGACCATCTTAATCAACAGTCGTTGATACCTTCAATCCATCGGAGTTCCCGATGGATTATTTGTTTCTAAAGGCGGATAGCACGGGGACTTCGGGGCTTTAGCTATTCGAAAATCTGCACCCATGACTTGGCGGTTTTCGTTCCGATAACCGCAGGGTCATCATTCAATATGTGCTCTGCTACCACTAAAGCGTACACGCAAAAAACAGAACTGTAAAACTTTGAAGGTATCTCATATGAAAAAGAGAAACCTTGGTGCAAGTGCTATAAAACTTGCACTATCGCACCTCACTACTGGTCTTATGTCCAGTAGTGAGGTGCGAACTATTGGGGGGTTAGCATTTGCACACTTTGCAAATGGCAACGGTGCTACGACATGTACGGTATTGATTGTTAGAGTATTTGCAATGGATCCTCATCAAGAGATTTGTACACAAAAACACTACATTTCAGATAGTTCTGTTTTATAAAGATGGGTTTTATGGTATAATAAGGCATCGAACTCATGGACTACGATCCATTCAAAGGAATTTATCACATGAAAAGCAGAAACTTAACAAGTGATGAGAAATTAGAAGTAGTAAAATTTTGCCTTGGTAACAAATTGGACTACAAACTCACCGCTGAACACTTTAAGTTGCCGTATAATCAAGTTTACCAATGGGTAAAAAAATACAATATAAAAGGCATCGATGGTTTACAAGACAACCGAGGACACCACAAGACTGAAGAGGAAATGACCGAGGTAGAACGCCTTAAAAGAGATCTTGTTAAAGCAATGTGCAAATTAGAGTGTTTACAAATGGAGAATGAAATTCTTAAAAAAAGGAAATAGAGGTAAGACAAATTTCTCAAAAACCAGACAGGAGGAAAAATATCTTGTTGTTAAAGGATTAAGAAGTAAGTATTCAGTTAAATTGCTATGCAAAATACCCAGTTTGCCCCGTTCTTCGTATTATAAGTGAGCAACCTGGCACGACCTGCCGAGAAAGAAAGTTGTGCGATTTCAAGACTTATCCTAGATTACCGCGAAACTTTCAATAAGATGCTAGGTTACAGGCGGATGACATTATTCCTGAATACATTAAAACAAAAGAAATACAACAAAAAACGAATTCGTCGCTTAATGAAAATGCTCGGAGTTTCCTCTGTTATATGTCGCAAACGTAAGGGCTTTATTAAGTGCAAGCCTCAAATTACAGCAGAAAATATTCTAAATAGTGGGTTTAATGCAGTCCCCCAAATGAAAGTAGCTGACCATTGTAGGCGAATTTAAGAATAAATGTGACATTCAGAGTGCCGTCTCCTATGCCATACAAATCAAAAAATAACACCTGTCGCGCCGCAATCGAGTAACCGCCTATACAAAAAAATGCGGCAAATAACGAGCTTACACGGCACTCTCGCTCGGGAGTTCAAAGACTGCAACACATAAAGCCCACCAAAAACGCATTTAATGTTGCGTTTCCTGATGACTTAAAGCTCAAGGTAGCGGGCGCAAAAGTAGTCAAATTTATAAGAGATTGAACCCTGACAAACCTGCCTACACGGTTACCGCTAGCGGTAGCGGCGGCACGCATATTTATCATTGGGCAGAGCCGCGATCATTAACAAACCATGAAAGGACCAGACTGCAAACTTTCCCCGATAGTTATATCTTTAAGTGGTCAAAGGAAAGTGTACGTAGGCAAATAGGAATGGCGATACCATGCGATGGGCGAAGATTATCAGCAAGGCAGTGCTTAACAGCTTCGCAAGGATAGAATATCCTTAGATAGAATCAAACATAAATGAAGCCGAGAAATTGGATCAACGAAATGATGAATAATTGGTGTATTACAAGACCAAAGCGGAAATTAAATTCCGTGCCAGATTTGCTAATCACATTTAGCGAAATACAACTCAATCAAGCATGGGGAGGTGCAATGTCAACGCATCTCTCTTGAAAAGCACTAGAGAAAGCTGGGTTAAAACGTGTTATGGACAGGACGTAATGTTCAATACCCCCCGAACTATTCCTGGAGTAGAGCAATTGGACAGTTGCTCTTTGAACCGTAATGCTTGTTTGACAACGAGACGCGCACACAAAACTCTGTCTTGTTTGAATACACATGAACTACTAATTTGGAAAACATGGTGGTCGTAATGGATATCTGCTATAAAAAATTATGGACACTCCTGCTTGAAAGGGACTTGAGCAAAGATGACTTGCGCAAGCTGACGGGAATTTCAACATCATCCATCGCAAAGCTTGCCAAATGCGAGAATGTAAACACGGACATCCTTGTGAAAATCTGCTTGGGGCTGAATTGTCAATTGCACGAGATTATGGATCTTGCTCCGATGAAGTCGCAAATGGCAACAGTTAATCTGGAAATGGAAAGTCAAAACATCGAATGGAAAGAAAAATGGCACGATGAGTATCTCCACACCCTCTGCGCCTTCGCTAACGCGAGCGGCGGCATGATTGAAATCGGACGAACAGATAAAGGTGAAATGATCGGCATTTCGGATGCCCGCAAGCTCCTCGAAGCGTTGCCGAGCAAGTTCCGAAGTTCTATGGGTATTGTTGCCGATGTTGACCTCGCGGAGGAAAACAGCATGCAATTTCTCCGCGTGACGGTCAAAGCTCATCCGCACCCTATAAGTTGTAACGGCAAGTATTACTACCGCGCTGGTGGAACAACACAAGAGTTGACAGGCAATGCGCTTGACGAGTTTCTGCTTCGCAAGCAGGGTAAAACTTGGGACGGCATGCCCGTACCGCACATCGGTGTCAGCGACTTCGCGCGCGATGCTTTTATGATATTCCGCAAGAAAGCGGTCGAGAGTACCCGAATGACCGAAGAGGACTTGCAGATGTCAGATGAGTCCCTTCTTGACAACTTGCGCCTCACCGAGGGCAGTTATCTTCGCCGCGCTGCGATCCTGCTCTTTCATCAGGACGCGGAAAAGTGGGTGACGGGGGCATATGTAAAAGTTGGCAAGTTCGCAAGTGACACAGACTTGGTGTATCAGCACGAAGTACACGGTCCGTTGATTTCCCTGCCCGACAAGGTTATGGAGGTTATCTACCTCAATTACTTTAAGGGCATTATAAGCTACAACGGGATTCAGCGGGTGGAAACCTATCCTGTGCCACACGCGGCATTTCGCGAAGCCATTACCAATGCCATTGTTCACCGCGATTACAGCACAGGCACACCGATTCAAATTAAGGTATTTGACGACCGCGTGATTATATACAACGATGGACGTTTGCTGGAAAAATGGACGATTGAGGACTTGTTTCTCACGCACCGATCCGAGCCGCACAACCCGCTCATCTCCAACGCTTTCTTCCGCGCTGGAATGATTGAGTCTTGGGGACGCGGCATTGAAAAGATAACCGAAACTTGCAAGAAAGCGGGGAAATCCGCGCCTGTGATTGAATACAAGCACAACCGCGAGTTTTCGGTGACCTTTTTCTGTGATGTCGCCATCACTGAAAACATCACCAAGAGCAACAGCGTTCGCGAAACGCAAGAGAGAATCATCGCGATTATGGTAGCGAACCCGACCGTTACAGCAAAGGCATTGTCTGCGGATCTTGGCATAGCGGACAGAGATATAAAGAACCACATCAAGGCACTCAAAGCTGCGGGGCTGGTGAAACGCGTGGGCATAGTTAAGGGGCGTCATTGGGTCGTGAAACAGGAGGAAAACTAAATAGCGACAGCCAAATCTAAAAAAGAGTCAAGCACGGAAGAAACACTATGTAAAGCGAGCACAAGATGCGCGCCTCTGTTGAACCTGCAGAGTATAAGCATGTCGCTCTCAGTCTGTTCTTTCTTAAATTCGCGAACTTTAAATTCGACAAGCGGCGGCAGGATCTTATTGACGAGGGCAAAGCGAAATTCGTGGACATCGACTCCTTTTACACGATGGAAAATATTTTTTCTCTGGCCGAGTCGCGATGGTCGTACATCCTGCAGAACGCGAAACAACCTAACATCGCTTTGTTGATCACGGGTTGTTCTTAAACTTGGTTTGCTCTCCGATTTCATTTGGGGCATGTTGACGGCAAGCCGATTGATAGCAGACTTAAAGATTTGTCAGCTGATCCCGCAAAGACGGAACTATCCGACCGCATAAGCCGCGATATGTCGAAACTCGGTTTCAAGTTCGTCGGTAGTACGATAATCTACTCGTATTTGTAGGGATAGGCATTGTGAACAACCATATTGTGAGTTGCGAGTTTAGGAGGAGTTAATATGCGACTTTTTATGGCCATCAACTTCAATGACAGCACCCGTGGACACCTGCTCACCCTCCAGGACGAACTGCGTGCCAAGTCGGATCGCGGGAACTTCTCCGCGCCAGAGAATCTGCACCTGACGCTTACGTTCCTTGGCGAGTGCAACGACAAGCAAACCACCGCCGCGAAGTCAGTGTTATCTGACGTTAGGTTTGCGCCGTTCGACATAACCGCCCTGCGTGTCGGACGTTTCAAGCGTGACGGTGGCGACATTTGGTGGGTAGGCTTGCGCGAGGGAAAACCCCTTTTGGCATTACAGCGCAATTTGTCGGACAGACTTTATACCGCAGGATTTGCACTTGAAAGCAGGAAATTCAGCCCGCATATTACGCTCGGCAGAGAGGTTTCAACAAGAGTTGAGCCGTGGTGGATAGAAACATTTGGCGAAATGGTGAACAGTATAGAACTCATGAAATCGGAGCGGATAGGCGGAAAACTGAC